>JAEPMY010000097.1 GCA_017643685.1 Sneathiella sp.
AACTGTCAAGCGTCACCATCTCAAGTTCGGTTTGTAAAGGAGTGGGTTTTTTAAGCATTCCCCATTGAATCAAAAGTCCCCGCAAATAGCGAGGACTTTGTCAGCAGTCTGAGGGCCTCATCAGAGGCCCTTTTCATATCCATAAATGGATCGGTCTTAATCTTTAACCACATGAACATGTGGGTAAGGAATACTGATATCTGCACCGTCGAGGCCTTCTTTAAAGGCTTTGGTCAGATCGAATTTCAGCGGCCAGTAGTTTGCAGCATCACACCAGATGCGCACTGTAATATCCACAGAGCTATCACCAAGGTTAGAAACGACCACAACCGGCTCAGGTGTTTTATGTGCCCGTTCGTCAGCAGCGATCAGGCCTTTAAAGACATCCATAGCTTTGTTGATATCATCTTCGTAAGAGATACCCATCAGGAAGTCCACCCGGCGTGTTGGATGGAAGCTGAAGTTACGGATCGCACTACCCCAAACAGATGAGTTTGGAAGCAAGATCTGAACATTATCCGGAGTTGCAAGTTCAGTCGTAAAGAGGTTTACAGCCTTGACCGTACCGGAATGACCAGCCGCTTCAACAAAGTCACCAACACGCATCGGGCGGAAAATCAACAGCATCACACCGCCAGCAACGTTGGACAGAGTTCCCTGAAGCGCGAGGCCAATGGCAAGACCGGCGGCACCAAGCACGGCGATCAAGCTGGCCGTCTGAACGCCGAACTGTGCCAGCACCAGAAGCAAAGTGACAATCAAGATGGACATACGGACAAGTGAGCCGAGGAAGTGAACTACTGTTTTGTCCACATTCCGTTTATCCATAATTTTTGTGAGTGTCTGCGGTACCTTCTTGGAAATGAAGTTACCAATGATCAGAATGATAATCGCGCCCAGAACATCCAGGCCGTAGGTCGTCAGGATTGTGATCAGTTCCTGCCCTACTTCTTCAATATTAAGGTTTTCAAAAAAACCCATTTCGAGTCTCCCCAAAGAAAGGAATAGCGCCAATTAGTATGTGATTACTACCCTAATATTTCAGGAAAAAGGGGGGCTGTCCAACAATTCCGAAGGACAGCCCGCCGATTATTTTTCGTAGTCTGTGGCAACACCGTAGCGCGGATCTTCCAGAACTGAAATCTCCACCATATGCTGCGCATTCTGCAAAAGACTGCGGCAGTCTTTACTAAGGTGACGGAGATGCAACTGCTTGCCGGCATTACTATACTTCTCAGCCAAGGCTTCAATCGCCTGCAAGCCCGAATGGTCCACCACACGTGAATTTCGGAAATCAACGATCACATCGGCAGGATCGGTTTTTGGGTCAAACAGCTCTTGAAAGCTGGATACAGACCCAAAGAACAGTGGTCCTTCAAGCATGTAAACCTTGGATCCATCGGCCGTCACGTCCACGCGAGCATGAACCTTCTTGGCACTTTCCCAAGCGAAAACGAGGGCCGCGACAATCACACCGACAACAACCGCGATTGCAAGATCACTGATTACCGTCACACAGGATACAAGAACCAAAACAAAGGCATCGCTTCGCGGGATATTGTTCAAAATGCGCAAACTGGACCATGCAAATGTGGCAATAACCACCATGAACATAACCCCTACCAACGCAGCGAGCGGAATTCGCTCAATCAATGGGGCAGCAAACAGAATAAAAACAAGCAGGAATAAAGCTGCGGAAATACCGGAGAGACGCTCCCGCCCACCGGAGGTAACATTGATCATGCTTTGACCAATCATAGCGCACCCGCCCATACCGCCGAAGAAACCAGTGACCGTGTTAGCAACGCCCTGCGCCACACATTCCTTACTGGCGCCGCCTTGTGTATCTGTCATCTCACTGACAAGGTTTAGGGTCAGCAGGCTTTCGATCAGGCCAATCGCCGCCAAAATTACCGCATAAGGCAGAATAATGGTAAAGGTTTCCATATCGAGCGGAACCATCGGAATATGGAACTCCGGCAAACCGCCTGCGATGGAGGCCATATCACCAACGGTCCGCGCATCCAAACCAAGCGCAATTACCAAAATGGAGACAACCCCGATACCAACCAATGGCGCCGGGATCGCTTTGGTGATTTTAGGCATGATAAAAATAATAGCCATCGTCAGCAGGACCAATCCCAGCATCATGTATAGGCTACTACCCTGCATCCATTCCATGCTGCCGTCGGCCCCGGGGACTTTAAACTGGGTAAGCTGCGCCAGGAAAATGACGATCGCGAGACCGTTCACAAAACCGAGCATAACAGGATATGGCACCATTCGGATAAATTTACCCAAACGGAAAATCCCCGCCAGAATTTGCAAAATGCCCATCAACACAACGGTTGCAAACAGATATTCAACACCATGTGTGGCAACCAGGCTTACCATCACAACAGCAAGGGCGCCCGTTGCACCAGAGATCATACCAGGGCGGCCGCCGAATACAGCTGTGATCAGACCAACGAGAAAAGCAGCATAAAGGCCAACCAGTGGATGAACCCCCGCGACAAAAGCAAAGGCAACAGCCTCTGGAACCAATGCGAGGGCCACAGTGAGGCCTGACAAAAGCTCTGTTTTAATGCGTGATGGCGTAAATCTCTCCACCATCGAACTCAGGTTGTTTGTATTTGCTTGCAAAATACCACCCATCCACTTGAAAACTCATATTTGTGCGATGCACCAAAAGTCCAGCTTCATACATGAACTAAACGAAAATTGCCAGTTACAATGCCGAAAGACAGCCTTGAAACTTTTGCATGTGCGAAAATTCTGAAATATAAATTGCGGGAGATCGCAAAGTTTTGCATCTTTACGGCATGGAAAAACTCATTCCCCAAATACCTGATGATGTCGCGGCTACTTTCGACGGCATACCCGTTAATGCGGCCAACAGGCTTAAACGTATTCGGCAAATGATTTTTGAGATTGCGGCCGCTACCCCTGAGATTGGGCAGATCGAAGAATGCTTGAAATGGGGAGAGGCAAGTTATCTGACCCACAAACCCAAATCCGGAACCAGTATTCGCCTCGCATGGAAAGAAAAATCCAGTACTTATGGGGTTTATGTGCCCTGTCAGACAAGATTAATCGAGGATTTCAAAATACTATCCGGTGATCAAATCCGCTTCGATAAAACACGAGGTCTCCTGTTTGATGATCAGAAAGGCTTTCCAGAAGATCTGGTCGCGGCGTTTTTAAAGCAGGCACTGACCTATCACCTAAAGTAAGCTACTCCCGCTCCCGACAAGGTGCCAGATGACGGCGCAATATTGCCCGTGCCTGCTGCACCCGTTTGCGGGCATTATCATTGGATATTCCCAACCGCTCTGCAATGTCCGCATATTCCTCCCCCTCAACCAGACGCATAACCAAAGGAGCTTTTAGTTTTGGGGGAAGTTTGTTAATTGCCCCTGAGATCAGGGCCCCAAGCTCGCTATTTAGAAGTTCTCCCTCTGGACTTAAATCCACATTCTCTGTTGGAGTGTTATCGATCTCTACAACCTCTTTCACCTTCTCATTGAGACGGAAACGCCGTGTATTCGCCCGATGTAGATCAATACAGATATTATGAAGAAGGCGCGCAAACCACGCCCGCTCGTTATTGATTTGATCCGCATGGTCATTGTATTTCTCATAGGCTCGCAACGTCGCCAAACTAAGAGCATCTTCCGCGTCCATGGCATTCACATTCATCCACATCATGCTGAGGCGCTTCAAATAATCACGGTGTTCATTCCATACCCGCCAAAAAGCAGCGTGGCTTTCAAATTCAGCCCGGTT
This sequence comes from Sneathiella sp., assembly GCA_017643685.1. Classification (GTDB taxonomy): domain Bacteria; phylum Pseudomonadota; class Alphaproteobacteria; order Sneathiellales; family Sneathiellaceae; genus Sneathiella. Next base: position 3,787 of record JAEPMY010000097.1, read on the forward strand.
TGAAACAACAACTTTCAAAGTTGCTGTACCCTCTTGAGGAGATGGTTGAACTGAACCAGACGGAACTGCCTTGATTTCTGGCGCCGCCTGATGCGCCGATTTAGTTTTTCTAACCAAAAGCCCCTCCTAAAAAACACCAATACTAAGAATTGAATGTGAAGAGACTTGATTTAGGTTGCATTATGCACTTTTAAAGTGCTTTTTTATATTTTTATTCTATTATAATATTTATTGAGATTAATCTCATGAAATAAAGATAATTCCGATTTTTGTCTCATTTTCCAGACCATTACAAAAAGAAAGCAGACACGTCTTATGCATGGTTGAAATAGAAATGAGAGTTTTACTTATGACGACAAATAATGACGCCAAATATTCAAACCCGATCCTCGACTCCGTTACTGCGGTAAATGAACTTGTTATTGGAAGCGCTGCCCCCACCGCTATGGCCAGCATGTATCTCACCATGGCGCAGGCCGCTGGTATCAGTGCGCAAAACTCCGCAACGGCACAAAATCACCTGAATGTTCTCGGCACTGCGGCTTTAGGTGCAGGAACAGGTAATCTTCTTTGGGAAGGGTTAAGCCGACAAGTGGAGAATATCACCGTGAATGACAGGCTAAAATACTGGGAGCAAATGATCGCCATTACCAAAGGTCAGCCTGCTCCATCATCAGACGCTGAGGAGACCACAGTTGAAGGCGGCAACTCAAACGGTGCTGAAGGGCAAGCAGATCAGCCCGGCGCCGCAGGTAATTCGTAATGGCAGAAGATACAAAACCATCAGCCAAAGAGAGCTTGAAAGCAATGATGGGAAATGTCGAGGAGAGCCCGTCTTTCGCGATGGGCCTTCTTTATCAATTCGCGGCCCACTCTTCCGGCCTAGCTCTAGAAAATGCAACGATCAATTCGAACGTCCTAAATAGCGTCAATACCGCCAATGGCAGCGTCATAACCGCCCTCAAAAATGCCGAAGCCGCCACATTAAGCGCGCAAAAAACGACAATTGGTCAATCCTATAACGCCCAAACCGCCGCAATAACCGAGGCGCTGAATTCACAAACCACCACTTCTGTTACCGGTCTGAATTCCGTGACAAATGCCGGGGCAACGGCCCTGACAGCCCAAACCAGTCAGGAAATTGCTGGCATAACAGCAGATGCCATTGCCGCCACAGCGGTTGCGATGGATAGCATCGTCAAAAAAATGGGGGGCTAACCTTAGGTCAGGATGATGGGAGCGCCTTTGGTGATAATCAAGGTATGCTCATACTGAGCGGATGGAGAGCCATCCCAAGTCAGCAAAGTCCACCCGTCATCCGCTTCTTTATAACGGCCAACACCTTTTGTGAGGAATGGCTCAATAGTAATAACCAATCCCTCCTCCAGCTTTTCGCGCATACTTGGCTGAAAGCGATTATGAACCTCTGGTGGTTCATGGATATTCCGCCCGACGCCGTGCCCCACAAGCCCATCGATAATCCGATAACCACGCTTGGTAGCGACCTGCTCGACCGCACGGCCAATCATATTCAGCTGATTTCCCGCTTTCGCGGCTTTTAACCCTGCCTCTAACGAAGCTTTGGTCGCTTTACAAAGCTCCAACAAATGGGATGGAGTATCTCCCACGGGGATAGACCGACCAGAGTCAGCCCAGTAACCATTTTTCTCCGCTGAGACATCGATATTAACCAACTCTCCTTCGATCAGGACCCGCTCCCCCGGAATACCGTGAGCAGCCTCATCATGAACGGAGATACAGCTATAGCCTGGAAAATTATATGCCAGCATCGGCGCAGAGCGGGCACCATGCTCTTTAAACAGCTTTCCTGCGATCTGATCCAGATCCCATGTTGAGATACCGGGGCGTACAGCCGCCTCCATCTCATCCAGCACGGTCCGAATGATGCTGCCGATTTCTTTCAGGCCTGCAATATCTTCTTCAGTTTTCGCGATCATTCCATCAACCTCGCCCATTTACGAGCGCAAGTGTATGTTTTTTATATATTTTTTGTCAATTCGATAGTTTTCAGAATGAGAGTATTCGCAAGACAGAAGAAGAATTGGAAGCATTTTTTTTCACATAGTCTCAAAAGCCCCCGTCTTTTCGCTGTCAAACAGGACAACTGAATACGGTCTCATTCACCAGAATAGACGGAGGAATAAAATGGCAAAGGATACGCCTGTAAATAGTCAGATTACAGATGCGGTCACGCAATCAAACCTGGCTGTCCTTGGAAATGCGCCAGCGCAATCCATGGCAACCGCGTATCAGATGCTTGCCCAATCAGCCGGTGTTGCCATGCAGAATGCTGTGGCCAATCAGCAAAACATGAACACCATTGATAGCGCAATTGTCTCCCAAGGGATCAGCATGCTGTTCAATCTGGACGGGGCGGCTGATGCCGGTTCTACCCGTGAGATGCTGGTGAATGAGAGTAATTCGGAAATCCTCGAGACGCTCAAGGCGATTATCGGTGATCTGAAATCGTCAAAAGCGGAAGAAGAAGGTTCTTAATACAGGAAACCTTCATTTGCCCATAACGCATATTAAGGAGTTACAATTATGCCAGGCGATACCCCGGTAAATTCCCAAATTACAGATTCCATTACACAAGCCAATGTGAGCAACCTTGCCGAGGCTCCTGCCGTTTCCATGGCGAATACTTATCAAGTGTTTGGTCAGGTAGTTGGTGCCAGCATGCAAAACGCGGTTTCCAACCAGCAGAGCGCATCCACCATTGATCTAGCGGTTGCAACGCAAGGTACGAGTGTTCTCTATAACCTTTCAGCCTCTACCGCTGCCAAAGCAACATCTGAAGTTCTTGGCGGCAACCCGATTGCGGAATCCTTGACCGCCCTGCAGGCAGCGGCGAACGCCTTCTAAAGAGAAAGCAACACGCCTCTTCCCCCTAAATCATTTGAAATAATGGAGAGCCCTTATGGCTGAAAATACCTGGATGAATAGTCAGATTACTGACGCTGTTACACAATCAAACGTGAAAGTTTTGGGCGATGCCCCGGCCGAGTCCATGGGTATGCTTTATCAGATGCTCGCACAGAGCACCGGTATGAGCATGCAGAACATGGTCGCCAACCAACAACACAAAAACTCTATCGATAGTGCCGTCGTAACGGGTGCTGTCACGGTCCTGTATAGCTTGGATACGGCGACACAGGGCAAAGCAACTCAGGAAATTCTGAGCGGCAACCCAATCGCTGAGTCAATGGCTTCCCTGAAAGGTGTCATGTCTGCGTTTAACCGCGAAGCACCGAACACGCCACGTTTCAACGGCTAACAGGTGTTGTTCCTCTGCCGCCGCCAGCGCGGCAGTCGAATGTCTGAACCTCACATTTCCCCGGGTACACCGTCTTTACCTGTGAGGTTCAGACAATCCTTTTCTATTTTTGGAGTTAGGCATGACAGACAGCAAAGCAAGCAAAGAGCCCCATACACGGTCGGTCAACAGTCAGATTACAGATGCGGTCACACAAACAAACACCATGAATATTGGCCTGGCACCAGCAAATTCTATGGCCACCCTGTATCAGACGATGGCCCAATCGATGGGGGCTGCGCTGCAAAATTCGGTGTCTAATCAACAGCATGTCAACACGCTTAACCTGGCGGCGTTATCACAAAATATACAGCTGATCCTGCAACCGAAGGCCCGCTCGCAGCAACCAATTCATTTTTCACCCGTTATTATCCAGCCCAACTTCCATTCCGAGGCACATAGTGACGATAATGATGCGGAAGGTGCTGCCCCAAAATCAGGGCGCAGTAAAGGTTAAGGCCTGATCGCCATCCCATCCGGTAACTATTCGGGAGCAAGGACATGTCAGAAGATTTATATGTAAATAGCCAGATTACAGAAGCAGTGGCGCAAACCAGCTTGAAAGTTGTTGGCGAAGCGCCTGCTGAAGCCGTGGGAATTCTCTATCAGCAACTGGCGCACAGTATCGGCCTTGCCCTGCAAAACACAATTGCCCAACAACAGCATAGTTACTCCATCCATAATGCAGTGACGTTGGCGGCCTCCCGTCAGCTCTTAACAACCGACCCTGCCGCCGCGGCAAAAGCTTCGCAAGAATTGATCGCGGGTAGCTCGATTACAGACAACCTCTCTGCACTGCAGAATGTTGTTTCGGAAATGGGGAAGAAAACCGGCGGTGACGACAGCTAATGCGGAATGGTGGCACGAAATGGAAAGACGACATCACACAGATGAAGAAATCGAAGAAATATTGGCAGACCTAGACGGGGGCCTCAGCATTGATCAAGTCACAAGACGTCACAATGTATCTCGCGCCACAATATATAGATGGCGTAAAAAAGTACGTGTGCACAATGAGCGAGATGTAAAACGACTTCGGCATGCAGATGAAGAAAACGCTCGGCTTAGGAACTTACTCGCCGATGCAGCCATTAAAATCCACGAACTGCAAGAACGTCTCTCTCGATTTGAGCGATGACGTCATCGCTGTTCAGTGTGTTCCAAGATGGCTTTTCAAAAAATCAATCATGACACGCACCTTTAGCGGCAAATGCTCTCTATTCAAATAAAGAAGCCAGGCAGCAGTCTCAAATGATCTTGCGCTCACCTCATACTCTGAAAACAGACGAAGTAGACTGCCTTTCTCAAGTTCCCTATCAACTAGCCAATCGGCCAGCATAGCAACCCCTCCACCCTCCAATGCCGCAAACAACAGACTGAGAGGGCTATTGAGCGATACCAACCCCTTAACCGGGATAGAGATTTCTTCGCTACCGTTTCTGAAATGCCAAATCTGCTGCTCCTCGCTTAAATTAAGCTTCAAAACAGATACCTCTGACAGTTCAGAGGGATGCTTTAGATTAAGCTCAGCCCCAATAGAAGAACTACACACAATTTGATAAGAGGTTGGGTGCAAGCGCGTGCAAATATATTCATTTTCAATGCTTGGCGTATGCCGAATTGCGAGGTCTATTTGCTCAGAGGCCAAATCTAGATTTTCATCACTCACAACAACTTCCAGCTCAATTTCCGGATATTTGGTAGTAAATTCCTTTAAAACTGGAAGAAACTTCATCTGACAATAGGCATGAGAGAGAGAAAGACGCAGCTTTCCTTTCGGTTTGGCCGATACCTCCCCTGCCGCCGCTTGGGCGATATCCAAAACCTCAACCGCAGACAAGGCACGATCGAAATATATTTTCCCACTTTCTGTAAAAGATAAGGTCCGGGTTGTTCTATGAAAAAGCCGAAACCCAAGTTCATTTTCAAGATTTGCAATCTGACGAGAGACTTGGGAAGGGTCTAATGACAGTCGGCGGGCCGTTTCTGCGAAACTGCCGTCTCGGGCGACCGCGATAAACGTTTTGAGTGATTGCAGATCCATTAATGCAGTTTATACACTAATATAATGCAAGCAACGATATTTATGCGCTATTTTAAATCAGTCATTCTGCTTTTCCAGCACAGGAGACAGCAAAATGATAAATTCTCTACTGAATAAAGCAGCCGTCATTACAGGCGCGAGTACCGGAATTGGTGCGCAAACTGCAAAAGAGCTTTCAGCATTAGGATGCAAGGTGATCCCTGTTGCCAGAAACAAAGAAAAACTGGCATCACTTAAATCCGAGATTATCAAACAAGGAGGGCTTGCCGAAACATACGCTGGCGATGTCACAAAATACGAAACGCTGACAGAGAGCATCGAACTATGTTTATCAACATTTGGGAGGTTTGATTTTCTCATAAATAATGCAGGGCTTATTGACCCAATTTCCAAGCTTGCCACCTCTGATCCGCTTGCCTGGTGCCAAGCCGCAGACACCAATTATAAAGGTGTCTATTTTGGGCTGCGGGCCGCCTTGCCCGTTATGCAGCAGCAAGGGCATGGTGTTATTGTTAATATCAGTTCAGGCGCGGCTGTCAGCAGTCTGGAAGGCTGGAGCCATTATTGCTCCAGCAAAGCTGCTGCATTGTCGCTTACGAAATGTGCCCATAAAGAATATGCGGAAGATGGAATCACAATCGTCGGACTAAGCCCAGGTACAGTTGCAACACATATGCAAACAGCCATCAAAAAATCTGGTCTTAATCCGGTCAGCAAGTTAGATCCATCTGTACATATTTCGCCAACTATTCCCGCTCTTGCAATCGCATGGTTATGTGCTGGAAATGGCGCTAGGTATGCAGGAGCCGACTTTTCCCTGAAAGAAGATGGAAATATCGCAATGGTGGAGAAAACATTCGCGAAACACTCAGCAGCATAATCAAACGCGGCAAACGATATCCCGTGAATTTTCGACCATTTCATAAAATATCTGGATTAGTTTTTCGAAACAGCATACCAAATGCTGTATGTCTGTATCACCGCGCGAAATACTTCAGAACACTTTTGGCTATCCTGAATTTCGGGGACCGCAAGAAGAGATTATAAATACGGCCCTCTCCCGCCGGGATGCACTGGTTCTTATGCCGACGGGAGGTGGCAAATCCCTTTGCTACCAAATTCCAGCCCTCTGCCTTGATGGGACAGCTATTGTAATTTCTCCGTTGATTGCCCTCATGCAAAATCAGGTAGAGGCCCTTCTCGCCCTTGGAATACCGGCCGCGGCCTTAAACTCCAACTGTCCACCGGAAGAGCAAAGCCAGATTTTCAATGATCTAAAAAACGGGAACTTGAAACTTCTATATGTAGCGCCGGAGCGGTTGTCAGCCCCCGGCTTCATCGACTTTCTCCAGACACTCAATATCAGCCTATTTGCTATCGACGAGGCACACTGTGTCTCTCATTGGGGACATGATTTTCGCCCGGAATACCTAAAACTGGAACAATTACAGGAGGCATTCCCCGGCATTCCCCGCATTGCCCTAACCGCAACTGCTGACGAACGGACAGAGAAAGACATTATCAGTAGGCTTGGCCTCCAATATGGACAAATTTTTAGATCCAGTTTCGACCGCCCCAACATCTCCTATCATGTAGGCGGCAAAAATAACGCCATGGCGCAACTGATGAAATTCATCAAACACCGCCATAATGGTGATGCAGGGATTGTTTACTGCATGTCCCGAAAAAAAGTCGAAACCATCGCTGCAAAACTGCAGGAGAATGGGTTTGAGGCTTTGCCATATCATGCTGGCTTAACAGCAGGCGAAAGAGCCCATAATCAAAGCCGCTTCATTCGAGAAGAAGGATTGATTATGGTTGCAACGATTGCTTTTGGAATGGGTATCGATAAACCCAACGTCCGATTTGTCGCTCATCTTGATTTGCCGAAGAATATGGAAGCCTATTATCAGGAAACAGGACGCGCAGGCCGTGATGGGCTGCCTGCAACGGCCTGGATGATATATGGGCAACAGGATATCGCCCGCCTTCGGATGATGCTGAACGATAACCCCTCAGCAGAGCAACGGATCGCAGATCATCAGAAATTTAATGCCCTTCTTGGATACGCAGAGGAACTGGCTTGCAGGCGGCAAATTCTACTGAATTATTTCAACGAAAAGTCGGAGCCGTGCGGGAACTGTGATAACTGCTTGACCCCGCCAGATATTCAAGATGCTACGAGAGATGCTCAACTTGCTCTTTCCTGTATTTATCGAACAGGACAGATCTTTGGCGCGGGTCATATCGTCAATGTCCTAACCGGAAACAAAAGTGACAAGGTGACGGAGCTGGCGCACGACCAACTGCCTCTCTTTGGAGAGGGAAAGCATAATAGCCGTCATGAATGGCAAGCACTGATCCGAAGCCTCCTTGCTAGAGATCTCATCCATCAGGATATGGAAGGGTATGGTGCCCTTTCACTGAAAGAAAGCTGCCGATCATATTTAAAGGGAGATGCTAAATTCGCCATCCGCCGAGAGGAAAAATCTTCAGGGCAAGCGCGCGTTTCACCTAAAATTCTGGACAATCCAGAAGAACAGGCACTCTTTGACAAGTTAAAAGCACTTCGTTTAGAACTCGCGCGAGAGGCCGATGTCCCACCCTATGTGATTTTCCATGACCGCACCTTGTTGGAAATGGTTCATTTGCGTCCAACAGATATGACAGCCTTTAGCTCAATCTCTGGCATTGGCGCAACGAAACGCGAAAAGTACGGAGACGCCTTCTTGGACGCTATCAATGGCGAGGCAGAGGAACAAGCTTCCTAGCCACCAAAGGCGTCAATGGCGCGAAGCACCGCCGGTCCTATCAATACAATGAACAGGGCTGGCAGGATAAAGACAATCATTGGTACGGTCATAATCGCGGGTAGGCGCGCCGCTTTTTCTTCTGCACGCATCAGGCGCTCATCCCGCATTTCCGCGGACAACACGCGCAGCGCCACAGCAAGCGGCGTACCATATTTTTCGGTCTGAAGTAGTGTGTTTACAAGCGTATTCATGGATTGAAAATCGACCCGGGCAGCAAGGTTCATCAAAGCCTCTTTCCGGTCGGCAAGGAAGCCAAGCTCAATTGAGGTCAATCCAAACTCATCAGCAAGTTCCGGGGCAGAGTTTGAAATCTCACGGCAGACCCGATCCAAACCACTATCCAAATTAAGCCCAGCTTCGGTACAAATGACCAGCAAATCCAGTGCATCCGGCAGAGATTTCTGCATTTCCTTATAACGCTTGGATATTTGGTTTTTCACCAAAATTCCGGGCAGGGCATATCCAACGACACCCATACCAACAACGCCGGCGATCCCCCCACCTAATGGCCACTCAAAAGGGTTCTGGATTATGAAATAAATAACCCCGAATGTGATTAAGAACAGGGGCAAAGATATACGTGCGAAAAGGTAGGTGACCAGCGCATCCTTAGAGCGCCAACCAGCTTGAGCCAAATGCGCAGAGATTTGGCGTGCGCCTTCCCCCTTCATCAGCTTGAGCTTTTTCACCACACGGTGCATCAAGGTTTCTTTAGCGATCAGAGGGCTACGCTGTGTTTTCTTATGGACCAGATCGTCTTTCAGTTTTTTCCGGCGACTGTCGAGCTTCTTGATCCGGTCCGGAAGTGTATCTTTCACAAGAAGCGCATTCCAGATCATCAAAAAGGATACAAAAGCTGCGACACCAGCCACGATAGCCATGATATCTTCTGATTTCATCCAATCGGGAAGAAGTGTTGTTATGTCCATTGCACCTCTCCCTTAAATCTCGAAGCGGACCATTTTAAACATTACCGCGACACCGGTTCCAATCATCGTTAGACCGGCACCAATCATGTAAATACCGCGCGGATCATCGATCAGCATGGTAATGTATTCGTCATTGGCCAGCCAAAGTAGAAAGAACATGATGAAAGGTAATGAGCCGATAATCCAAGCGCTGGCGCGCGCTTCAGAAGACATCGCCTTGATCTTCAACTTAATCTGACGCCTTTTCCGAAGGGTATTCGCAAGGCCCGCCAGTGTTTCAGCCAAGTTACCACCTGTCTCCCGTTGAATAGAGATGGCGATAATCAAGAATTTGAAATCCGGAGTATCAATCCGTGTTGCGACATCCCAAAGCCCGTCCTCAACCCCATTACCAATCCGAATGGCATCTGCAACCCGACGAAACTCTGTCGCGATAGGTTCAGGAGCATCTTTACCAATGGTAACGATCGCTTCACTGATGGGAAGCCCTGCTCTCAGGCCACGAACCAAAAGCTCAATCGCTTCTGGAAAATGCTTCATAAATTTGTTGACGCGCCGCTTGCCCAAGAACCCAATTGTCCAATGAGGCATCATTAATCCAGCGCAAAGCCCCACAGGAATGGTAAGCATCCAGCCAAAATTAAAGGTGAAGCGCATGATCACCCACACCAAAGCCATCATAACCAAGCACATCAGGAAATATTCCCCGATAGAGAGCTTCATACCTGTTTTATCCAGACGACTTCTAAGCTCAGCGGGTTTTGGGATCAGCTTACGAACAAGATTATCAACCAGCTTGATGCTGCTGGCATTATCCTGACGGCGGGCAGAGTTTCTCGCTTGCGGTTTCGGCTCTGCCGGACCATGTCCATGACCGACTTCGGCAAGTCTCCGTTTGGTACTGTTTGAGTTATTATCGCCGCCAACTAGCGCAAATCCAAGAATAAGCGTTACGAGAAGAGTTGCTCCGCCGACAACAAGTGCCAGGATCATTTGATCATCCATCACATCGCTCCCAATAACATTTTGTCGAGACCAAAATA
>JAEPMY010000140.1 GCA_017643685.1 Sneathiella sp.
CTTATAGCGCTTTTGCAGCCTCCAGCACGGCGTCGGCGTGGCCTTTCACCTTCACCTTGCGCCAGACATTGCGGACGATGCCTTCACCATCGATCAGGAATGTGGCGCGCTCGATGCCCATGTATTTTTTGCCATACATGTTCTTCTCGACCCAAACGCCGAAGGCTTCGCAATATTCGGTGCCTTCGTCACTGGCAAGGATCACATCCAGTTCCTGTTTTTTGCGGAAATTCTCGTGGCGTTTCAGGCTGTCTTTGGATACGCCAATGATTTTCACGCCTAGCGCGTCAAATTCGGATTTCAGGGCGGTAAAGTCTTTCGCCTCGGTCGTGCAGCCGGGGGTGCTGTCTTTAGGGTAGAAGTAGACGATGTATTTTTGGCCCTTCAAGCTCTCTGAACTGATGGTGCCGTCTGAATCTGTCGGCATTTCGAACGCCGGTACGGGGCTTCCTGCTTCTGTCATCGCGCTGATATTCCTATATTAATTGAAAACCTGTTTTTGACTTAACAGTGGTTGTCCAAGGATACAAGAGCTTCTCGGCAAGGCTGCCTTGAAAACTCCACCAAGGGGTCTTTTTTTGAGCCCTATTTTGCCATGATCGAAGGTCAAATACCTCCTCGAGCACGGCATGACTTTGCTCAGTGACCCTTACGACCAAGTCGTTGAGGGGGATCACTTTTTCGAATAACTATTGGAGTTGACCAATGAAAAAAATTCTGACGACAGCAGCCGCATTCACAACGATCGCATTCGTATCTGCTCATGCTGAGGGCATGACATTTGAAACTGTGGACACGGACAAAAGCGGCGCAATCAGCATGCAAGAGCTGGTAACTGCAATGCCAACTGTCACAGATGCGCAGTTCAAGGGCGCCGACCTCGACGGTAACGGCGAGCTATCCAAGGAAGAGTTTGAAAAAGCGACAACCAAGAAATAATCCCGCACCTTCCGAGCGTCAGTACAAAGTCAGATCCCCGGGGACCAAGTTCTCCGGGGATCTTTTTTATATGTTATCCAGCCCATTCAAAGACCCATCACTGTCCACTTGAGTCTAGCCTTCATGGGTGACCATATTATCAAAAGAGTTGGTGGGGTTTCAGAAGCAATATTTGGTGCTAAGGGATCGGGAGCGATGCCAAGGTGTAACCTTATAGATTATTGTTAAAATTTTAAACAACCATAAATTGACATATTTGTTTAATGTGAATACTGTGTGACGGTCTATGTTATTGAAGGTTTTCAGTAAATCAGGTGTTGTCCGGTATCACATGAATAAGGGCTTAAAAATACTAAGAGTTGCATTATTTCTCCTGCTGCCGATTTTCTTGTGGTGGGCATGGAACAATGGCAAAGAGTATTACCAACTCTATACCGGCAAGACCCCGATGTATGATGTTTCAATCGAGTTAGAAGTGGGCGGGGAAGAGGTATCAATTAACCGGCGTGTCCCTTGCTTCAAGGAATATTTCGGGGAGTATCTTCAGTATTTATTTGAATCCCAACCCTACAATTTTAGGGCCCGTGATTTGTCAACGGGTGCTTTGCTTGAGGATGGTCGGGCAGTCCTTGTGACCATTCCAGATGCATGCAAACTGATACAGAAGGCTAAGGGGATAAATAAGACCGGAAACCTTTTGCGCGATGATTTTATACCGATTTCCGCGATCGCAGATAGTCCTGCTAATCCTCAGCTCATCAAGGTATTTGCAGCGAGAAGTTATTTCGAGCGTGAAGATGCTGAACTGAAATTTAAGAAATTTACGCTGGAGCCTGCGCCTGAGAAAACCTTTCCCGATGGAAAGGATCAGTTCGACTGGTTTAGAGGGGGAGCAGATCAGAACGTTCAATCATCAGGGTTTATGTATTTTGAAAATGTCATGATTTCAAAGTTCCCATATGATTTTTTTGCGAAGATGCTGCCAGCGATTCCCAACTTTCATGAGCTTAATCATCCGATAAATGTTCATGATGTGGAGGGGTTTGTGTCGCCGAATAGAGGTTATTTACCAGCGCCGGGGGGGATCTTTTCAGGCTCGCTTGCCAAAAACTTGACGTCTGCTTCAGAATCTTTAGCCCGTCATATTACTACGGACCATGTAATTCCAGCAATGCTTTCAGAAGAGCGTTACGGTTTTGAGGAAAAAAATAAAGGGATCTTGATTTTAAGTAGATCTAAACACCCAGAGAATAGGCGTTGGGTAAGGGTAGGAAAAGAAAGCGTTAGAGCCGTTTCATACCCTTTTAAGCATAGAGGTAGCTTATTCACCGTTACCAGCAAATCAACGGTGTTGAATGGCAAGATAACGACCGACAGTAGACCAATATTTTATGACCCTAAAACTGATCACTTCTATTACGTGAAGTCTGAATATATTAAATTTCCAATTATATATTAAATACCTGATAAGGGTTGAGGGCAACGCTTACCTCATTCCCCGCTTAGTCTGAAACCAATGTTCTGAGCATGGGCAATTCGTAAGTTGCAGGTGTTGAACGGTTAGAATTGATGATTTTTCCATAGATGTATCACTAGGCGGAGACACGTTCTTTCGAAAATATGGTCATTCTTTAACTAGAGTAAAACCAAGCTTCACCGTCACTCCACCGTAACCAGTTTATCAAAATAACCGGCGATCTGGTTTAAGGTTACCTCCAGATGGGTCGAGAGGGTTTCGAAATCCTTCTGGTCGTTGGCGCGCGCTAACGCTTCTTTCAGGGCGAGGGGGATGCCCTCGTTGACGATGCGATCTTTCAGCGACAATCGGATCAGCCCCTGCAAATTCAGATAAAGCCGTTTTGCGGCTTGTAAATCGGCCGCAACTTTTGCGTCGAGCACGCCCGCCGACACCATTTGGTCAAGGGCGGCGATGGTGTTGGTATCCAGAATTTCCGGATGATCCGCCCCGTGCAGGAGCTTCAGATACTGACAGATGAATTCCAAATCCATCAGGCCACCCGGATAGTTTTTGATGGCCCAATAGGGTTTGCTGGCATGTTCTTTTGCAAGACGGGCGCGCATATCCAACAGGTCTTGGGTGATTTTGGCGCGGTCGCGTTTTGTGGTGAGAAGGGTTTTCAAATGCCCTGCGGCCTCTTCCATCAGGCTGGCATCCCCGGCGATGGGGCGGGCGCGGGTGATGGCCAGATGCTCCCACGTCCAGGCTTCTTCGGTATAGTATTTATCAAACCCTGAAAGGGTCAGGGCGATGGGGCCGGAATTCCCATGAGGGCGCAGGCGCATGTCCACTTCATACAGATATCCCTCGCCGGTGAGGGCGCTGAGCGCGTTGATAAAGCGCTGCGACAGGCGGGTATAATACAGGCCTGCGGGAATGGGTTTATCGCCGTCGGTCATCTGATTTTCATTTTCGGCGTCATAGACAAAAATCAGATCAGCATCAGAGCGGGGCGTCATTTCATGGCTGCCAAGCTTGCCGGCTGCCAGAACCGCAAATCGCCCGCCCGGTAATTTTCCGTGACGCACTTGCAGTTCAGCCTCAACCCGCGGCAACATCACGCTCATGATAACCTCGGCAAGGCGGGTGAGTGGCTCCCCCGCTGCGACCGTTGCGCCAAGGCCGGTGCCGTGATCGACATTATCAATGATTTGCACCCCGATGCGGAATTTCAGATCACTGACCCAGCGGCGGCTGATATCCATATAATCCTGAAAATCCCGTCCGGTCCCCAGCATCAGCTCCAGATCCTCGGTCAGTTCCTCCCGGCTTTCCAGCGGCGCCAGAAAATCGGAGGTCAGCACCCCATCCAGCAATGTGGAATTGGCGGATAACCGATCCGCAAGCTCCGGTGCCATGCCCATGATTTTGGCAACCAGCTTCAACAGGCTGGGGTAGGCACTGAAGAGGGAGAAAAGCTGTACCCCCGCGGGGAGCTTTTTCAGGAAAGCGTCAAATCGTTTAAACGCGGCGTCCGGGCTCGCGGTCTCTGCCAGTGTTTCCAAAATCGTCGGCATCAGGGCGGTCAGAAGCTGCTGCGCGCGGGTGGTGCGTGTCGCGCGATATCGTCCGTGATGCCACTCTCTGATGATTTGGGAAACAAGCGCCGGCTCTTCATACCCAAGCTCAGTGATGGAGGCTAATGTCTCCGGGTCGTCATCAGATCCGGTGAAGACAAGACGGCCCGCTTTGCGTTCCTCATTTTTTTCAAATTCGAACAGGCGATCGTAGTGACCTTGGACGGTTTCCAGCGTGGTTTTGAGGGTGTTTCGGAACTCTGCCGGGTCGTTATAGCCCATAAAGACACCGAGGCGGTCCAACTGCTCCGGCTCATCGGGGAGAAGCTGGGTCTGCTCGTCATTGATCATTTGCAGGCGATGCTCAAGGGTGCGAAGGAATACATACGCCTTGGACAAATCATCACGGGTTTGCGCCTTGATATTCTCCGCCTCCAGCAGGGCATCCAATGTGCCCATGGTGGTGGTGGTTCTGAGGTTCGGGTTGCGGCCCCCTTCAATCAGCTGTTGGGTCTGACAGAAAAATTCGATTTCCCGAATGCCGCCGCGGCCAATTTTGATGTTATGACCATCCAGCGTGATTTTGGAAAACCCTTTGTGGGTGTGAATTTGCGATTTAATGGCCTGAATGTCGGCAATGGCCGCAAAATCAAGGAATTTGCGCCACACAAATGGCCGGAGGAATTCGATAAATTCCTGACCGCATTTCAGATCCCCGGCGACGGGGCGCGCCTTGATCATGGCCGCCCGTTCCCAGTTCTGCCCCTGACTTTCGTAATCGGTATGCGCCGCGCCGCGGGGCCGGGCAATCGGCGTGGCGCCCGGATCTGGCCGCAGGCGCAGATCGGTTCGGAACACATACCCATCGGCGGTGCGGTCCTGCATCATTTTGACAAGATTGCGGGTGGCGCGGATGAAAAACTCATCCATGTCTTTGCGCCCGGTATAGGTAACCTTTTCCCGGTCAAACAGAATGATCAGGTCGATATCACTGGAATAATTGAGCTCAAACGCGCCCATTTTCCCCATGCCAAGAACGATCACACCGCAATTGTATGTGGGATCTTCCGGATGGGGGAGGACCAGATCGCCCTTGTCATACGCGGCGAGCAGCAAATGGGCGAGGCAGGCATCAACCGCGGCCCCGGCAAAGTCTGACAGGGTCTTTGTGATTTTTAAAAGCGGCCAAGCCTGACCAATATCGCAGCAGGCGGTCAGGAGTGCGACACGTTTCTTGGCGGTGCGAAGGGCCTTCATCACCTCGTTCATGCCGTTGCTCGGGGCGGCATCGCGCGCCATATCTTCGGTCAGGCGCACAAGCGCGGCTTCGCTACCATCGGTCAGCAGACATTCAAAAAATTCCGGATCAGACGTCACGCAATGGGTGAGGTAGGGACTATTTCCAAACAAGGCGGCCAGAAGTTCCGGACCATTCACAGAATTGCCCAATTCCGCCCTTAAATTCGGCAGATTAAACTTATCGGCCGGAAGATCGTTCCAATTTTCTAATCCCACGCGCAGAAAATCCTCGTTGGAAGGCTGTGGCAGGCTTTGAATTTCCGATAAAAATGAAAAAGTTTTTGGCTCAGGCATATCTATTGATCCAGAATTTGGTCATAGTGTAGCAATGAATGGTTCTGTTGCCTTGACGATGGTCAAGCACGATTAATGAGTGAATAGCACGTTTTGTTCAAACACGCGGCAAAAATACTGATCCGCACTTTATTAAGTGTGGTTGTCCTCGGGGTTGTGGTGGTCGGCATTCTGATCGCTGCGGTCAGCAACGGCCCTGTCTCCCTCTCTTTTCTGACGCCTTATCTATCCGAGATTCTGGCGGAGCAGTATCCAGAGGTTGCCCTCGACTTTGAAGAGTTGGATATGCTGTGGGACAGCAAAGACAAAAACATGGTCTTTGCTGTCACGAATTTAAGCGTGGATCGCAATCAAGAAGCCGTGGCCTTTGTGCCGAAAGTAACCGTAACTTTCAGCCGAGACGCGTTACTGGAGCAGCGAATTGCCCCCTCCGGCCTTGAATTTGAGGGGCTGAAGCTGAAATTGCTGCGGGCCGAAAATGGACAGATGCAGCTTGGCTATTCATACGAAAGCAACGCAGAAGAGGTTGCCTCTGCCGCTGATACGGAAACCATCCATAAACTGCTGGCGGAGCTTGGGCAGCGGCAATCAGGATTTGACCTGACCGCCTATTTGCAACGGCTGGAGATTTATCGCTCCTCCCTTTATATCGAGGATCTGAAGCTCGATCGCAGTTGGCAGGTGAACTCTGCCGATATGGTGATCTGGAGCACCGAAGAGGGCGTCAATGGGCAGATTTCTGGCCTTGTGAACCTCGGTGGGCGTCCGATCAACATTACCACCAACACGATTTATGACCGGCGGGAGCGGACAACGACCCTCGGCACGGAAATTACGGATTTCCCGATCAATCTTCTGGCATCTGAAATTCCGGATTTGGAAATTCTGGAGGGGGTTGATCTGGGGGTGTCGGGCACCATCAACCTGTCGATTGATGATACTTTTAACCCAACGCAGGTAGGCTTTAACCTGACTGTAGGGGAAGGGGTGATTGATATC
>JAEPMY010000025.1 GCA_017643685.1 Sneathiella sp.
ATGCCTCACTTTTTTGGGTGTCGGATGACCAGATATAGGCCCAGATATCAAGTTGCGGGTGGATGGTTTGAAACCCGATGCGAATACGATCCAGTTGCAGGCCGCTGTTATTGATACGATCCGCCAGTTGGTTCACAAAGTCCAAGGGATCGGCTACTAATCGACCCTCTTTTAAAATCCAATCCCTGACCTGTTGCATGCTGGCCTTTATCATTTTATGCGCAAATTCTTTATAAATATCGGTTTTAAAACAACAGACATCAAGATTTCTTGTCAGGCGCGCGCAAATTAGTTGTGTGATCTGCAGAACTTGGCTTAACTCCGTGGCAATATCAGCGAAGCGTTGGGGGCTTAAATGGCGCATAAAGGAATTATTCTGGCAGGGGGCACGGGATCACGGCTTCACCCACTCACACTTGGGGTGAGCAAGCAATTGATGCCCATTTACGATAAGCCGATGATTTATTATCCGCTGAGTACCCTGATGCTGGCGGGGATCCGGGATATCCTCATCATTACCACACCGGAGGAGCAGTATCTCTTCCGCCGCCTTCTTGGCGACGGGACGAAATGGGGGATCAACATCACCTATAAGGAGCAGCCATCTCCTGATGGTCTGGCGCAAGCGTTCCTGCTGGGGGAAGAGCATATCGGCAATGACCCGTCTGCCCTGATCCTTGGGGATAACATCTTCTACGCCGCGCAGTTCAGCAAGGCACTTGCCAATGCGGCGGAGCGGACAAGCGGCGCAACTGTTTTTGGCTATCACGTAGCGAACCCGACGGCCTATGGTGTGGCAGAATTTGATGACACTGGCAAAGTGATCGGGGTTGAGGAAAAACCAGAAAATCCGAAATCCAATTTTGCGATTACCGGCCTTTATTTCTATGACAACCAAGTGGTCGACCTTGCCAAAAGCCTGAAACCCTCCGCCCGCGGGGAGTTGGAAATTACCGATCTGAACCGCCTGTATCTGGAGCAGGGGCAACTGCAAATGGAATTCCTCGGCCGCGGCAGTGCCTGGCTGGATACCGGAACTCATGATCATCTGATGGAGGCATCCTCCTTCGTGCAAACAATTGAAAAACGACAAGGCCTCAAAATCGCCTGCCCAGAGGAAATCGCTTACCAACGCGGCTATATCACCGCCGAAGAACTGGCCGCCCTCGCAGAACCCCTCCGTAAAAGCGGGTACGGGGATTATCTGTTGGGACTGATCAAGTACTGATTAAATACGGCGACCAAAGGGTTCTTAGCGTGCCTAGAAGCCCGTCATTCAGACGAATTCCGATCGCGTGGCAGCGAATAATAAAGCTGCTTATTTGCTGATTTTTTATATCAAAACTGACTGAGAAGAAACGTCAGTTTAGCTGCTACATTACGACGCGAAATAAGTGGTTGTTAAGTGCATCGAAGCAAAAGTCTATTGAAGGAGGGAATTGTAATTTCGCTCCGCAAATGCAGTATGCACGATACAACCGTTGTATAGAGGCCGAGATCACGCTCCAGCACTTGAAACTATGTGGTGTTTTTATTATTCTATCATTGGTTGCAGTTTTTTAGTGCTTCGTGTTAGAATTGTACTTGGTGACTTGAATTATATTGAGTTGAAAAAGCACATAGAATGCGCTCTTGGCATTCAATAAAAAATCTAAATCTAGAGGGAGGTGATATATGTCGGCAATTGAAAGAGCAGCACTAGAAGAAGAATTATTCGACCTTAGCAATACCGATGAAAATGATGATAGTGATACAGAAGAAAGCACAGCATCTGAACTTTACTCGATAACTTCTTATGGTGCTGACATTGAAGCGGAGGCACTGGTTAAACGTTTAAAAAAAGAACAGTATTACGTCCCTGATTTTCAGCGGCAGTATGTGTGGTCTAAAACCGAAGCCTCAAAATTTGTGGAGTCCTTACTACTAGGCCTGCCCGTGCCTGGTATTTTTTTATACAAAGAAGGCGAAGGCGCAAAACACTTGGTGATCGATGGTCAACAACGTTTGAAATCGTTGATGTTCTATTTTTCAGGATTGTTTAAAGAATCAAAGTTCAGGTTGTCCGGGATCAAAACTAAATGGGAGGGGCTATCCTTTGATGAGTTAGATGAGGATGATAGGGATCGATTAGAGTGCGCAGTTATTCACGCTACAATATTCAAACAAGATGCGCCCGCTCAAAATATGGATAGCGTTTATGAGGTTTTTGAGAGAATAAATACCGGTGGTATGAAGTTGTCGCCTCAGGAAATCCGGTCCTGTGTTGCATATGGTGACTTTAATACGACACTTTTTAAACTGAACAAAAATCCACTGTGGCGCGAAATGTATGGCAAGGAGAGTGTTCGCCTCAAGGACATTGAGCTTATTTTAAGGTTTTTCACCTTTCGAGCAAAGCTAGATCAATATAAATCACCGATGAAAAAGTTTTTAACTGATTACATGGTTGAAGCAAGAAATTTAGATGTAGACGAGCTTAAGAAACTTTCCAATCAGTGGGAAGAAGTCATTAAGAAATTACATGAAGCCGTCGGCAAGCGTATTTTCCGCCCCTCAGGCCGGGCAATGAATGTAGCATTCTTTGATAGTTTTAGTGTAGCTACTTCTCTGAGACTTGGAGAAGATCCGAACCTAACTTCGGAACAAGTTGAAGCTGCCTACCATCGTTTAGGGGAGAACGCGGATTTTCAGCAATCTATTCTCAGTGGCACTGCGACAAGCTCAAGCGTTAATACTCGCTTTAGTCTGGCTATCGAAAGCTATGATACATGAATATAGCGTCAGAATTACATTCAGATTTTTGCCGAATTGATAACCGTATTAAAGCCTGTAAAGCTTTAAACGAAGATACTGACTACCAATTAATTAGCATGTTGAACGATCAGTTATGTGTAACCATTGTCGGGCGGCTTGAGCAAAATATTAAAAAGATATTTTCTGGTTACGCTAGTAGGCACTCAAATAGAAAACTCGAACGCTCAATTTCTAGATTATGCCAGCAATTTCAGAATCCAAATCCAGATAAAATTACTGAGCTCGTTAAATTATTCGACAGCGATTTCGGAAATCAATTGAGCGTCGATTGGAAAGACGAAGCGTCTGACGGCAATAAAATCAAACAAATGGTATCAATTAGGATAAAAATAGCGCACCAAACCACAAATAACAGCTCGCTAACAATTGCTAAAATAGAAGCTTATTTTAGGGCATACAAAAATGTGGTGACGCTTCTCCAGCAACATTTTTTACCTCAGTAGCAAGGCGATGTATGTGAGTATTATCAACCTCCGGCATCCGTTGCACTCTAACATTTAGCGGAGTTTCCAACGGCAGCTAGGGGCTGTAAAATGCTGACAAGCAAATGATCCAAAAATCCTATTAATTATAAACCGTCCTCCTTTGACACGCAGGATTACAGAGAGTGTAAAATGAAAAACACCCCACAAACATAGCGTTTATGGGGTGTTTAATCAGTCAGAGAATTAAATGAGTTTTACTCTATTCTCTTATGTTGCCGTCTTTTCTTAGATGAAATCGTGTTTCTTCAGATATTCGATCACTTGATCCGCGGCGTCTTCGGGTGGCAGGTTGGCGCCGTCCAAAATCAGTTCCGCATTTTCTGGAACCTCATAATCGGAGTCGATACCGGTGAAGTTTTTGATCTCTCCGGCGCGGGCCTTGGCATAAAGACCTTTGATATCGCGCTCTTCACAAACGGATAGCGGTGTATCCACATAGATTTCCAAAAACTCACCTTCTGCCAGCAGGCCGCGGGCCATCTGACGCTCACTCCGGAACGGAGAGATGAAGGAGACGAGGGTAATCAAACCCGCATCGGTGAAGAGTTTGGCCGTTTCACCCACACGCCGGATATTTTCTACCCGGTCCGCGTCTGTAAAGCCGAGATCTTTGTTCAGGCCATGCCGCACGTTATCGCCGTCCAGCAGATAAGTATGCTTGCCCATGGCGTGAAGCTTCTTCTCTAGCTGGTTGGCAATGGTCGATTTGCCAGACCCAGACAGTCCCGTAAACCAGAGAACAGCGGCTTTTTGGCTCTTCTGCTCAGATCGGGATTTTTTATCAATATCAACGGCTTGCCAGTGAATGTTGTCAGCACGTCTGAGGGCGAAATCAATCACACCTGCGCCAACGGTCGCATTGGTAAAGCGGTCGATCAGAATGAAGGAGCCGGTTTGGCGGTTTTCTTCATAAGGATCAAAACTAAGCGCTTTATCGAGGGCAAAATTACACACGCCAATCTCATTCAGGGAAAGCGTTTTTGCCGCCGTATGTTCAAGCGTGTTCACGTTAATCTTGTGTTTGAGGGACGTGACCCGCGCCTGTGCACTAGCACTGCCAAGCTTGATGATATAGTTCCGGTTCGGCAGCAATTCTTCTTCGCTCATCCAGATCAATTTTGCTTCAAACTGATCCGCAGAAGACGGACGATGCTGCAGGCCGGAAATCATGTCGCCGCGGCTGATGTCAATTTCATCTTCCAGCGTCAAGGTAACCGCTTGGCCTGCAATGGCGGTGTCAAGGTTGCCATCAAAGGTGACGATTTCCTTGATTTTGCTTTGATGGCCAGAACGGGGCTCTACGACGCCGTCACCGACGGAGATGCGCCCGCTGGCGATGGTGCCGGAAAATCCACGGAAGTCCAGATTTGGACGGTTCACCCACTGAACAGGCATGCGAAATGGTTTGTCCAGCGTGTCTTTAACCACCTCTACCGTTTCCAGAAACGGCAGCAATTGCGGCCCGTTATACCAAGACGTGTTTTCGCTTGGCTCAATCACATTGTCGCCCTGCAACGCGGAAAGCGGGATCGGCGTGATGCTTTCAAAGCCAAGATCTTTTGCAAAATCGATATAGCTGGCCACGATGGAATTAAAGGTTTGTTCGTCGTAATCCACCAGATCCATTTTGTTGATGGCAACCACCACATGCTTGATCCCGATGAGGGAGGCGAGGAAGCTGTGACGCTGCGTTTGCGTCAGAACACCTTTACGCGCGTCAATCAGGATAATTGCCACATCTGCAGTGGAGGCACCGGTGACCATGTTGCGGGTATATTGTTCGTGACCCGGTGTGTCGGCCACGATGAATTTGCGCTTATCGGTCGCAAAGAAACGATAGGCCACATCAATGGTGATGCCTTGCTCGCGCTCGGCCTGCAGGCCATCCAGAAGCAGGGCATAGTCGATTTCACCGCCCTGCGTGCCAATGCGCTTGCTCTCAGATGTGAGCGTTGCCAGCTGATCTTCAAACAGAAGCTTTGAATCCCAAAGAAGGCGACCAATCAGGGTACTTTTACCGTCATCAACACTGCCGCAGGTGATAAAGCGCAGCAGTGTTTTCTGCTCTTGATCTTTCAGGTAGGCGTCGATGCTTGCAGGGGTTTGATCCAGTGCGTTCATTAGAAATATCCTTCCTGCTTTTTCTTCTCCATTGAGCCGGCCTGATCCTTGTCGATCAATCGGCCCTGACGTTCGGAAGTTCGCGCAACCAGCATTTCCTGAATGATTTCAGGCAAGGTTGAGGCCGTGGATTCAACCGCACCTGTCAGCGGGTAACAGCCAAGGGTGCGGAACCGAACGGAGCGCATTTCTGGTGTCTCTCCAGGCTCAAGCGGCATCCGCTCGTCATCGACCATGATCAACATGCCATCTCGTTCAACAACGGGGCGCTCCTTGGCCAGATAAAGGGGCACAATCGGAATTTGCTCCAGATAGATATATTGCCAGATGTCCAGCTCCGTCCAGTTGGAGAGCGGAAACGCGCGGATGCTTTCACCGCCGCGAACACGGGCGTTATAGATATTCCAAAGCTCTGGCCGCTGATTTTTTGGATCCCAGCGGTGATTTTCTGTCCGGAACGAGAAAATCCGCTCTTTCGCGCGGGAAGCTTCTTCATCCCGGCGGGCACCGCCAAAAGCCGCATCAAATTTGTAATGATTAAGCGCCTGTTTCAGGGACTCGGTTTTCATGACATCCGTGTGCAGGGCAGAGCCATGAGAGAAAGGGCCAATGCCCCGCTCAACGCCGTCCTGATTGATGTGAACCAGCAGGTCCAGATTATATTCCTTGGTAATATTGTCCCGAAACTCGATCATCTCGCGGAATTTCCATGTTGTATCGACATGCAACAAGGGAAACGGAATAGGGGACGGATAAAAGGCTTTGCGTGCCAGATGCAGCAGGACAGAGCTGTCCTTTCCGATAGAATAGAGCATTACGGGTTTTGAAAACTCCGCCGCGACTTCGCGGAAAATATGAATGCTCTCGGCCTCTAGCTGGCGCAAATGTGTCAGACGATCTTCAGTCATGGAACTCATCTCTCGAATTAACTGTTGATCATGGATTAGGGGCTTTTATTGTGATCTACAAGGGAAAAAAGGCAAATAACACTCTAAAACAATGTGAAATAATGATATTTCCCTAAATATAATGTTGAAAATGTGATTTCCCACACATTTGCCATTGGTCAAATGACATGCCTGCGATTATGATGTGCGGAACTTGAGGGCAGGGTATGGATAATTCAGGGGTACATCCAGACAAGGCGCCAGATAATCAATATATTCGGATTTGTTCTGAATGTGATTTGGTGCATCACCATGTTCCCGTGGCGCGGGGGCAAACAGCTTATTGCAAGCGATGCGGTAAAACACTGTATCGGGGGCATAGCTATGCGCTTGAACGCTCCCTTGCATTTGCGGTTTGTGGGCTTGCGTTTTTTGCTGTGGCAAACGTGGCGCCGCTTCTCATTTTTTCCATGCAGGGAAATAGTAACGCCAATTTGTTGATTGATGGCGGGCTGGAATTTCTGAAAACGGATTATTGGTTTTTGGGCCTCCTTGTCCTTTTTGCAAGTGTGATCGCCCCCTTCCTGCTTTTGTGTGTCATCATTCTGATGGTTGCACCCGTTTTGATGGGGCGGGCGCCCGTTGTCTCTGGCGCTCTATTTCGGGCATACGCTCGCTTGCGTCCTTGGGCCATGGGAGAGATTTTCATCATCGGCATTATTGTTGCCTATGTGAAACTCTCGGATTTTGCAGATGTGTTTGTGGGGACTGCCTTATTTGGGTTCATGGGGATGGTGATTTCATCTGTGCTGGCCCTTTTATATCTGGATCCGCGGGAACTGTGGCTGCGGATTGAGGCGAACCGATCATGACCGAGATCAGCACACAGGGGCAAAAACCAACGCATGGGCAGGATCTGGATATCCTTGAATGCCCGCATTGTCATCACGTGATGAAACTAACAGCAGAGCTGAAGAACACGCACCATCATCTCATCTGTTCCAGATGTGGCCTGAAAGTAGGGCATAGCCGGCGTCATGCGTTGCAGCGGACAACAGCCTTTTTGATCGCGGCTTTTGTACTGTTATTCCCCGCCAATATCTTTCCAAT
Organism: Sneathiella sp.; assembly: GCA_017643685.1. GTDB lineage: Bacteria > Pseudomonadota > Alphaproteobacteria > Sneathiellales > Sneathiellaceae > Sneathiella. The sequence goes on from JAEPMY010000025.1 coordinate 7,418, forward strand.
TATGCGTCTTGTCTCTTTTGGGGAGGAAACGCGGGAGACTATCTTTTCCGGCGTACTGACGCTGATTGCATCGGGTCAGTACGGAATTGCTGTCATTGTTTTTATTGCCAGCATATTTGTGCCGATTTTTAAAATTCTATGTCTTGGGTTTCTGGTGTTGTCCGTTCATCTTGATATTCAATGGCGACCTGTGGTGCGAACGAAACTCTATCGCTTTGTTGAGTTTATTGGCCGTTGGTCAATGATTGATATTTTTATGATTTCTGTTTTGATAGCATTGGTGAAATTAAAGGCCTTGGCGACGGTTGAGGCAGGTATTGGGGCATTGGCTTTCGCTGCGGTCATTATTCTGACCATGTTTGCGGCCAACAGTTTTGATCCGAAACTCATTTGGGATAAGAGGGGGCAGTCGTCTTGACGGCGAGCGACAAGGAAATAGAAAAGCTGGCATCGCCAGATGTGCGAAGCGGCTACGCCGGGTTACTAACCATCTGGTTGGTGCCGATGCTTGCGATTGTCGTTGCAGGGTGGCTGGTTTTCAAATCCGTATATGATAAAGGCGCGGAGATCAGCATCAGCCTGCCAAGTGCCAAAGGCATGGAGGAGGGTAAAACCCCCCTAAAATATCGCGATGTGACCATTGGGGTTGTCGATCGGATCGCTATTCCAGATGGGGATGATCAAATCAATGTAATTGTCAGTGTGGACAAGAAGGCTGAAAAATATCTGACTGATACGGCCCGTTTTTGGGTTGTCGCCCCTGCTATTGGTCTTGAGGGCGTTAGCGGCCTTGATACATTGCTATCCGGGGCGTATCTGGAAATTGACCCCGGAAATGGCGGGGATAAGGCAACGGAATTTGTTGGCCTTGAAAATGCGCCGGTAATTTCATCAACGATCCCGGGCCGTGAATATCTACTTCGAACAGGAAGCCTTGGGAATATTCAGCGGGGCAGCCCCGTTATGTATCGCGGCTTGCAGGTGGGGCGGGTGTTGGGGCACCGCCTTGCGATCAATAATCAATCCGTTGAAATTGTAGCGTTTGTTGAGGACCCCTTTACACAGCTTGTTACTGAAAATACCCGCTTTTGGGACGCCGGGGCGGTTAATGTTCAGATTACAACAAGCGGTGTTGAGGTCGGCGCGAGCTCGCTACCTGCACTGATTTCCGGGGCGATTGAATTTGCCTCCAACTTTGGGGAGGGACCGTCCAGAATTGCCTCAGATGGATATGAATTTTATCTCTTCACCGGAAGATCCGCGATGGAAGAGGCGAGATATACCCAACGGGTCCCCTTTGTTCTTTATTTCGATGGGTCGGTAAGCGGGCTTGAAATTGGGGCACCTGTTGAATTTAAAGGTATCCAAATTGGCACTGTGCGGGATATTTCATTGGAATTAGCGCCCGATAGTGGGGATTACGCGATCCCAGTGGTGATCGATATTGAGCCGCAACGGGTTCGTCTGACCGCAACGGAAGCGGGCGCTCAGGATCCCAAACATAAGACGTTATCCCGCAATAAAGCCATTAAGTCTTTGATCAATCGCGGCCTTCGGGCGCGGCTGAAATCTAAAAACTTCCTAACCGGTCAATTGATTGTCGATCTTGATCTATTCCCTGAGCGGGAAGCGCGTTACTATGCGGATGGGGAGAGCAGCATTCCGGAAATCCCAACCTTGCCGACAGAGCTTGAAGAGATCACAACCTCTCTGACGCGTTTGATCGAGAAGGTTGAGAAGATGCCGATTGATCGTCTGTCTACGTCGCTCACAGAAACGGCGGAAGGGATGCAGCAGATCATCAACGAAGGTCGTATCACGGATACGATTAAAGAGTTCCGCGAAGTTGCCATTGCTGTCAAAAAAGTGGTGGAGCAGGTGGACCGGGAAACACTGCCCCGCATTAATTCTGTGGTCGATAATGGCAAGAGCACTTTGTCAGAGGTCGAGAAAACCCTGAATAACGCAAGCGATCTCTTTAGAACGGCGGAAGGGACCATCGCGGATGGCTCACCGCTTAAATATGATTTATCTGTGATGCTGCGGGAGCTGGCGGCGGCAAGCCGGTCTGTTCGTAACCTTGCAGAATATCTGGAACGTAACCCAAGCTCACTACTCAGCGGGAAGAAATGATGATGAAAAGAACAGCGTTCAAATCTTTGATGATCGCAGGCTCTTTATCGGCTGCGATGATGGCGCTCGGCGCCTGTGGGCAGCTTATCCAACCGTCAGAGCCAACAACCTTTTTCCGTTTGGTGCAAAACCCTGCGATGACCAGAGAGATTGTCGCGCCGCGGCTGATGAATTCTGACATTCAGATCGGCGTTGGTCCGGTTCAAATCCCGGGCTATGCAGATCGCCCGCAGATTGTCACCGCAGGCCCTGGTGGTCAGTTGGTGGTGGATGATCTTCACCACTGGGCAGAGCCTTTACCAGATAATATTGAACGGATTTTGGTCTCGGACATGGGGGGCATGTTGAACACCTCACGGGTTTACCCATTCCCAACCAGCTTCCACCCTGATCAGGACAGCCTGCAAATCGCTGTTGAAATTCGCGATATCATCCGCGAGGAAAACGGGACTGTTCGGCTGGTGGCCAGCTGGAACGTGAAGCGCCTGCTTGATAACCGTCTTCTTACCCGTGGAAATGCGTCCTATAACAGTCAGGAAAGCGCAGACACTTACGGCGATTACGCCTCAAAAATCAGTCAAACGCTCCGCCAGTTGTCAAAAGACATCCTGCGATCCGTTGACGAGAAAATCTAAGGTCAATTAGAGAGTATCCCGATGAATGTTCTGTTTATTACCATCGACCAATGGCGTGCGGATTTTCTGGGCGCGGCGGGGCATGATTATATCAAAACCCCTCATCTGGATGCTTTGGCCGGGGATGGAGTTTTATTTCAAAACCATTTTACCTGCTCTGCGCCCTGCGGCCCGTCCCGGGCGACCTTGCATACGGGGATGTATCCTAATAATCACCGGGCCATTCGAAACGGGACGCCTCTTGACAGCAGCCTGACCAATTTGGCGCTTGAGGCCAGAAAAGTTGGATTTGACCCGGTGCTGTTTGGATATACAGACATTACCCCGGACCCGCGGGAGACGGATATCAACGATCCAGCCCTTAAAAATTATGAGGGTGTTTTAAAAGGCTATACGCCAGAAGTCATCCTGAAAGAAAACAGCCGTCCGTGGTTGTCTTATCTGAAAGCCAAAGGATATGACGTGCCGGGGGATGGATATGCAATCTATTATCCTGATCCAGCCTATAAATTGCCGGAAGGTAAGTTCAGAACCTTTGCCCCTGCGCGTTTTAAAGCAGAGGATAGCGAGACGGCTTGGCTCACCTCCAAGGCGATGGACTATATGGATATGCGGTTTGGCGAGGATTTCTTCTGTCATCTCAGTTATTTACGGCCGCACCCGCCCTTTATTGCGCCGCCTGAATATCACGATATGTATGACCCTGCGGATATGAAGGCCCCGTTGCATTATGGTGATGTTGAGGCGATTTCAGACACCCATCCACTTTTGGACTTTTCGGTGAATTTCATTACGCAATCCACCTTTTATATGGGCGGTGAGGGATTGGTGAAAGACCTCTCCGAAGAGGAAGTTCGGCAAGTTCGTGCAACATACGCCGCATTGGTGAGCGAGGTGGACGCCAATATTGGCCGTCTTATTCAGCAGCTTAAAGACAGTGGTCAGTATGACGAGACCTTGATCATTGTCACCGCTGATCATGGGGAACAGCTGGGGGATCATCATCTGATGGGTAAGGTTGGTTTCTATGACCAAAGCTATCACATCCCGTTAGTGATCAAGGCGCCCGCATCCTTGGGCGCTGTGAAAGGCGCGAAAGTAGATGCTTTTACAGAGTCAGTTGATATCATGCCGACGATTTTGGATGTAATTGGCGGTAACCGTCCGAACCAGTGTAACGGGGCGTCATTAAAGCCGTGGTTACTGGGGCAGAAGCCGGATCAGTGGCGGGATGCCGTGCATTGGCTGTTTGATTATCGGGATATTGACGGCAAAATCGCTGAGGAGGCTTTTGGCCTCAATCACAATCAATGCAGCATGATGGTGTATCGGGATGCGCAGTTCAAATACGTGCATTTCGTGGCGCAGCCGCCGCTTTTATTCGATCTGGTGAACGATCCAGATGAAACGCGAAACCTCGCGGAAGAGCCGGATTATCAGGCCGTTGTGCTCGATTACGCGCAGAAGATGCTCTCTTGGCGGATGGAAAGCGAATATCACGCCCTTGATAGCTACATGGTAACGTCGAAGGGCATGATATCTGGGTATTAGGCGTTAAATGGGGTTTGGAACGGGCTGGCCGCTGAAAAAAGCGTCCAGATTATCCAGACATTTGAATCCCATTTGATCCCGTGTTTCGTGAGTGGCACTGCCGATATGGGGCAGCAGGAATACGTTTTTCAGATCCAGATACCCTTTGTTGAAATCTGGCTCTCCTTCAAACACATCAAGGCCCGCTGCGGCAAGCTTCCCGGATTTCAGCGCATTAATCACTGCACTGTCATCAACGATCGGCCCGCGGGCCGTATTGACCAGAACCGCGCCATCAGGCAGTTGGTTGATTGCAGCTTCGTTAATCAGGTGATGCGTGTTCGGGGTCAGGGGACAGTTGATGGATAGAAATTCCGCCTCTGCCAGAAGGGAGCCGAGCTCTGAGTGATAGGTGGCGTCTTCAAGTCCGCGGGCCTCAACCTGACGGCGGTTATGATAATGGATTTGCATATCAAACCCTTTGGCGCGGCGGGCGACGGCCTCGCCAATTCGGCCCATCCCTAGAATAGCAAGCTTTTTGCCGCTCATGTGAGTGCCGAGAAACTCAATCGGGGACCAGCTTTTCCAATCGCCGCGCCTCAGAGCTTGTCCTGCGCTATAGGCCATGCGCGATGCGCCAAGCATACAAAGAAGGGTAATATCCGCTGTTGCATCGGTGAGCACATCAGGGGTGTTGCCAAGCGCGATACCACGCCCTTTGATCGCGTCCACATTTAGATGATCATACCCAACTGAGAAGGTGGTGATGATTTTGACGCTGTCATCCAAGGCAGCTACCAATTCCGGATCAAACAGGCAGGTTGGGTCGCAAATAATCCCATCCATGCCCTTTGATTTTTCGATAACATCTTCCGGTGACATTGGATTCAGGGACGGATTGATTGTCACGTCATAATCCTGATAAAGTCGATCCAAGACGTTTTTGGGGAACTGGCGCGTTGCCAGAATTTTGGCTTTTTTTGTCATCATACCCTGCGATTTTATGTCATTTGGGGTGATGATACCGAATGCCTAGCGTTATGCAATCGCAACAGATATCCCTTAAGGCTTTTCTGCTTTTGCTTGCTAAAAAAGTTGTTTATTCTTGTGCGACCCACAAAAATGAAAAAAACGGAAAATAAAAGGGGGGCAACATGTCCAAAACCATCACTAAGGAAGAGTTTCTAAACGCCAAAGGCGCTGAATATGGGCCGGGCGAGTGGTTCAAAGTATCGCAGGACCGGATTAATCAGTTCGCGGATGCGACCGATGATCATCAGTTTATTCATATCGATCCGGAAGCCGCTAAAGCGACACCATTTGGCGGGACAATCGCCCATGGTTTTTTAACGCTTTCTTTGCTGGCGCATTTGGTTCCGCAGATCACCCCGAAACCTGAGAATGTTCAGATGGGTGTTAATTACGGTATGAACAAGTTGCGCTTTTTGAACCCAGTGAAGGTTGATAGCGAAATTCGTGTGAAATCTAAGGTTATTGACGTTGTCGAGAAAAAGCCGGGTCAGATCCTCACCACAACAGAAGTGACTGTTGAAATTAAAGGGGAAACCGTTCCGGCGCTGATCACTGAATGGCTGGGCATGACATTTGTCGGTGAATAATCCAAAAAATTATATCAAAACAGATAATTAAGGAAAGAAAATGAGTATTCGTTTTGATGGCCGTGTCGCCATTGTAACTGGTGCGGGGAATGGCCTTGGGCGTTGTCACGCGATTGAACTTGCCAAACGCGGTGCGAAGGTTGTTGTCAACGACCTTGGTGGTTCACGCGATGGTAGCGGTGCGTCCAGTGAAGCTGCAAAAATGGTTGTTGCCGAGATTGAAGCCCTTGGTGGCGAGGCCATTGCCAACGGTGCCGACGTGACCAATTACGACCAGGTGGAAGCCATGGTTCAGGAAGCCAAAGACAATTGGGGCTCCGTCGATATTCTGGTCAATAATGCGGGTGTCCTTCGGGATAAGTCGTTTAACAATGTCGAAATGGACGATTTTAACTTCGTTCTGGATGTTCACCTGATCGGTTCTGTGAATTGCACAAAAGCGGTTTGGCCCATCATGCGCGAACAGAATTACGGCCGGATCGTTATGACCACATCTTCAAGCGGTCTGTACGGTAACTTTGGCCAGACAAACTATGGCGCGGCGAAGATGGGCGTTATCGGCCTGATGAACACGCTTGTGCTGGAAGGCGGTAAATACGGTATTCGGGTCAACGCGTTGTCCCCATGTGCCGCAACCCGTATGACAGAAGATTTGATGCCGGAAAATCTGCTGGGTCTTCTGAAACCTGAAAGCGTCACGCCAGCTCTTCTCTACCTTGTGGGGGAAGATGGTCCGAACCGGACAATTATCACGGCTGGTGCCGGCACATTTGCCCGCACAATCGTTTATGAGACAGGTGGCATGTGGCTGCCGGAAGAAGATCAGACACCAGAGAAAATTGCTGAAAACTGGGGTACGATTTCTGATCCTGCAACTCAGAAAGAATATACAAGCGGCAATGATCAGACACAGAATATGCTGACAAAAGCAGCTGAAGGCCTCGGCATCAAGCTTGGCTAATAACCAAAGCTGCCAAATGATATAGGGTGAGGGCATGACTATGCGCTCACCCTATTTTTATGCCCTGATTTCAAACACTTCCCCGCCATTTCGAATAAGTTCATATACTGTTGGCTTTTTTTAAAAGTCGGACTAATATTTTAAAAAAATGATGGGGAGGAAGTGTGACACGGACGATCGGCTCCAACGGGGAGAAGACGCTGAAAGCCGTGCGTGAAGCAGGTCTAAAAAGGCTTTATAAACAGGGGTTTGCCGGAACAACATTACGTGAGTTGGCCAAAGACGTGGGAGTGCAGGCTGGTTCACTTTATAACTATTTCGAAAATAAGCAGGATTTTCTGTATCAGCTAATGGTCTATGTCATGGATACATTGACCGAGGAAACAAATGAGCGCTTAAATGGGGCGGCAACTCCGTATGATGCGTTAATGACATTTGTTGATATCCACGTGCGCTATCACTGTGAGAAAAAACGCGAAGTTATGATCAGTACAACTGAACTTCGCAGCCTGACTTCTGGCAATTATCAGCGGATTATTGCCAAACGGGATGAGTATGAAAATATGCTCAAAGAAATCCTGCGGGAGGGGAATAAACAAGGAAGCTGGGCGGTCGATGATCCAAATATCGTCAGTAAAGTGATTCTGGGCATGATGACCAGTGTGGGCATCTGGTACAAAAAAGACGGGAATTTTGACCTTGATAGCCTGGTAGAGGTTTATCAAAACATGGTCGATAACCTGATTTCTGTCGAATTTACGCAAGCACAGCATTTATCAAAGGTGAATTGACAGCGTGCAACCCTGATATATTAGAATTTCTCTCTAAAAGTAATCAAAACTTAAGGTCCTACTTACATAGTTCGTGATAGATAAAATCTAAGTAACTATGTTGTTGAGGTCGTCGGCTTCTGATGAGGGAAGAAAAACTACTCCAGGTTCATCGTGAGATTCAAAACAGTCTCAAAGCGCTGCTTTTGCCTCTTTTTGCCTTTACTATTGGTACGTTCCTGCTGGTCTTTTTGACGATTTGGTATATCGCAGACGAGCAGGATCGGATTGAAATTCAGGAATCCCGCGATCTGCTACTGACCATTCTGGAGCAAGAGAACGAAGAGAGTTTGTTGCGTGTTCAGGATTATGCAATTTGGGACACGGCATATGAAAAGCTTGTGTTGGATTTAGATGCCGACTGGGCTGCAGACAATATTGGCCAATATATCCATGTAACCTTTCCTGAAAAACGTTCTTATGTCATCGGTCCTGGCAATGAGATTGTGTATGCAGCAGAAGAGGGCGTTCGGTTGCTTCCTGAGAGGGCGTCGCGCTACTCCAACTTAGGCGACATTATCACTCATTTAAGAAGCCAATTCAAAAATGGTGATGGACGGGCTCGCCTCTCAACCTATGTCACCGATTTTGATGGGGGAATTTGGATAGCTGCGATTTCAGTGATTAAACCTGATTTTGCTGAACTGACTGAAGCGGATTTTACCCAAACCTCAGACGAACTGAGTTTTCTGGTGTTTATGCGTCAGATCAACGGATTAAATCTTGAAAATATCGGCCGTGATTTCGGTTTTCCGGAGCTTAGTTTTTATGCTGATGAGCTGAATGCATATAAAAAACCGGCCTCTATATTCATGTATGATTTTATGGGGAAACCCCTTGGCACGGTCACCTGGACCCCTGCATTGTTGGGACAACAACTGATCAATCAAACCCTTAAAAACAGTGCTGTTCTGTTACTGATCCTGATCGGATTGATGGCATTCGTGTGGGCGAAGGGGTTTAATCTTCTTAAAATCGTCAACACGACATTTAATGAGCTTAATGAAAGCCGCCGCATCGCAAAGATGTATGAAAAAGGTATCACCGAATTGGTCGATGGTGAATTTTTGTACGAATTATCAGTTTATGAAGCTTTGCAAAAAATCACTGTTAATGCTGCACGCACCCTGGGTATCGATCGGGTAACGATCTGGCGATATGACAACAAAACAGACATTATGCATAATATGTTCGTCCATGATGCGGTGAACCCGGAAGCTGAACAAAAGATGCTGGAATTTAAGCTATCTGAGCATGCTGATCTGGATAAGGTTGTCTCAGGTGGGGAGCCTGTAGAATTCTATAGCGAAGCCAAGAATACAAATCTGGTGGAGTTTGACAAAAACTGGTGGTCAGAAAAAGTGCCGCCAACCATGCTTTCAGTCCCGATTGTCCGTCATAAGCTGAAAGGAGGAATTATTTTCTTCTCCTCATACGACCGGGATTATGATTGGACGCCCGAGAAACTTCGGTTTGCGGCTGCAATTACAGATATCGTTTCTCTGATAATGGAAGGGCATGCGCGAAATATCATTGAGACTGAACTGCGAGCTGCAAAAAATCGTGCTGAAGCCGCCAATGCAGCGAAAACAGACTTCCTTGCAAATATGAGCCATGAGCTTAGAACGCCGCTGAATGCAATTATTGGGTTCTCTGACATCATGAACCAGAAAATTTTTGGGGACCTTGGGGCAGAACAATACACGGAATACACCAAGGATATTAACGTTAGCGCCCGGCATTTGCTGTCACTGATTAATGATATTCTGGAGGTTTCCAAACACGAGTCCGGTAAGTTTGAATTGCACCCTGAAGAAATTAGTCTGGAGGAAGAGCTTAATCACGCGGTTCGTGTCGCCCGCGGTCGTTTCATGGAGAAAAAAGCGATCGTCACCATTGATGTGAGCCCTGAGGTAGAGGTGATTGAAGCGGATATTAAATGCTTCCGTCAAATCGCCATGAACTTAATTTCCAATGCAATTAAGTTTTCAAAAGATGCTTGCATCCTTGAAATCACGGCGTCCCAAGAGAATGATTATGTGTGCCTGACAATCAAGGATAATGGGATCGGCATTCCTAAGGAAATGCAGAAGAAGGTTTTTGAAGCCTTCGCCCAAGTTGAAAACGTGTTTACCCGGATATATGAGGGGACTGGACTTGGATTAGCGATCACCAAAGGTTTGGTAGAACTTCATGGCGGAAACATCTCATTGGAGAGTATGCCAGACGAGGGAACTACGATTATTGTACGGCTTCCAATATCCCAAGAAGAGATTTGCCAAAAGCGTCAGGCTGCCGGTCTTTAAATAACTGCCTTGTACTTTTTTGCATTGCGATTAATCTTTACCTGAATAAACAAAATAGTCATGCAGGTGGGGTTTTATGCAAGCAAGAGACGTGAAAACGGTCAAAGATGCCAAAAAAATTGTGGAAGAGCGTGGGCTTGACTACGTAAAAGTTGGAATTTTTGACGTGGATGGGGTGATGCGCGGCAAATATCTCAGCCGTCAGAAATTTTTCGGCATTCTGGAAGATGGCTTTGGTTTTTGTGATGTTGTCCTTGGGTGGGACGTGAATGATCAGCTTTATGATCAGGAAAGTTACACCGGATGGAAGTCCGGTTATCCAGATGCGAAAGTTGTCCCGGTTATCGATAGCTGCCGGGATCTCCCTCTTGAGGGGGATATGCTGCTGTTTATCCTTGAATTTGCAGACCGTGCCGAGACAGTCTGCCCGCGTGGTACGCTTCGCCGTGTTATTCAGAAGGCAGCGGATATGGGATTTACGGCCACCGCAGCCTGTGAGTATGAGTTTTTTCTCTTTAATGAAACCCCCCAAAGCGTCAGAGAGAAAAACTACAGCGATCTCGAGAATTTCACGCCCGGCTTTTTTGGGTATTCCATGCTGCGTGCCACGACGGAAGCCGATTTCTATCATCAGCTTTTGGAATTATGCACCCAAATGGACATGCCAATTGAAGGATTGCACACGGAAACAGGTCCCGGTGTCCTAGAAGCCGCCATTGGATATGACGAGGCCTTGGCCGCCGCTGATAAGGGCGCGCTTTTCAAAACCTTCACCAAGGTATTGGCGCAGCAAAATGATATGATGGCCACCTTTATGGCCAAATGGTCTCCGGAATATCCGGGGCAAAGCGGCCATATTCATTTGTCACTCGCAGGTGAGGACGGCAGCAGTGTTTTCCACGATCCATCAAAGCCACATAATATGAGCGACACCATGCGCCATTTTATCGGTGGACAGCAGAAATTAATGCCGCAGTTGCTGGCGATGGTGTCCCCAACCATCAATAGTTACACTCGCTTGATCCCGGGGTTCTGGGCACCAACGGATGCAAGTTGGGGGATTGAAAACCGGACCTGTGCCTTGCGCGCAATTCCAGGTAGCCCAAAAGCACAGCGGGTAGAATATCGCATCGCGGCCGCAGATATGAACCCATATCTGGCCATAGCGGCGGCGCTCGGCTCCGGTCTTTGGGGAATTGAAAATAAAATCGAACCGAGCGAACCTATCGAGGGAAGTGCCTATGACAAAACCTTCCCAGAGGAGATGGCTTTGCCGCAAACGCTGTGGGAAGCGGCGCAGCGGCTTAAGAAATCGGACGCTGCCAGAGAACTTTTTGGCGATGAGTTTGTCGATCATTACGCCATCACCCGCGAATGGGAAGAACGGGAGTTTCGAAAGGCCATCACCAATTGGGAGATGGAGCGGTATTTCGAGATTATCTAAGGCACAAAGAAGGGGAGCATTGCTCCCCTTACTTAATCGGCGATATGAATGCGGTGCTCGCCAATTTTATCAACCACTTCCTGCGGTGGCATCCGGTCCGTGATGAGCAGATCCACCTGATCAAAATCGCAGACTTTAACAACGCCGCTTCTTAAAAATTTGGTGTGATCCGCGACAACAATGATGCTGCGGGCCTGAGACATTACCGCCCGTTTGAACTCGGCTTCTGACAGATCATAATCAAGACAGCCTTCTTCAGCGGTAATAGACCCCATGGAGAGGATCGCGCGGTTCGTGGAAAACTGTTTGGCAAATTGAATGGCAGCCGGGCCATAAGCGGCACTGTCATCGGAGCGAATTTCACCCCCGGCCATAAAAACCCGATTTTGGTTGCGGGAGCAAAGCTCGCGCGCGACTTCTGTGGAATTGGTGACAACGGTTAGATTGCGATGGGTAATCAACTCCCGCGCTACATAGCAGGAGGAAGAGCCATTATCGAGGAGGATCGTCTCCCCATCATTGATCAGACTTGCGGTCAGCCGTGCAATACGGATTTTCTCTTCCTGCTGTTCCTGCATACGGGAGAGAAAAGGGGGCTCCAATGTGTTTTGGGGCAGGACAACACCACCGTGAATTTTCTCAACGGCACCGGTTGCAGCCAGCTGGCGAATATCCCGGCGAATAGTTTCGTCAGACACATCCAGTGTACTGGCGAGTTCAATGACACTGCAGCTTTTTTTCATCTGCAACAGCTTCATGATTTCGGCGTGTCGTTTCGATTGTTTCAGCATGTCCAAGGCCCTAATCAACAAGACTTATAAATACTCGAATAACATGTTTTTCTGTTCTACCCAATTTAGATGTGGAACTCAACAAAATTTGCACCGCGATTTGTGGTTTTTGTTGGTCATTTTTATGTGCTGCCACAACTGACATTTTGGCGGAGAAAAATCTTGTGAGGGGAAAATAAAAATGAGTAAATAGCGCCCGTGGGACAACACGGCGAAAGCCACTTTCTCAAGCTAATAACTGGATTTACTTCATGTCAGATAGTTTAAAATGTTACAGCCCGGTTGATGGGAGCCTTTATTTCGAACGCCCCTATATGAGTTTGGATAAGATACCGGAAATTGTTGCAACAGCGCGGGAGGCAGGGGATGCTTGGCGTCAGAAAACTGTTCAGGAACGGGCACAAATTCTGACTGAATGTGTTGAGAAATTTGTCTCAAAGCAAGATCGCATTACCGAAGAACTGGCGTGGCAAATTGGCCGCCCCGTAAAGTTCGGTGCGGGAGAGGTCGGCGGCTTTAAAGAGCGCGCGGAATACATGATCTCTATTGCCGAGGAAGCACTAGCCCCTGTTCAGGTCGCTGAAAAAGAGGGTTTTACGCGCTATATCAAGCGGGAACCTCTCGGCACGGTATTCACAATTGCCCCTTGGAATTTCCCTTATATGACTGCGGTCAATTCGATTGTACCTGCGCTGATGGCTGGCAATGCCGTGATTTTGAAACATGCAACCCAAACTCACCTTTGCGGTGAGTTGATGGTCGAAGCCTTTGAAGAGGCGGGCCTTCCAAAAGGCTTATTTCAGTTGGTTGTGGCAAGTCATGAATTTGCGGCGCAGCTGATCCAGTCTGGTGGTGTTCAATTTACAGCCTTCACAGGGTCCGTTCCCGGTGGAGCGGCCATTGAAAAAGCGGCTGAAGGCCAGTTTATGGGCGTTGGACTTGAACTTGGCGGAAAAGATCCAGCCTATGTTTGCGCTGATATCGATCCGAAATACGCTGCAGAAAATCTGGTGGATGGCGCCATGTTCAATAGCGGGCAATCCTGCTGCGGGATTGAGCGGATTTACGTTCATGCAGACGTGTATCAGCCATTTGTTGATGCAGTGGTTGAGACGGTCAATGCCTATAAGCTGGGTAATCCATTGGATGCAGACACCACGCTGGGGCCTGTTGTGAATGCCAAGGCTGCGGAATTTGTACGGGGACAAATTCGCGATGCGGTTGCCGCAGGCGGCAAAGCGTTGATCGATCCAGCTAATTTTGAAGCAGATAAGGAGGGAAGTCCTTATTTGGCACCGCAAGTGGTCGTGGATGTGGATCACACCATGCGGATCATGACGGAAGAAAGCTTCGGCCCGGTCGTTGGCATTATGAAAGTCTCCTCCGACGAAGAAGCGATCCGTCTGATGAATGATAGCGAGTTTGGCTTGACGGCTTCTATCTGGACCGAAGATGTGGACAAAGCCATTGCTATTGGCGATCGCATTGAAACTGGTACCTGGTTTATGAACCGCTGCGATTATCTTGATCCGGCCCTCGCGTGGACTGGCGTTAAAAATTCAGGTCGGGGCTGCACTTTGTCTCGTGTTGGCTATGAAAGCCTCACCCGTCCAAAATCCTATCACTTGCGCACAAAGATTTAAGGAAGCGTTATGACAGTTGATATTAAATCCTTAAGCGGAAACTGGAATTATCCAACGGCAGTGCGCTTCGGTGTGGGGCGTGCGGCTGAAATCGGAGCCGCCTGTGCGGACCTTGGGATGACAAACCCGCTCCTGATTACGGATCCGGGGCTTGCCTCCTTGCCGATGGTGACCAATGCAGTCGCCTCCTGCGAAGCGGCAGGTCTGAAAGCCGCTGTCTTCAGTGATGTGAAACCAAATCCGGTTGGCAAAAATGTTGATGACGGCGTGGCCGCATACAAAGCGGGTGGTCATGACGGTGTTATTGCCTTTGGTGGCGGTTCCGGTCTGGACGCGGCGAAGGCGATTGCCCTGATGGTAGGGCAAGATGCGGATGTTTTTGATTTTGAAGATGTTGGCGACAATTGGACCCGTGTAAACGAAGAGGGCGTGGCGCCTATTCTGGCCGTTCCGACAACATCCGGAACAGGGTCAGAAGTGGGGCGCGCCTCCGTCATTACGGATGAAGCAAACCACGTTAAGAAGATCATTTTCCATCCGAAGATGTTGCCCACTATTGTGGTTGCAGACCCTGAGCTGACGGTCGGGTTGCCGGCGCATATCACCGCGGCAACGGGAATGGATGCGCTTTCTCATAATCTGGAGGCTTATTGCTCTCCGTTCTATCATCCAATGGCGGAAGGCATCGCCGTTGAAGGTATTCGTTTAGTGAAAGAATATCTGCCCGCTGCGGTTAGTGATGGCACTGATCTGGTGGCAAGAAGCCAGATGATGGTTGCGTCCACAATGGGGGCCACTGCGTTTCAGCGGGGACTTGGCGGTATGCATGCGCTCGCGCATCCGCTTGGCGCTCTTTATGATGCGCATCATGGGCTGCTGAATGCGATTTTGATGCCTTATGTTTTGATCCGTAATAAAGAGGTGATCGCGGATCGCCTTGCCCGCTTGGCGGCCTATATGGGCCTTGAAGATGCAAGCTTTGACGGTTTCTTGAATTGGGTGTTGGATCTGCGTGCTGAGCTGAATATACCGAACGATCTGGGTGCCATTGGCATCGATGATGAGAAAGCGGAGTTGGTAGGTAAAATGGCAACCGAGGATCCGTCGTCAGGCGGTAACCCAATCCAGCTCAGCGCAGATGAATATACAGAGGTGTTTTTGAACGCGGTTAAAGGTGATCTCTCCTAAGAGTAAGAGATCACCACGATAATCCCGGCGGACAGGATCACAGATGCAATGAGCCGCCGGGCAATCGATCCTTCATTCAGGAAATATCCCCCAATAATAACCGACAGGGGAATGGATGCCTGACGAACGGTCGTCACAGCGGCAACATCCCCGCCAAGGGCATAAGCCTGCAAAATCAGGAAATATGACCCATATACACAAATCAAAAGCTTGGCGTGAAGAACCGGGAATTTAAACAGTCTCACAACCCCAAGGCCATAGGGGATGGGGTGGCCGAAATATTTAAAGGCGATCAATAGAACCGGCCAGGTGAAAAGCTGGACCCAGAAAAACAGGACAGCGGCATCTATTTCTTTCATCAGTTCTGCATCGGCAAGCGAATAAACCCCCGTGCCGCAGAGAGCAAGAATGGCGCAGGTCAGCGTTCTCCAGTCAGATAATAAATTCACGCCCCGCCGGTACAGAAGCAATACGCCCCCGGACATCACCAGCAGAATACCGACCAGAACTTCCCAATCATAAAGCATCCCCAGAATGAGGAAATTGAAGCTGACGATAAACAGAGGAGAGGCGCGAATAATCGGATAATAAGCCGACAAGTCCCCCCGTTTGAGCGTCGCAACAAGGGCAATGCTATAAAGGCACTGACCCGCTGTGGAAATAAAAATCAATTGCCACTGATCCGGGGTTAGCCAGAAAGTGCTGCCCGTTATCAGGCCATGAATTCCCGCAACCACAGAGACCGAGATATACATGCTCAGAAATGCGCCATCGGGATCGCTGTCTTTTTTGATCAGCAAATTCCATAGCGGATGGAGCGCAGCAGAGGCGAGAACGAGGAGAACGATACTTAAGGTCAAGAGAGGTCCTGAATATTAAAAAGGGTCTTCGGTGAGAAGAGGGAGGTCATTGGACTTGAAAAAGGCCTGCACCACCTGCAGTTCCATTTTCTCTTTCAGGCAAACAATGGATTCGGTCATGACGCTGTCGCAATCACTGATGGGAAGGGCCACAAGACGCTCATCAAAGCCAAATTCCGGCTCAATAACCAGCCCAACACCGATCTCGGCGGCAACAGCTTCGCGGCAGGCTTCGCGCCCTTGGACCTCAACCCCGATTTTAAGGGGATGTGCCGCCTTTTCAAATTCCTGTTCCACCAACCATCGCGTGCGGGAGCCTTTTTCGCGCAAAACAAGCGGATAGCGTGAAATTTCTCTCAATGTCACACTGTCCCGAATGGCCAGATCATGTTTTTTGGACACGAAAGCAACCAGCGGATTTTCGCTGACCTGAATGGTGTGGTAGCGCTTATCCGGGGTCATATCTGCGATAATGCCCATGTCATAGGTAAATTCATTAAGGCCCGCCAGAATTTGTTCGGAGTTGGCGAAGCTGACACGGATGTTAATGCCCGGAAATTTCTGCTTAAACTGTGCGATCAGCGGAAACACATTAAGCGGCGTGTCTGATGCAATTGTCAGTGTCCCGTTTTCAAGGGCCTGATGTGCCGACAGCAGGTCTTTTGCCTGATCTTCAAGCTGATACTTCCGCTTTGTGATTTCAAAAAGCTGTTCCCCCAAAGGGGTCAGTTTGACAATCCTTTTATGGCGATGAAATAATAGGACACCAAAACTCTCTTCCAGCTTTTTGACCTGATCCGATATGGCCGGCTGGGTTAGCCCTAATCGATCAGCCGCTTTGGAAAAGCCGCCATGAAGCGCGACTGCATGGAACGCCCTAAGCTGTGAATTATTCATAAGCTAAGCCTATAATAATAATTTGATAAAAAGATTGTACTTATGAATATCTGCTTTCCTAAACTCCGTCAAGGGATGGCAGATGGGTATGAGCTTCTCTCTGTCATGAGATTGTATTGAATTTGCGTTAGGTAAATTTGGTTTAAGTGTCTGAGGGGCCCGGAAAATCCGGGTTGGGAAATATGAAACAGGGTAAGCCGCATCAATCCGAAGGGGATGTCAATTTTTCACCGCGCCGCAAGGCGTGGGCCGCTGACAATATTGGCGATAAACAGGCGGCATTGTTAAAGCGGGATGAAGCCGCTTTTATGCATCAGTCTGTTTCAACCCCGTGCCTCAATACCATTAAAGCAGCAGAGGGCGCTTATATAATCGATGGGGCTGGTAAGAAATATCTCGATTTCCATGGGAATAATGTGCACCACATCGGATACGGCCATCCCCGTTTGAAAGAGGCAATCACCCGCCAAATGGAAGAACTTCCCTTTGCGCCGCGCCGATTTACTTGTGAACCTGCTGTGGAACTTGCGGAGAAACTCGCGGCCATATCACCTGGGGATTTGTCTAAGGTGCTCTATGCAACGGGTGGATCGGATGCCATTGAGATGGCTATGAAAGTCGCCCGGGCAAAAACCGGGCGTTTCAAAACGGTCTCTTTCTGGGATGCGTTTCACGGGGCGGGGTTCGGGGCCTCCAGCATTGGCGGGGAGCAATTGTTTCGGGGGGAGGCTATTGGGCCTTTATTGCCCGGAACGGAACATGTGGCGCCGTTTGCCTGTTATCGTTGCCCCTATGGCTATGAATGTGATGAACATGGTCAGCCTAATGTGGATTTGTGTAAAACAACCTGTGCCAACATGATCCGCTACGTCCTTGAAAAAGAAGGAAATGTTGCGGCCGTCATCGCGGAGCCAGCCCGCGCGGTACCCTACACGCCACCACCTGGTTTTTGGAAAATGGTGAGGGAGGCTTGCAACGACGCCGGGGCGCTATTGATCTTTGATGAAATTCCAACAGGCCTTGGGAAGACAGGCAGAATGTTTGCCTGTGATCATGATGATGTGGTGCCAGATATTCTGGTGATGGGTAAGGCGCTTGGTGGTGGCATTTTACCGATTTCGGCCATGCTCTGCCGGCCTGAGCTAGATATTCTGGGCGATTATGCCATTGGGCATTACACCCACGAGAAAAATCCGGTGACCACAAGGGCGGCGCTTACCACTATCGAGATTATCGAAGAAGAAGGTCTCGTCCAAAATGCGGAACAGGTTGGGACCTATGCCCTTGCCCGCATGGAAGAGATGAAAGAGAAATATCCGCTGATCGGTGATGTGCGCGGACGTGGTTTTCTGCTGGGGCTCGAGTTGGTGACAGATCGTGATGCGAAAACGCCCGCGACTGATGCTGCAGAAGAGATCCTTTATCGCGCCTTTGATGCGGGGCTTAGTTTCAAAACCACAATGGGGAATGTTCTGACTTTAACGCCGCCGCTGATTACCACGCGGGAGCAGATGGATTTCGCCCTTGATGTGATTGAAGGGGCGATCCGGGATTTAAATAATAAATAAAAATGATAAATAACATCAAAGTAAACGATTTTACTTATATTAAGGGCGGTTTTATAACCAACCCATCGAAGCCAATCTGATGGAGAGAGACGTGAATCAGCAGGCGAAACCCGAAATGCAATATACCACCAGTCAGGGCAGTTACACCATGGGGGAAGAGCCATATCTTCTGACACCCGGCCCGCTCACGACAGCTGCCTCCACAAAAGCTGCCATGCTGAAGGATTGGGGGTCATGGGATGATGATTTCAAGAATATCACCGCTGAAATTCGCTCTCGCCTGATTGCCATGTGCGGCGGGCAGGGGACATATGATTGTGTTCCCATGCAGGGAAGTGGCACCTTCGCTGTTGAGGCGGCGCTTGCGTCTTTTGTCCCTAAAGGTGGTAAAGTTCTTGTTCTGATGAACGGTGCTTACGGAAAGCGCGCGGCGAAAATTCTGGATTATATCGGGCGCGATCATGTTGATCTGGATAAGGGGGATTATTTACCGCCAATGCCGGAAGAGGTGGATGCCGTTCTGGCGGAGGATCCCTCTATCAGCCATGTATTAGCCGTTCATTGCGAAACCAGTTCCGGCATTCTGAACCCGTTGAAAGGGATTTCCGATGTAACCCATGCGCGGGGCCGTAAACTGATTGTTGATAGCATGAGCGCCTTTGGTGCCGTTCCGGTAACCGTTGATGAAATTCCGTTCGAGGCACTTGTGTCCTCTGCGAATAAATGTATCGAAGGGGTTCCGGGTTTTGGATTTGTGCTCGCTAAAAAAGACGCGCTTGAAGTTGCAAAAGGCAATAGCCATTCGCTTAGCCTTGATTTGCATGACCAGTGGGTGTACATGAATAGCACCGGTCAGTGGCGGTTTACACCACCTACTCATACCGTCGTCGCTTTTCTGGAGGCTCTCCGCCTTCACGAGGCCGAAGGGGGTGTTGAAGGTCGCCTGAAACGCTATTCACAAAACCGGGATGTTCTCGTCAACGGAATGGAGAAAATGGGCTTCGTTCCGCTTTTGGATAAAATGTGGTTATCGCCGATAATCACAACGTTTTTTAGTCCAAATGATGAGAATTTTGATTTTAATCGGTTCTATAACGAGATAAAATCACGTGGCTACATCATTTATCCGGGAAAACTCACAGAAGCGGAAAGCTTTCGTATCGGGTTTATCGGGGCACTGGACAAATCGGTGATGGAGGGTGTCCTCAACGCAATCGCAGAAAGCTGTGCTGCAATGGGGGTCACTCAGTGTGGACCCCCTGCAGGAGTGAAATAACACAGTTTGGACGCAACATTTGTACTGATTAATCTTCTTGGCGGTGTCGCCCTTCTTTTGTGGGGCCTTCGCATGGTCAACACAGGGGTGACGCGCGCCTTCGGTCGGGAACTGGCTCAGGTTCTCAATTTCAGCCTTAGAAACCGTTTTAATGCCTTTGCGGGTGGTCTTGGTGTGACCATGTTGCTGCAAAGCAGCACGGCTACGGCCTTGCTGACGGCCTCGTTCGCGGGGAAGGGGCTGGTGACCGCTGCCGCGGGTCTGGCGGTGATGCTTGGTGCAGATGTTGGAACCACACTTGTGGCGCAGGTGCTCACATTTGATTTGAGCTGGCTTGCACCGGTCCTTCTCTTTGTTGGTTTTGTGCGTCATACGTCTGCGAAAACCACGCGTGCGAAAAACTTGGGCCGGATTAGTCTTGGTCTCGGCATGATGCTGACCGCGCTTAAATTGCTGGTCATGGCGTCCGAACCCATTCGCGACTCCAGCGTCGCACAGTTCCTGTTCTCCTCACTGTCGGACGAGCCGGTTCTCACCGTTGTTTTGGGCGCGCTGCTCACATTCGTGGCGCATTCCTCTCTGGCGACGGTTTTGTTTATTGTCTCTTTGGCGACTTCCGGCGGTATTCCTCTTGATGTGGCGTTTGCCATGATCTTAGGGGCAAACTTGGGCGGGGCATTGCCACCCATTCTGGCAACTATGAACGGGGACGTTGCGTCCCGTCGTCCGCCTTTTGGTAATCTGATATGCCGACTAACGGCCGTCATTCTGGTACTTCCTTTCTTGGATGTTGTTATTCCTGAGGTGGCCGCTCTTGGGGGTGATACCACCCGCCAGATTGTGAATTTCCATACATTCCTGAACCTTGGTCTTGCAGCGGTCTTCATCTTTCTGATCGGCCCGGTTGGCCGGTTGACGGAAAAGCTGATTACCGAAAAAGCGGATGCCAGTCAGGCAGCCCAGCGTCCAATGCATTTGGACCGGGCCGCGCTTGAAAGCCCACAACTCGCGCTTGCCAACGCGCTTCGGGATACCCTTCGGATGGGGGACATTCTGGAAGGCTTGTTCCGTGACTTTAAAGGTGCGTTTGAAACGGGTGACAAGCTGAAGCTGCAGCAGCTTAAAGAAGCAGATGAGATCATTCTTGATTTCAATGCGGGGGTTAAAAGCTATCTCACGGAACTTGGCCGGGAGCCGCTTGATGATGAGGATGAGCGCCGCAGTACAGAAATTCTTACCTTCGCCAGTAATATGGAGAATGTGGGGAATATCCTGCTTCTCAGCATGGTGGAGATGCTGGAGCGGAATGGTCAGCAGGCTGTTAATTACTCCAAAGATGACATCGCGGATCATAACGCGCTGTTTGAGCAACTGTTAGAGAATATGAAGCTTGCCTTTAACTTGCTGATTTCCCGCCGCTCGACCGAAGCGCTTAATTTGATCCAACGGAAACAGGCTTTCCGTGATCAGGAGCAGCAGGCCGTTCAGCGGCATCTGCAGCGCCTTCGCGAAAATAAGGGCGTTGATGATGCTTCCAGTGCGTTGCATCTGGGACTTTTAAGTGACCTTCGCCGGATCAATTCTCTTATTACGGAGTTTGCCTATCCGATTGCCGCTAAAAAAAAGCGCGAAAAAAGTGAGAAGGTAAAAAAAGAGTCAGGTAAATCAGCTAAAACTGAATTTAAAGAACAGCATTGATCGCTTAAGGTCGAGGGGGAGCGATGAAGCATTTGGATCTTCGAAGCAGACGCTTGGAAAGTTCGGACCTTGCCGCGCTGAACGCCATGTCCTTGGCCGAAGGTTGGGGATATGGCGAGGTTTACTGGAAAGTGATCCTGTCATCCTGCACTGGATTTGGCACCTTCGATGAAACCGGCACGATGACGGGTTGTATTTTCGTCGCAAACTATGGGGAAAATCGCGGGAATATTGGGGTTCTGATTGTCTCGAAAGAGCATCGCGGCAAAGGAATTGCCAGCTTCCTGATGGATCAGGCGGAAAACATCATCGCAGATGGTCATGGCGCCGTCAGCCTTGTTGCCACCAAGGACGGTATTCCGGTTTATAAGCACCGCGGCTACGAAGTGGTGGCAGATTGTCATCAAATGATCCGCTGGCAAGGGGCGTCCCCATCGCCGATGCCCAATTTACCTGGCTATCGCTTCTCTCCCATTACCGAAGATAATCTTGCAGATATACTGACATTGGATCGGCATAGTTTCGGGGCAGATCGCTCTCATATCCTGTATGCGCTTTATAATGCTGCGGATAAAACCGTGGCCCTTGTTGATCAGGAAACCGGCCGTTGTTGTGGTTTTGGGATGTTGTATCAACGGGCCGATATGATGAAGCTCGGCCCTATTGTGGCAAATGAATTGGATCAGGCTGTCGCGATTGTTCAGATGCTGATTTACGGCCGTTCCGATACGGTTCGGATGGATGTCCTCACCCATCAACCAGAGTTCAGGGAGCGGGTCGCGGAGTTTGGGTTCGCTGTTGATTGTGTGGATCCCGTCATGATTTTGCGGGGCGGCGCAGAGATTACTCAAAAGCCGCAGTTATTTGCCATTGGGTCACAATCGCTGGGTTAAAAAACAAGGGCGCCGAAGCGCCCTTATCTATGCCTGATATTTAAGCCAGATCGAACATACGATCCGGGAAATCGGTAATAATCCCGTCAATATTCCAATCCAGAAGGCGTTTTGCATCCTTCGGATCATTGACCGTGTAGACGAGGAATTTAAAGCCCGCAGCCTGCACAGCCTCGATGATTTCTTTGGTGGCAAAGCTGTGATGACAATGAAGACTTGCTGCGCCCACGGCCTTCAACCGGCGTTCCCAATCGGATGGGGGCACCTCACACAGATAGCCGCGCTCGATTTCCGGCGCGAGCTTTTGGGCGACTTCCAAAGCCTCGATATTGAAGGAAGAGAACATCAATTTCATATCAGCCGGACGATGCTCTTTTAAGACCTCAATAATCCGGGTTGTTGTTTCTACCTGCCAGCCAGAGGCTGGTTTAATCTCCAGATTTAGGCTCATCCCGAGATCGTGCACAACGCGTAGAGTTTCCTCAAGCGTTGGGATTTTCTCTCCCTGGAACTTTGGATCGAACTTGGACCCAGCATCCAGTGCCTGAATTTCGCTTAGTGTTTTGAGAAGAACCGCTCCCATACCATCGGTACAGCGATTGACGCTGGTATCGTGGCAGACGACAGCTTCATTATCCGCGGTGACCATCCCGTCGATCTCGATGGATTTACAGCCAAGGTCAGCCGCTGCCTTGAAGGAGGCAATGGTGTTTTCAGGCGCGTGGCCGCAGGCACCCCGATGGCCGACGATACGTGGCATATTCTCAAAATAAGAGGAGGACATGATTTCCCTTTATCTAACTTTGATCCGGAACGGACCAGTCAATCGGTGTTTGATTATGTTGTTCTAGATACTGATTGGTACTTGAGAAATGCCCATTGCCGATAAAACCCCGATGCGCCGAGAGGGGCGACGGGTGAGGGCTTGTCAGTACCAGATGTCGTTTTCGGTCGATGACGCGGCCTTTTTTCTGGGCGTAACTCCCCCAAAGGAGAAAAACTAGATTATCCCGCTGTTGATTAAGCGCCTGAACCGCCGCATCCGTAAATTCTTCCCAGCCGCGCTTCTGATGTGATCCCGCATTGGCCATCTCAACCGTTAGCGTGGCATTCAGAAGCAGGACGCCTTGATCCGCCCAGCTTTCCAGAAACCCATGAGAGGGAATAGGCAGCCCCAAATCACGGTTTAGTTCTTTGTAGATATTCTGCAAAGATGGGGGCGTCCGAACGCCTTTTTTCACTGAAAAGCTGAGGCCGTGTGCCTGATTTGGGCCGTGATATGGATCCTGACCCAAAATCACAACTTTCACTTTTTCAAATGGTGTGTGATTGAATGCGGCGAAAATTTCGTCTGCGGGTGGGTAAATGGTTTTTCCGGCCTGTTTTTCCGCTGCCAGAAAGGTGCGAAGCTCATCCATATAGTCTTTGTCAAACTCGCGCTTCAGCACGGCAAGCCAGCTTTTTTCAAGTTTGATTTCAGACATAAAAACCCCAAACGACGACATCTGATTAAGATGATCTTTTCCTGTTTCGGTTTTATTACAAATAGCGATCCAGATGAAGCGGAATCTTTTCATTATGTTCAAAATCGCAGCAATAATGAAAGTAAAGTTAGCTTTGTGAAAGTTGCGGCCCTGTGCTAGTGAGAAGAGGCTGATAAAAACAAGTAAATATCGATGACCGTCTATCAAAAAGTCACCAGTTGGGAGGAGGCGTTAAACGCCCTGACACAGCCAGAAATCACCATTCTGGCGGGTGGGACTGATTTGTATGCAGATGAAAAATTTCCTCATAAAAATAGTCGGTTAGTGGATATTTCTCAGTTAAAATCTAATCATTTGATTACGGAAGATGAGGGCGGATGGTGGTTTGATGCATTGATGACATGGTCAGATTTCACCGCCGCGAACCTGCCGCCATTATTTGATGGATTGAAAGCTGCTGCACGGCAAATTGGCGGCGTGCAAATTCAAAATGCGGGCACCATCGGTGGGAACATTTGTAACGCCTCTCCCGCGGCGGATAGCGTTCCGCCTTTGATGGCGCTGAATGCCGAAGTTGAAATCCGAAATTTGGATGGCGCACGTCTTGTCCCATTGGGCGATTTTATTCTGGGCCGCCGTAAAACAACTCTAAGAAGCGGTGAAATGATTAGCCGTATCTTTGTGCCAAAACCAGATGGATACGGGGTCAGTGATTTCATTAAGATCGGCGGGCGCGCCTACTTGGTTATTTCCCCTGTTATGGTCGCGGGTATGTTGGATCTTAGCGATACAAAAATCATCAACTCATGCCGTATTGTGGTGGGCGCCTGCAGCGAAGTCGCGCAAAAGTTGGACAGCATTAGCAACCGTTTGGTTGGCATACATGTATCTGAAATCAGTAGATTTGAATTGACTTCGGATGATTTTGCGGGGCTCACCCCGATCTCGGACGGGCGGGCCAGTGCGGAATACCGCCGTCAATCTGCTGAAACCCTCGTCGCTCGCCTATTGAAGAAATGGGGGACGGTATATGGCTGATATTGAGTTTACCCTCAATGGAAAACAGGTTCAAAGCTGTTCAGGCGGTGGGGCGCGATTGGCGGCTGTTCTTCGGGATGAAATGGGGGCGAAATCTGTAAAAATCGGCTGTAATACAGGCGATTGCGGGGCTTGTACGGTTCTGATCGATGGGGCGCAGCGCTGCGCCTGCATGACGCCGCTTGGGCAAGTGCATGGGCGGCGGGTTCAGGCTGTCTCGGCGACCGCCAAGACGGATTTACAGCAACGACTTCAGGACGCTTTTCTGGTGGCGGGGGCGACCCAATGTGGGATCTGCACGCCCGGAATGATGGGCGCAGCTATAGATTTGCTAACCGCCAACGCTGCCCCAAACCGGGAACAGGTGAAAGATGCGTTGGGCGGTGTTTTATGCCGTTGCACCGGATATCAGAAAATCATTGATGCGGTGATGCTCGCGGCAACAAATGAGCCGCTGACGTTGAAATCAGCGGATGGCATCGGCACCTCAACCCTTAAAGTGGATGGAGTGCCCAAGTTGGAGGGAACGGCCCAGTATGGGGCGGATAATATTCCGGATGATGCGCTATATGTGAAGGTCCTTCGATCCCCTTATCATCGGGCGACAGTCTCATTCCCGGCGCAGAAAAAAGCGGCATCCGATTTCTCTGGCCTCACCGATATTATTGATTATCGGGATATCCCAACGAACCGTTTTGGCATCTATCCGGAGGGGAAAGATCAACCGGTTTTAAGCGAAGGCGAGGCGCGTTATCGCGGGGATGCCGTCATTGCCATTGTTGGCGAAAAAAATGCGCTTGATGAGTATGATCTTGAAGACCTTGGATATTCTCTGACGGAGAAACCCGCCATATTGGGGGCGACAGAAGCCCTTAACTCAGACGTTCCCGTTCATGAAAGTCATCCGGATAATATCCTGATTACCAAAACGCTCCGTTCTGGGGAGAAATCAGCTGATAAAGATCAAGTGTCGGCATCCGGTCAGTTCCAGACGAGCTTTGTAGAGCATGCCTATATCGAGCCGGAGGCGGGTTGGGCGGTGATGCAAAATGGCCGCTTACAAATGCACGTGAGCACGCAGGC
>JAEPMY010000148.1 GCA_017643685.1 Sneathiella sp.
ATGATTGCCGGCCGCCTAAGTGCGGGCGACCCCATTAAACTTGTTCCGCCAAAATCTCTGTCAGAGATGAAAATCGAAAAGCCGGAAGTGGTCATTCATATTGGGGCAGATAAAACTTTCTCATTTAACAAAGAGATTATGGATCACGAGAGCTTGCTGAAAGAGATTGAAGCCTTTCAACAAATCCACGGTGACGCAAATTACCGCCTGAAAATTGATGAAGATTTTCCGGGAAACGATCTGTTATTGCTTCTTGGTGAAATGAAACAACGCGGCATTGATAAAGCATATATCCTAACCCTTCGGAAAGGCGGCTCATGACAATCCGCTTTTATCATTGGATTATAGCAGTCGTCGCCTCCTTATTGCTGCATGTGCTGTTCATTTTTGACTATGACAATAATGGCAATTCAAATGCAGCCAAAGATCTGGGTGTTGGTGGGTTCGAAGTTGCCATCAGTATGCAAATGGCAACCGCTGGCGCTGATGTGTCTGGTGAGGCAGAGAGCCAACCAAAAGAAGAAACCTTGGTCCCTGAAATTGCGGACGCGATCGAGCCGGAACCAATTCCAGAACCTGTAAGAGAAGAGCTTCCAACGCCTGTGGAGCCTGAGAAAGACCCGATCGAGGAAAGCGACATAGAAATTGCTGAAGTTGCGGAAATTGTGCCTCCACCGGAAGTAACACCGCCAACTCCGAAAGTTCGGCCCAAACAAGTCATCCAAGAGAAGCCAAAACCGATCGAGCCCCAAAAAGTGGCCGAGGTTAAATCTGCACCGAAACCAGTAGCACCTGAACCAAAGGTAAATCCTTCGCCTGTCAGTCCGCAAAAATCTCCCTCTGCGGCTGAACAGAAAACGGCAGCAGCCTCAGCGCTGATAAGTGGTGGTGTTTCCAGCAACGCGCCCGCAGCAAATCGGACAGATACCGCCAATGCAGAAGGTGGCGGTAAATTGATCGGAACCGCAACACCAAACTACATCAGTGAAATTCGCGAATGGCTTGAGCGACATAAAACATATCCGAAAAAAGCGAAAAGACGTCGCCAACAAGGTGTGGTTACTCTCTACTTCTCCATTGATAAAATGGGACGGGTTTTGAAATATGAGATTAGAGGTAGCTCTGGTGTGAGCAGTTTGGACAAAGCCACAGTCGCTATGTTGGAAAAAGCCAATCCTCTTCCGCCCTTTCCAAAATCGATGGGCGGGGACTATCTGGAGTTTACACTCCCGGTCTCATTCAATCTCTCAAACTAGTGCAAACCAGCATATTGTGCAGCGCAACATTATTGCAGCATTTTCATTTATGTTGCAATGCACAATAAGAATTCAGCTAAATTATTTCGCCTCTATCAAGTGCGGCTAATTGGCTCCTTTTCATTTTACTCCCAGATTTTATAATGCCGGCATTATATGAACACTTGGGGGCATCAAATGAAAAACTATCTAAAAACCTATCCCAACAAAGATGGATATTTCGGGGACTATGGCGGGGCCTTCCTGCCGCCTGAACTGGAACCACATTTTGCTGAAATCGCAAAATCCTATGAGCGGCTATCTAAATCGGCAGACTATCTCAATGACTTGAAATATATCCGCAAGCATTTCCAAGGCCGCCCAACACCTATTACCCACTTGAAAAATCTGTCCGCAGAAATCGGTGGCGCCCAGATTTATGTGAAACGCGAGGATCTGAACCATACCGGTGCGCATAAGCTGAACCACTGTATGGCCGAAGCACTCCTTGCCAAGCATATGGGCAAAACTAAACTGATCGCAGAAACAGGTGCAGGCCAGCATGGGGTGGCCCTAGCGACGGCAGCAGCATATTTCGGCATGGAATGCGAAATTCACATGGGCGAAGTTGATATCGCAAAAGAGCATCCCAATGTAGTGCGCATGCGCCTTCTTGGGGCGGAAGTTGTCCCGGTCACTTTTGGCGCGAGAACCCTAAAAGAAGCTGTGGATAGCGCGTTTGAATCCTATCTGGGACAAACGGAGAATGCCATTTATGCAATTGGCTCGGTTGTAGGTCCCCATCCATTCCCAAAAATGGTTCGGGATTTCCAGAAAGTCGTCGGCATCGAAGCTCGGGAGCAGTTCTTGGAGATGATAGATGAATTGCCCGACCATATCATCGCCTGTGTTGGCGGCGGGTCAAACGCGATGGGTCTGTTCGCTGGTTTTATTGAAGATGAACATGTGGAAATCCATGGCGTTGAGCCAATGGGTACAGGTCAGGAGCTGGGTCAGCATGCAGCAACACTGACATTTGGTCAGGATGGCGACATCCACGGCTTCCGCACGATTACATTGGTTGATGAGAAGGGAGAGCCCGCTCCCGTTCACTCCATCGCAAGCGGTCTTGATTACCCTGGCATCGGTCCTGAGCATGCGTTCCTGCACCGCTCAGGTCGGGTTCAATATGGCTCTGTCACCGATAAAGAAACACTGAGTGCTTTCTATACACTCAGTCGTAAAGAAGGCATCATTCCAGCGCTCGAAAGCTCTCATGCGATTGCCTACGCCATGAAAATGGCAAAAGACCGGCCAGGCCAAACCATTCTGGCCAATCTATCAGGCCGCGGTGATAAGGACATCGATTACATCACAGAGACTTTTGGTTTCGGTGACGAATAAAACCAACTATTTCTTGAAGAGAAACCTCGCACTCGTCTGCGGGGCTTTTTTTATGAGATAAACAACTCAACTAAATTTCATATTTCATGAATTTTGATTAAACAATACAATGCATTAGAAAAATACATATCTGCGCTTCTACCGCCTTGACATGATTTGTAAGCTCTGCTTATTTTGCGCCCCTTAATTGAGAGTACCAAGTAGCGCAGATATAAGAAGAGTTGCATAAGCCAGAACGGCGCTACTGATTGAACCCTCCATATCTGTCCGGAAGTAACCCCGATTTTAGTCGCTTAAACTGGATTATTTATGAGAATTCGTACCCTTCTCCAAATTGGCGCGCTGGTCCTCCTGTCAGGCAGCATCGCTAACGCAAATGAAATTTCCCTGCAAGACCCGAACAGCCCTTATGCAGACCGCAGCTGTCCGCTCACACATCAAATTAAATATAAGACTGCCCTCGAAGCGGATTGCCGCTGCGGAAACAACCGGGCAAACACCGGCGGTATCTCCGTTTGCCAGCGCCCCTATGAAGTGGCCGTCAATATGGGGATCAACATTGGCGAAGGTCCATCCTTCGCGGCGTATCACAATGCCCATATCAGCGGCGGATTTATCGATTATGAAAATAACGAATTGATTGCATCTGTTTATTGGGACACTGGTAAAGAATCCAAAGGCCTTGTTGTGGCTTATAATATGGAGAATTGGTCGCGCCGCTTCGTCAGTGGTGACATGCAGGACGAATATGGTCACGCCGTTATTGGCGAAGGTCCCCGCTTTTTTAAGCTAAAAGACATCAAACAGGGCCCTGACGGGAACTGGTATGCTTTTGGATATGAACAAGGCAAATCCGGTGGCGGCGCGAAAATCTTTAAGGTAGATCAGAAGTCGGGCGATCGTACTCTGGTTTGGCAAGGCCGCACCGCTGAATACGGTCAGTGCCCGTCGGGACGTAAAACCATCCGCAAAGAAACCCAGAAATATGTTCAGTATACGCAGGAAGGTTTTGCAATCGATCCAACTGATGGCTCTTTCTTCATCGGATTTAGCAATATCAAAATGGGTGGTGTCGGCATTGCCCGGATCAGCCAGGACGGTAGCAGCTGCGATTTTGTAACCTTAAGCGGCCAGCGGGATGATGGGCTGAAGAAAGGTCGCGGGTTTGATATGCGCGGCACTATGATCGGCTATTACTACCATAATGATAAGCTCTATGCCCATTCTACCGGTGAAAAAACTTTCTACGAAATCAATCCTAAAACAGGAGATCGCAAAGCGTTGACCCGCAAAGCACCAAAACCACCAGCATGGCGCCATGTTGTATGGGATGATCAGCGTCAGGTTTTCTGGGTTTCCGGCAAAATGAACTCCGTCACCGTGACTGCTTATGACCCAGCAAAAAATAAATATCTTTTGGCACATAAAAGCTGTTCAAAAGATTGGGACTGGTTCCCTCTCTGTATGGGCGGCCCTTTGAAAATCAACTCTCTGAACTATGGCCCAATGTTCTTTAACAAGAAAACCGGCAACCTGTTCTTTGGTCAGGATTCAGTTGGACTGGTAGAGTTTGAACCAAACACCGGCAACTCGATCAACCGAAGCTTCTAAAATAAGCTAAAGAAAAAGCCCCGCACATTTGCGGGGCTTTTTTGTATTACGCTTTACCTGCTGCCGAGGCTGGAAGCTCTTCTACCACCTCGGCTTCGATCATTTCTGGCTCAGCCACATACTTGTGCATCTCTCGCCATTTCAAACTGTCAAAGCTATGACAAGTTGGACAATGGGATGTCCATTTCGAACTCTGCGATCCGCAAGAGTTACACATCCAGGTTGGATCAGGTGCCGCTTCTGTACTTTTTAAGATCCAGTTCCGCGCGGCGGCGGCATCCGCATTTGCAGTCTCTTCCAATTCCGCAAGCAACCGATAAACACTTACTGTTGGATTGAGTTTTTCAGCGGCCGCCAAATGCTCCCTCGCCTCCCCATATTCGCGTGCATCAAGGGCTGCACGGGCAAGCGCGAGATGTGTCTCCCGATGGTCGGGGTTTGTTTTCAGCATGAAAGATTTCGCCCGCTTGAACCAATCGCGTGGGTCTTCCGCAAGAACCAAAGCTTTTGCTGCAGTTGCCAAGTCAGGATGAGGGGCAGCCGACCATGCAGCTTCCAACAATTTATCCCGGCCACGTCCAGGTGCCATATGCCGAACCATAAAGACAGATGCCGGCACAAACCCCCGATCCTGACGGTGGGCTTCGTTTGCGTATCTAAGGGCAGCTTCATTCTCACCGCGTTCAAACGCGAGAAGGGCCTGCTCATGCGATATCACCGCTTTCAGATGACGAAGAGCCTCATTTTGCTGGTTTTTCTTGCCCCGCATCATGCGCATAACGACGCCCGATGCGGCGTCATAATCCTTCTTCTCGATCAGTAGCTCAATCAAAGCCTTCTGAACCCATTCCGTTTTCGGCTTCAACTCTTCTGCACGGCGTACATGACGTAGGGCGGCATCCAAATCATTTTCAGCACGGGCGCGCGCGATCAATCCGCGAAGACCTAAAAACTCAGTATCTTCCCGTTCAGACATACGGTCGTAATAGATTTTCGCAGCCCGGTCATCGTCATTCAGCTCTGCAGCCTGAGCCGACAAAAGAAGCGCGAGCGGTTCCCCTTTTAAATGCTTTTCCGCGAGAACCGCAGCTTTTCGGGCTTCTTCAGCATCACCCGCCGCGATCGCGACCATCCCATTGCTGAGCGCCTCCAAACCTTTTGTCCGGCGACGTGCGAAAAACGCCCCGCCGATCCGCCCTGGACTATTCCTGATCCATCGGTAAATCAGCAACAGCAACGTCACCAGAAGCGCGGCAATCAAAGTTGCAGCCGCCAGAAAAACCATGCTTGTTTCTATGGCATACCCACCCCATCGCACGGACACACCGCCTGGATTATTGGCAAGCCAAACACCCGCAACAGATACAAGGGCGATCAGGATAAATAAATATATCGCACGTACCATTTC
>JAEPMY010000125.1 GCA_017643685.1 Sneathiella sp.
AATGCGATATCGCCGCCTTCTGTTGGTAAGTTCCGCAATGTCCGGGCAGAGCAAAAAACCAGATACCCGACACCACCAACATTTACAATGACCCAGTCTTCACCATAGCTATCGACCCGACACAGGCGCAAGCAGCCGTAATCGCGATGGATTGCTTTGCCCCTTCTTCAAGGCTGAAGACCAACCGTTTTGGCGTCAGAACACTCTCATCATCCAAGCGAGCAAAACCGAGTGGTTTCAAAATTACGGGGATATAAGAGCAGACGATCGTCAGGATAATGCCCCAGAACGCTGCCAAAAACGGTGTAAACTGCATCAAAAGCAACGTCACCATCACGATAAGCGGAATTGTTTGGTGCCAATGACGCGCCATAACATCGCTAAAGCGTGGAATATCTGCTGCTGGCATGCCCTTAAGGCCGAGGCGCTTTGCCTCGAAATGAACCATGCACAATGTCGCAATGTAATGAAAAGCCGCCGGAATAACCGCAATCAGGATCAACTCATTATACGGAACACCCAGCATTTCAGACATTACAAAGGCAGATGCCCCCATAATCGGCGGCGTAATCTGGCCACCACAGGAGGCTGCAGCTTCGGTCGCCGCGGCGAAACGGCCGCTGAACCCGTAGCGCTTCATCATTGGAATTGTGAACGCTCCTGTAGTTACCGTATTGGCAACAGGGGAGCCTGAAATCATCCCAAAAAACCCGGAAGAGACAACTGAGACTTTGGCTGGGCCGCCTGCATAACGCCCTGCGATCAGGGTCGCCAATTCAATGAAAAGCTGACCAAGACCTGAGGCCTGCGCCAAAACACCAAACAATACGAAATGGAAAACAAAAGTCGCAACAACACCAACAGCGATGCCGTAAATCCCTTCGGTGCCGAGATATAAATGCTCAACCAGACGAATGATATCGTACCCACGGTGCGCCAAGACACCCGGAAGATCTGGACCAAGCATCGCATATAGAAGTGCGACGACACCGATGACCGGCAATGTCTCCCCCATTGTCCGACGCGCGCCTTCAATTACCAGAAGAACCGCAGCGCCGCCCATGATGTAATCCATCAACTGCGGGAAGCCGATATTGGTGATGAAGATATCTTCAAAGAAGAAAACCAGATAGCCCGAGAAAAGCGCTCCTAAAATAGCGAGCGGCCAATCCAGAATACCAAGCTGATCGCCGCGCCCACCCAGAAAATTAAGTGGAAGTGCAGAAAGGCCCATTCCGGCAGCAAATAGATAAATCCCAACCTGCATCAAGGTTGAAAGCTCGTTTGAAAACGCAGAAACAAGTTGATGAGCAACTGTCAGATAAAAAGCAGCATACGCCAGTCCTAAGACAAACGCCACGCCCGGCCGTTTTGGTGCCCGGCGAGGAAAAATCAAGAACAACAAACCCATTGTGAAGGACATATGCAATGTCCGCTGGGAAATCTCATTCAGCAGTCCAAACCCGGCTGTATAAATGTGGAAAAGACTGAGCGTCACACATGTTACCGTGATAAAAAGCTTCAGCAAGCCACGAGAGTCCCGGAAATTACTTTCGTGATCATATTCCTTAATCAGGTTATCTAGATCTTCCTGATGCATTTCCCCCGGCGGCGACGCCGTCTTTGTGGTTTGTTTGTCTGACATAGTTTACTTATCCTTCGTGGCAGGATTTCACAGGCTTGATGCGTAGCCCTGAATAATCAGGCCATTGGTTTAAATTTATAACGTCCATTCCGGTGTGCAGGCGGTTCTTGAACCGGCTATCCAGCCGAATAATCAAGTCGCCAATTGGACGGTTCATATACAAAACGAATTTATTATCGTGATATTCAAACTTGCGCGCGTCAGGTTCACCATTCATTGACGGCAATCCCTGTCCGTGGGCAATAAATCGCTCTTCTGTCTGCAGAATATCCAAACTACCATCAGCCTTTTCGCTGACTTCATAGATATCTTCGACAGGGGTAAGCGAGACCGAGTGGACAAACGAAAGCGTGAAGCTGTTTTCCTTCAGCACCACACAATCATAGAACTTGCCGCTCCGGCTCTCCTCTAGCTCAAGCGCTGCCCCGTGTGCAACGAGTGTCATTGCACCGTAGGCAATGACACTCAGTAGCAGCGCCGTCTTACTTGATGACACCTTTTTCACGGAAGTAACGCTCTGCACCTGGGTGCAGTGGAATAGATACAGATTCCAGCGCTGACTGCAGGCTGATCTCTTTACCTTTCACGTGTACTTTCGCCAGTGTATCAACATTTTCATACAGGGCTTTTGTAACCGCATATGCGATATCTTCTGGCAGGTCAGCATGTGTCGCCCAGATTGCGCGAACAGCAAGAGTTTCTACGTCCTGATCAACACCTTTATATGTGCCACCTGGAAGTGTTGCTGTTGCGTAGTATGGCTGAGTTTCCTGCAATTTTTTAATCGCTGGACCAGTCAGCGGAACAATGCTGATGTCGTGGCCGTTGGACAGTTCAACAACAGATGCTGTTGGGGCACCGGCTGTGATCAGAGAAGCATCCAGATTACCGTCTTTGATTTTTTCAACAGACTGAGAGAAAGAAGAGAAGTCTTCTTTGATATCTTCGCGCTTCAGACCGTGAACTTCAAGAAGGTCACCCAGCAGCTGCCACTGACCTGATCCTGGGGAGCCAGAGCTGACAGATTTGCCTTTAAGGTCTTCAAAGCTTTTCAGGCCAGGCTGCGCAACAAGCTGAACTGTCTCTGGGTACAGAGCGCCAAGAGCCCGCAGATTTTTAAGCTCTTTACCTTCGAACTGGTTTTTACCAGCATATGCGGCGTCCAGCACGTCAGCAGCAACAAAGGCAGACTCAATCGCACCGCGGCCCAGAAGACCGGCGTTAGCAACAGATGCATTACCTGTTTCGGCTGTTGCTGACAGTTTCTTACCGTCAATTTCTGTGTTGTTAGACAGAACCTGCGCCAACATACCACCAAGTGGGTAGTAAGTACCGCCTGTACCGCCAGTTGCGATACCAAAGAACACGCGTTCCTGTGCCTGTACGCCACCGGCGAGCAGACCAGTTGCCAGCGCAGCAGTTGCGAGCACTGTCTTCAATGTCTTTTTCATATCTTTGACTTCCTCTCTGTTAAGATAACAATCAAATCACTTAATTACGGATTATTCAGCAGGACTGAAGATCCGGGCCGCTAACGTCGCAGCGGTTTTCGTAGACACCCCTTGCGGATCCAGCTGTGGGTTAAGTTCCACAATATCAGCAAGCGGGAGCCCAAAACGGCAGCGGGATGCCGCCTGTTTTACAAATTCAATAACCTGTTCCATGACGCCCAGATCAACACCGCGCACGGCGGGTGCGCTAACGCCGGGCACCTGATAATGGGGGAACACATCCATATCAATCGTGAGATACAGCGCATCCAGCCCCTCTGCAAAAGCGTTCAAACGCTCCGCAATACGAAGTTCACCGAGGGATTTCTGTTGAAACTCAACATCGGTGACATACTGCACGCCCCAGGCGTCTGCCCTCTCAAACAAGGAGCGCGTATTGCTTTCCTCGGCAACACCAAGGCAGAAATAATGATAATTCTCAGAGCCTGTTAGCTCATGGATCTGATAAAACGGCGTCCCGGAGGAGGGGCCGCGCTCGCCCGGTGTGCGAAGATCAAGATGCGCATCCAGATTAATGATGCCAATCTTGGCATCTCTGCCATAGGCGCCGAGTAGTCCTTGAAAACTGCCGTAGGCCGTTTCATGGCCACCGCCAACAACCACAGCCCTAGATACTTTCGGCAGGATTTTAGCGACTTCAAGCCCCAAGGCTTCCTGAGCGCTGGCGAGCTCATCGTCCAGACAGTCTACATTTCCGAAATCAATAAGACGGCTATTTCCTGCGTGCCACGCCAAATTCCGAAGACCGCCGCGAAAGGCATCAGGACCATCGAATGCCCCTACCCGCCCCAGATTACGCCGAACACCTTCATCACACCTAAACCCGAGCAAAGCAAAATCAGAACTTAAATCCTCGCCCGCAACTTCTGCTGCCATAACGGCGCGATGATGCCAACGGACAGCACTGCTTCCTTCTTCAATATCCTCTCGGCCTTTCCAGCCGGAGAAAAATGTTTGTGCTCTGCTCTCGCTCATAAATTTCCAGTTCTTCAATTTAAAGCCACGGCGCGTCGCCGTAATTAAAGGATGCTGGAAGTTATGCGGACCGATCAGTTATGGAAAGGCAGAAAGCGCAGCATTACAGTTTTCTATTTTTACCATAAGAAAAACCGATTGTGTGCCGCTACCAGAAAAATTGAGCAGTATGAAAGCAATTCAACGATTTTTCATATGGCGCGATAATGTCATCCAAATCAGAGCAACTTAAAAGTATATTTTATTGTTTAAAAACAATGAAATATCTTAAAATTCAAAACCAAATCAATCAAACGAATATATTTATTTCATCTTCGGTTGATATGGTACAGGTCGAGCTTGACGCAGGAGGGCGAGGTGAATAACATCGCTTATCCTAATAACCATGAGACACCCATGTTTCCCACGGGTTACGACCTGAGAACACTGTTTATTTTCACCTGTGTTGTAGAAGCAGGTGGCATGACGCAGGCCGCTAAAGTTCTGAAGATGACCCAATCTTCGGTTTCTCAGGCTATTGGGAATCTGGAAGACGCGCTCGGCGCCCCACTGTTTGATCGAAGCGTGCGCCCAATGACGGTAACCGTTGCGGGCAATACGCTTTATGAACGTAGCAAGGCACTCATTGACGATGCCAATATCCTGCTACGTGACACTCAAGACAGCGAGAATCTAACCTATGAAACGCTGACACTCGGCCTGGCGGAAAGTTTCGCAAATGCCGTGGGGCCAAGACTAGTTACCCACCTGCCCGGGCTCGCCCGAAAGTGGCGCGTCTTGGCAGGGACATCCCCTATCTTACATGAATCCCTCGTTAATCACGAAGTCGACATCATTCTGTCCACCAGCGATCAGCTTCTACCTCAAAAAGGCCTCAGCATCTTTACGGTATTGGAAGAACCTTATGTGCTGGTCTTCCCGAAAGATTATGATGGGCATCTGAACGGGATTACGAATGTTGAGGGGCTCCCCTTTATTCGCTGTTCTCTTCGCTCCTCCATCGGGCGGCAAACGGAGCGCCAGCTGGATCGGATGCGGCTTAAGTTTCCGATGCATTCAGAATTTGATACCGCAACGGGCCAGCTAGAAATGGTTGGGCTGGGGGCCGGTTGGACACTTTCAACCCCGATGTGCCTGCTACAGGAATATGAAAAACTGGATCGCTTGAAAGTTGCCCCCATTCAACGGGGTAATTTCTCTCGGAAACTGACACTGATCGCAAGGTCCGCCGAAATGGGCCGAACGGCAGAACGAATTGCGCTGACATCACAGGATATTCTGAAAAACGAATTATTCCCAAAATTGTTCGCGAAGCTACCGTGGCTGAAAGAAAAAGTAGTTTGGGATTTCACCTAAGCTTTTCTTTACGCACTTTTTTCCAAAAACCGACCAAAGCAGTTTCATTTGAATTCTGACTGAGGCCTGTTCTCATCTCAGGTGGATAATATGACAACGACAATTGTAACCCCTCCTTTAGATACTCCATCCGGCTGGCGCCCTGTCTCAGAGCTAACCCCGATTAACACGACCCCGATTTTGGATGCTGATTATAAATGGGTTGTTATTGGTGCCGGCTTTACCGGCCTTGGCGCGGCAAGGCGCCTTGGTGAATTAAACCCTGCAGATACCATTCTTTTCCTAGATGCCCGTCCTGTGGGTTGGGGGGCATCAGGTAGAAATTCAGGCTTTGTGATCGATCTTCCTCATAAATTCGAGTTGGACAATCCAGAAGAAAAACGCCTCAAAAAAATCATAGAGCTCAACCGCACGGCCGTTAGAGAGCTAGAAAACCAGATTAATACCCACAACATTGATTGCAGTTGGTCGCGCGCTGGCAAACTGCAGGGCGCTGTTGGTGAGCGCGGCATTCAGATGATGCAGAAATTTAAATCTGCGCTTGATCTGATTAAAGAGCCATATGACATTTTGAGCCCAAACGCCTGCCTCGACAAGACGGGCACCGAATATTATTCTCAAGCGGTTTTCACGTCGGGCTCAGCGCTAGTGGATCCATTGGCTCTAACCCGCGGACTTGCACGGCACCTTCCTCAAAATGTTCATTTAAACGATCAAACCGCTGTCACACAAATGTGCAGACAAGACAAAGGTTATGATCTCACCCTCCAGTCAGAGGGAGAGGTCGGCACAAAAACTATCTTGGCCCGCAATGTTATTCTAGCGGTAGACCCCTTCACACCCGAATTCGGCTTTTTAAAGCATCGCATTCTACCGCTCTCAACATTTGCCAGTATCACCCGCCCCTTAACCGCCTCTGAACTTGAAACATTCAGAGGAACTCTGGATTGGGGATTGACCCCGGCAGACCCTGCAGGCACGACCCTTCGCATGACACAAGAGGGTCGTATCCTCCTTCGCAATCAATACACAATCTCTCCCAAATACTTGGCAGACAAGCATCTTCTTGCGGATGTTTATACAAAGCAAAGAGAGGGATTTGAGAAACGATACCCTGATCTGGATCATGTGCCATTTGAAACCACTTGGGGCGGCGTTTGCGGTATTTCCAGAAATCACTCGGCGTTCTTTGGAAAGCTCGCCGACAATGTGTTTTCTGCGTCTTGCTACAATGGCGTTGGTGTCGCTAAAGGAACAATATCGGGGATGCTGCTTGCAGACTATGCCTCCGGGCATAAATCCCAATCTCTTCAAGATATCAAAGATCTATCAAACGTCCCAAGTTTGATCCCACCAGAGCCGTTTCGAAGTATCGGCGGCAGCGTTCGCCTTAAATTTGCGGAATGGCAAAGCCGAACCGAATTTTAACCCCAATCACCAGGAGTATGAAGTGATTACAACCGTTAAAACAGACCTTTACGCCTCCCCATCCCCATTAGAATGGGCAACTATTGGAAATGGCATTCTCTTCACAGCACAGATCCCAATTGATAGCGAAGGCAAAGTCGTAGAGGGGGGCATTGAAGAGCAGGCCCATCAAACCCTTAAAAACTTGAAACACACACTTGAGAAGGCAGGTGGCACCATGAAAAACATTACTCAGGTGCTCATTTATGTAACTGAAAAAGAAGCCCTGCCAATCGTCAATCAAGTCTACGCGCAGTATTTTGAAGCGCCATACCCGAACCGGGCAGCGATGGTTATTTCCGCCCTTGCACGGGATGAAATGAAGGTTGAAATGGTTGCTTATGCAGCGATGCCAACTGAATGAAACTACACCCCTCTGCTGTCAGGCAGAGGGGTATTGATTACCAGTCTGAATAACAAATCAACTGCCGCAAATAGCTGCCCAGCCCTTCTATGTGATGTGAGAGCGTATATGTCGTCTACTTCCTGTGCGGCTTCAAGCCTCTACAGGCGAGAAATTAACCAGGTTTAGATGCACAATATTGCTCCAACCGCGTAAAGGCGAGAGAGATATGAGCTCTTCGAATAAAGGCCATAGCATCCAAGTCACCTGCCTCCAAGGTCCGCAAAACATCGTCAATTTCACTTTTAAAGACTTCCGCTTCTGCAATGATTTCATTATCACTCGTAAGCGCTGGCCACATTCTGGCTGTTCTATAAAATAGTCTCTCTGTTATTTCACATAGGGCGCGATTGCTAACGAGCTCTGACAGTGTCAGAAACAGTTCAATATTACATTTTGCAAAAGCACGCCGCGGATTAGCGGCATCACGAACCTTTTCACAATCAAGGCGAATTTGCTGGACCCGCTCAATCATTTCGAGCGTTGGCTCGTTAGGCGAAAACTGGCTAAGCAAACCAGAGAGTTCTTTACGAAGCTGGTAAACCTCCCGCAGTTCATCCATATCCAGAATTGTGACAAAAGTTCCAACACCATGACGACTTTCAACAAGTCCTTCTGCCTCCAGCCGATTAAGTGCAGAGCGAAGCGGCGTGCGACTTACTCCAAACTCCTTGGCGAGATCACTTTCAGATAGTTTAGCACCCGGCGGATAGTCCAACAGAGCAATCCGCTCCCTAAGTGTTGAATAAATTGCCCAAAACCGATCCTGGGATGACATCTGTGCGCCCCCCTTAAAAGGCATTTCATCACTGCCAACTATCAACACAGAACTGCTTTGCTTTGTCATATTCGGTTTCCCAAAGAAACTATCAGGTGAGCGGAACCCACGATTGTACCAACATAGAAGAAACGCCAAATATCGGCAAACGCTCTTACGCACCAACCCGGGCAATATCGTCATATTATTTTGACGAAATTTGATTCACGAATTTTGGCTCATGATTTTCTTGCAACTTGATAGAACGGTCATTCATCCGTGCATCTTGGACAGGCAGAATATTGCAAATTTCCGCAAATATTTGAATAGATATATACATCTGCAGAATTTTTTTGTTGTTTTTTATAAAAAATTGGCTGAAAAATCCATTAAAGGCACATTGTTGTGCACAACACTTCCAGAAAATTCTGCAGAGGAGAGATCCCATGACGGCCCCAGCTAATAGTAAACCTTACAATTATACTGCTTACAATTTGAGTAATACCACCATCAGCGCATCAGCTCGTGGCGATACAACTCCGCCCATCCTCTGCTCTGTTTTCTGAGAAAGGGACACATATGAACCGTCGTATTCGCTTCTCAAGTGAAGAGTTTGAAGCTCGTAAACAAAAAACACTGCGCGCCATGGACAAAGAAGGCATTGATGTTCTGATCGTCACAGACCC
>JAEPMY010000013.1 GCA_017643685.1 Sneathiella sp.
AGTAGGGTGATATCCTCTCCTGTCTCTAAATCGCGATAGGTCTGATGACCAACGCCCCAGCCTCCATGATATTTCTCAACTTTACCACCGAGGGCCTGCGCCATCACCTGATGACCAAAGCAGATACCCAGAGTTGGCTTATCAGCTTCTTTGAGATTTCTGATCAACTCCTCTAGTGGCGGAATCCATCCATGAGGTTCATAAGCCCCATGCTTTGAACCCGTAATGATCCAACCATCGCACTGGTTAATATCCGTTGGGAAATTTCCTTCTAAAACCGGAAAAACCTCAAATTCAAAATCTTCTGACCCCAGCAGATCCATAAACATATCTGCATAAGTTCCATATTTATCACCAAGCTCACCTGTGATGTGCCCAGTGAGCAGAATTCCGATTTTCATTTTGCGTGTGACCATGTTCAAAGAGGATGTTGGGAAGCTTATTTAGGTGTTCTGTTGGCTTGTCTGTTAGCACTTATTTCTCGAAGCTCTGCTTCAGTGACGGGCTCCAGTTCGACGACGCCAGTGATAATCAGCTGTTTTCCTGCGTTTTCAAAATTCACAGTGACGCGATCCGCGATAGAAGATTGCACCTGTCCAAGGCCCCAATTCGGCTGTTTAGGATGACGAACATACTGACCGGGAGAAAAAAACGAGATCATAAAACAAGCACCTAGTTGATTAATGAGTGGAGAGTGTAGCAAACTAGGGGGCAGGGAACCAAGACTGATCCGTCACGGAATGGTCGAAATCAGAAGATAGGGACAGATGATCGATCTAAAACTTGCCGCTTTGATGAGCTCTAAGCTATGCCATGACATTATCGGGCCAGTTGGCGCGGTGAATAACGGAATTGAACTTCTGCAAGACGAAGGCAGCGCAGATATGCGCGATCAGGCAATTGAGCTTGTTAGCCAAAGCGCGGGAGAGGCTGCCGCTAGGTTGCAGTTTTACCGACTTGCATATGGCCTTGCCGGGGGGATGGGGTCAGAGGTGTCGGTCAGGGATGCCCGCACTCTTTGCCGCGGATTTATCAAATATGGTAAAGTTGAACTGAACTGGCCAGATGAGGTAGGGGGTGCTGAGAATCTCTCCAAAGATGCAATCAAAATTATCTGTAATCTGATTTCAATTGCTGTGGGGGCTTTGCCGCGCGGGGGGAACGTCGATGTAACTGGCGGTATTGAAGGAAATAACTGGTCCTTTACACTGACAGCTACTGGTCGCCGGGCAGGCCTGCGTGAGGAAATTACGAAAACTCTTCTCGAGGGGTATTCAGAAGATCAATTGAACGCACAAAATGTAGCGGCCCAATATATGATGGCCATTGCATCCAACAATGGATGTCAGGTGAAAGTTGAGGGGCTGGAAGAAGAGAAAGTTGTTCTGAGTGCTTCATCCGCGTAACTGTTGACAAATAGACTTTAAAAAAAAGCGGCCTTCTGGCCGCTTTTTTGTTTTTGCGCACGTAAAAACAAAACTGAAAAAGCTGATGAGCTTGGAATCTATATTAAAATTTTAGGAAAAGCGTATTTTCTTATCTGTGGTTGTTAACCGTAACTGCTTGTTAACCTCTTTATCGCATTCTTTGCTCTAGTCTCTGGCTAGAGTTTTAAGAAAGTGGTCCTGCAAAAAGGCGGGGAGAGAGCAACGGCATGGATGATCTGTTAAGTGAATTTCTAACTGAAACCAACGAAAATATTGGCATTGTAGATGCCGCATTGGTGGCGCTTGAGCAAAACCCCGATGACGGTAGCCAGATTGATAATATTTTCCGTCTTGTGCATACCATTAAAGGTACCTGTGGTTTCTTGGGTCTGCCGCGCCTCGAAGCAGTTGCGCATGCGGGTGAAAATGTTCTAGGCAAGATTCGTGACGGCGAGTTGGAAGTTACACCCGATGTCGTGACGATCATTCTGGAAGCAATGGATGTGATTAAGGATCTCCTTGAGACCCTTGAGCAAACGGAAGAAGAACCAGAAGGAAATGATCAGGATCTGATCGATCGTCTTAATGACGTAGCTTATGGTACTTCTAATGCCAAAGCAGCAGCCCCAGCACCAGAGCCAGAAGTATCAAATGTGGTTGAGCTGAAAGAAGAAAGCTCCCACGAAGTGAGTGAAGCCGAACTTGAAGCCGCCTTCCAAGCGGCGCCAGGGCCGGATGAAGCCGCGGCGGACAGTGATGACTCTGATAGTGCTCGTGACCTGAAGCCAGGTGAAGTGTCTCTCGAAGAACTTGAAGCGGCTTTCTTGGCTGCGCCAGGCCCCGAGATGGATGCGCCTGCTGAGCCAGAAAAGGTGGAGGCTGAACCAGAAGCTGCGGTGCCGGCTCCTGTTGCGCCGAAAGCTGCAGCAGAAAAGCCTGCGGCGAAAGCGGCCCCTGAAGGTGGGCAGAAGGAAAGCAATCTTGCTAATCAGAGCATTCGTGTGAATGTCGAATTGCTTGAAAATTTGATGACAATGGTAAGTGAACTTGTCCTGACACGTAACCAGCTGTTGCAGATGGTCCGTGGCATGGATGACAACGAATTTACTGTTCCTCTTCAACGGCTCAGCCATGTAACCACTGAGCTGCAGGAAGGGTTGATGAAGACCCGAATGCAGCCAATTGGCAACGCCTGGTCCAAGCTACCACGTATTATCCGTGACTTGAGCCATGATCTTGGCAAGAAAATTGACTTGGTCATGCATGGTGCAGAAACAGAACTGGATCGCCAGGTTCTGGAGCTGATTAAAGATCCACTCACTCATATGGTTCGGAACTCTGCGGATCATGGACTTGAGGGGCCGCAAGAACGCCTTGCCGCCGGCAAGCGCGACACTGGCCGTGTGATTTTGGATGCGTATCACGAAGGTGGTCACATCATTATTACGATTACAGACGATGGCCGTGGTCTGAATGTCGAGAAAATTAAGAACAAAGTTCTTGAGAACGGCCTCGCATCCGAAGCTGAGCTTGAAAACATGTCAACTCAGCAAATCCACAACTTTATCATGCGGGCAGGTTTCTCAACCGCTGAGAAAGTCACCAACGTTTCTGGACGTGGTGTGGGTATGGATGTTGTAAAATCCAACATTGAGA
This sequence comes from Sneathiella sp., assembly GCA_017643685.1. Taxonomy (GTDB): domain Bacteria; phylum Pseudomonadota; class Alphaproteobacteria; order Sneathiellales; family Sneathiellaceae; genus Sneathiella. Next base: position 3,084 of record JAEPMY010000013.1, read on the forward strand.
AAATTGGCGGTACTATTGAGCTTAAATCTGAAGAGGGTAAAGGCTCAACATTCACCATCAAGATCCCACTCACACTGGCAATTGTCTCTGCACTGATTGTTGAATGTGGTGGTGAGCGGTTCGCTGTTCCACAAATCAGCGTGGTTGAGCTGGTTCGCGCCTCTACAGATGGTCGCAGCGAAAACACTATTGAAATGATTAACGACTCGCCAGTTCTAAGGCTTCGGGATCGCTTGTTGCCACTCGTTCATTTGAACGAAATTCTACGTCTGGAAACATCTGCAGATGAAGTTGCTGAAAAGAGCGAGGTAAAAGGCAGCGAAGAGTTTATCATTGTCACGCAAGTTGGCGCATATACTTTTGGTATCGTCGTTGATCGCGTGTTTGATACAGAAGAAATTGTTGTTAAACCGGTTGCGCCAATTCTGCGTCACCTCTCAATCTTCTCAGGAAATACAATCCTGGGCGATGGTAGCGTGATCATGATCCTGGATCCGAACGGTATTGCTTCTCAGTCTGGAGAAAATATTGTGAGCGATCACAGCCATGAAGAGGAAGCGCGCCGCGAGGCTTATAGCTCTGATAAAGAAGCAATGTTGATCTGCCGCGCAGGTGGTCAAGAGCCGAAAGCTGTACCTCTATCCTTGGTTGCACGTCTTGAAGAAATCGACGTAGAAACAATCGAGAATACTAACGGACAGCTTGTTGTTCAGTACCGCGGTAAAATCATGCCCCTGGTTACAATGAATGAGCATTGCAAAGTTGCTGAGACAGGCCGTCAGCCAATCCTGGTGTTTACGGATAGCGACCGAACAATGGGTCTGGTCGTTGATGAAATCGTAGATATCGTTGAGGATCACCTCAATGTCGAGATGGCTTCAAACATCGAAGGCATGATCGGTAGTGCTGTGATCCGCGGTAAAGCAACTGATATTATTGATGTCGGTTTCTTCCTGCAGAAATGTTTTGGTGATTGGTTCGGCTCACACGATAAGGTCGCATATGGATCTTCCAAATCTTCACAGCGTGTCCTTTTGGTAGATGACAGCCCATTCTTCCGTAACATGCTTGTGCCGCTCCTATCTGTTGCCGGGTATGAAGTCAGCACTGCTGAAAACCCAACTCAGGCGCTGGATATGAGAGAGCGGGGAGAGCTGTTTGATATTATCGTTAGCGATATTGAGATGCCTGATATGGATGGTTTCCAGTTTGCTGAAGAGGTGTTGAAGGATGAACGTTGGGCGGAAACACCAATTATCGCCTTGTCATCTCATACAACACAGCAGGACTTTGATCGCGGTCGTCAGGTAGGCTTCTCCGATTATGTTGCGAAGTTTGATCGTGATGCCCTTATGAACACCTTGTCACAGACATTACGCATTGGCGGAGGAGCAAAATGAGTGTGAGTGAAGTACAGGAATATGTCACTGTCACCATTGGTGGCCAGATGTTTGGTATTCCGGTTTTGCAGGTCCACGATGTCCTCGGCAAAATCCAGCTGACCCATATTCCTCTGGCGCCGCCAGAAGTTGCTGGCGCGCTTAACCTTCGGGGGCGGATTGTAACCTGTATTGATGTTCGCAAACGTTTAGGTCTGCAAAATGCTAATGAGGCAGAGGACCAGATGAGTGTTGTTGTTGAGCATCATGGAGAGCCATATAGCCTGCTTATTGACTCAGTGGGGGAAGTTTTGAGTCTTAAGTCAGAAAATATGGAATCTAATCCCGCTACTCTCGATAGTCGCTGGCGCGAGGTTTCATCGGGGATTTATAGAACCGAGGACAAATTGCTAGTGATCCTGCAGATCGATCGTTTGCTTGATTTTGCAGGTAGTTCCGTTAAGGCGGCGTGATTAACACAAAAATAGAGAGATAGAATGGCTTCGTGTCTCATTGTTGATGATTCAAAAGTGGTCCGTATGGTTGCTCGGCGCATCCTGGAGGACTTGAATTTTGACATCCTTGAAGCGGAAGACGGTCAAGGAGCTCTGGATATTTGCCTGAAAGGCATGCCAGATGTGATCCTTCTGGATTGGAATATGCCTGTTATGAACGGGTTAGATTTCCTCAAACAGCTTCGACTTTCCGATGGCGGTGGTGAACCCGTCGTTGTCTTCTGTACAACTGAAAATGATATGGCGCACATTCGTGAGGCGATTTCAGCCGGTGCGAATGAATATATCATGAAGCCTTTTGATCGGGCGATCATTGAGGCGAAGTTCTCTCAAGTAGGAGTGCTCTAGTGATTCAACTGGGCAGTCCAGCAGTCAAGGAAATAGTATCAAGAATGTCTACTCCCTACAGGGTAATGCTGGTCGATGACTCCGCTGTAATACGGGGTTTTTTGGCTCGTTGGCTTAAAGAAGAAAACGATATTGAAGTCGTTGCATCCGTAAGCAATGGAGCAATTGCACTCAGGGAATTTGAGAAAGCAAAGCCTGATGTGGTTATTCTGGATATTGAGATGCCGGAAATGGACGGCATGACAGCTTTGCCAAAACTGATTGCTCTTGACCCGGAAGTTAAAGTGATTATGGCCTCGACGCTGACATTGCGAAATGCAGACATCAGCATGAAGGCGCTTTCGATGGGGGCGGCTGACTACATTCCAAAACCGGAGAGCACGCGTGTTGCTGGTGACAAGGAAGTGTTCCAGCGAGATCTGGTTGCGAAGGTTCGTGCCCTTGGTGCACGCAAGCGCGGTAAAACGGCTGCGCCAGCCAAAGATTTCGCGCGATCATCTTCAAATACGTCAGTAACGGCCGCGGCTAAGGCTGCACCTGCCGCAGCAGGTGGCGGGCTATACCGAAATAGTCAAATTGTTCTGCGTAAGAGTACGATGTCCCTAATGCCACAAGTATTGGCAATTGGGTCTTCCACAGGCGGCCCTCAAGCACTTTTCAAGCTATTTGAAAAGTTGAAAGGGCATGTCACGAAACCAATTTTCATTACGCAGCATATGCCTGCGACATTTACCTCAATTCTGGCGGAGCATCTGGAGAAGATTGCGGGTGTTCCTTGCAAAGAAGCGGTGAATGGTGAAATCGTCCAAGACAAACACATTTATTTGGCCCCGGGAGATTGGCACATGACTGTCGTCAAAGAGGGGGGGGATGTGCGGATCAAGCTTAATCAGGATCCGCCAGAAAATTTCTGTAGGCCGGCGGTTGATCCAATGCTGCGGAGCCTGAATGCTGCATATGGTGGACGTGTTTTGACTGTCATCCTGACAGGTATGGGACATGATGGCCAAAAAGGCAGCGAAGAGCTGGCGCAAGCTGGTGCACCTATTATTGCTCAGGATGAAGCGACAAGCGTTGTCTGGGGGATGCCTGGTGCGGTTGCTACATCTGGCCTTTCAAGCTCTGTTTTGCCGCTTGATGATATTCCAGATGCAATCAGTAATGTTATGACAGGGAGGCCGGTATGAACAGTCAGGACTTCCAACTCTTAAGCACGTTGGTTAGAGAGCGATCTGGCCTCGTGCTGACTGAAGATAAGGTTTATTTGCTGGAAAGCCGTCTGGTCCCACTTGCCCGTCGTCGGGGACTTAATACCCTCGAAGATTTAGCAGGTGAGTTGCGCCGGACAAATGATGAAAAGCTCAAAGAGGACATCACGGAAGCGATGACCACTAATGAGACATTCTTCTTCCGTGACAATAAACCGTTCGATATTTTCAAAGAAAATATCCTGCCGCATCTCTTGAAAGCACGTGCCGGCCAGAAGACTATCCGTATCTGGAACGCAGCTTGTTCAACAGGACAGGAGCCATATTCTTTGGCGATGCTGCTGAAAGAAGAGTCCGCTAAGCTGACCGGTTGGCGCGTAGAGATCATGGCAACTGATATTTCCAATGAGGTTTTGGAAAAGGCAAAAGCAGGTCTGTATTCTCAGTTTGAGGTGCAGCGTGGTTTGCCAATACAGCTCCTGATCAAGTATTTTCAGCAAATGGGGGAGATGTGGCAGATCGACAGCTCCATCCGCGCTATGGTGAAGTTTGAAAAGCTGAATCTGCTTGATAATCTGTCTCGTGTTGGTGGTTTCGATGTTATTTTCTGCCGGAACGTGTTGATTTATTTTGATAACCCAACCAAGGCAAAAGTGCTGAACCAGATGCGCAATATTCTCGCTAAAGATGGTGCGTTGTTCCTTGGCGGTGCCGAGACCGTGCTGGGTATCTGCGATGATCTAAAACCAATCTCAGGGCTGAAGGGTGTTTACACGCCAGCAGAAAATGGAATCCTTGCTGCGAGCTAAATCCTCTTATCTCCACAGGGTTAAAATACAAAAAAGCCTGACAGATTTCTCTGTCAGGCTTTTTTGATTAGGAGAGTTGGGGTTGAGAACTCTTCTTAACTTGCTTTTGCTTGTGCCCGCTCGTCTGGATCGCGAAGAACGTAACCGCGCCCCCAAACAGTTTCGATGTAGTTATCGCCATTTGTGGCGGATGCCAGCTTCTTGCGAAGCTTACAAACGAACACGTCGATAATTTTTAGTTCCGGCTCGTCCATGCCGCCATACAGGTGGTTCAGGAACATTTCTTTTGTCAGTGTTGTTCCTTTACGCAAGCTGAGGAGTTCCAGCATGCCGTATTCTTTACCTGTTAGGTGAAGGCGCTGACCATTAACCTCAACGGATTTACTATCGAGATTAACTGTAAGCTTGCCAGTTGAGATTGTAGACTGGGCATGACCTTTAGAACGGCGCACGATTGCGTGAATTCTAGCAATCAGCTCATCTTTATTAAAAGGCTTCGTCAGATAGTCGTGAGCACCAAAGCCCAGACCCTTCACTTTGTCGTCTGGCTCAGACATACCGGACAGGATCAAGATAGGTGTAGAGACCTTGGCTGTCCGTAGCTTCTTCAGCACGTCATATCCGGACATATCCGGCAGACCAAGATCTAGAATAATGATATCGTAATCGTACAGTTTACCAAGATCCACACCCTCTTCACCTAGGTCTGTGGAATATACGTTGAACCCCTCGGCGTTTAGCATCAATTCGATGCCACGGGCCATGGAGCTATCGTCTTCAATCAATAATACCCGCATGAGTGGACCTCCTGTATCTGTTCATTGTTAATATTTTAGATTAACAAGAAGTTAACGGAAAGCTTAAAAAGTTAATTTAATTGTTTCGTTGTTCTTATGTTGCCTTTACCAAACATTAAAAATTCTCAGGCAAAGTGTTTTTGGCAATATATTGTAAACCATAATCGGTAAGTTTTTCACCGGGGTGTCCATTGTTAAGCGTAATTTCGGAAATAGGCAGGATCAATCCAGAACAGTTCTACGGGCGTGTTGCTGGTATTCAGGGGCTGCTCGTTGAAATCGGTGGAATTCAACGGCACCTTAGCATCGGTAGCCGAGTTGATCTGCAGGCAAGAGGCGGTAAAACAGTACCTTGCGAGGTAGTTGGTTTTCGAAATGATCGCGCTCTTGCGATGCCATTTGGGACATTGGATGGTGTTGGCATGGGCTGTAAAGCTCTGATCGCTGAACAGGATCCGGTCATCTATCCAGATAGCAGTTGGCTCGGTCGTGTTGTAAACGCGATGGGTGAGCCCGTAGACGGTGGGCCACCGCTTAAAAAAGGTCCTGTCGGTGTTCCGCTCCGAAATTTGGCGCCGCCAGCTCATTCGCGGCAACGTGTTGGTGGGAAGATTGATCTTGGAGTGAGGGCGTTAAATACGTTTATTACCTGCTGCAAGGGGCAGCGGATGGGTATATTTGCGGGCTCCGGCGTTGGTAAGTCAGTTCTTTTGTCTATGTTGGCCCGTAATACAGAAGCAGACGTTAATGTCATCGGTCTGATCGGAGAGCGAGGTCGTGAGGTTCAGGAGTTTCTTGAAGATGATCTGGGTCCAGAGGGCTTGGCTCGCAGCGTTGTTGTGGTCGCGACTTCTGATGAGCCTGCACTTATGCGTCGTCAGGCCGCATATCTGACATTGGCGCTTTCTGAATATTTTCGCGATCAGGATAAGGATGTTCTTTGTCTCATGGATAGCGTCACGCGTTTTGCTATGGCACAGCGTGACGTGGGGCTTTCAGGCGGGGAACCTCCAACCAGTAAAGGATATACACCAACAGTTTTCAGTGAACTGCCAAAGCTACTCGAGCGGGCGGGGCCTGGCCCAGGAACAGGCACTATCACAGGACTGTTTACGGTTTTGGTGGAAGGGGATGACCATAACGAGCCGGTAGCTGATGCTGTTCGCGGTATTTTGGATGGGCATATAGTGATGGAGCGTTCGATTGCAGAGCGAGGACGCTATCCGGCGATTAACGTTCTAAAATCGGTTTCCCGAACAATGCCGGGCTGTAATAGCCAGAATGAAAATGATCTGATTATGGTCGCCAAGCAGTTGATGTCTACCTATGAAGATATGGCAGAACTGATTCGCCTTGGAGCATACAAATCGGGCACAGATCAAAATGTGGATGCAGCTATTCACTATTACCCATTGCTTGAGCAGTTCATGTCTCAGCGCAAAGATGACAGCACTGGTTTGCCAGACTGTTATGCGCAGCTCGCGAGTATCCTAAATGTTGAAGGAGCCATGGAAGAAGCTGCGGCCGATCAAATGCCCTCTGGTGAGCAATAATGTTAGGCGAGTGTAGATTATGAGAAGCCTTTCTAACTTGATTCGCATGCAGAAATGGAAACTCGATGAGCAGCGCCGGGTCGTCGGCGATCTGGAAGAGCTTATCGGAAACTATCAGACACAGTTGCAGGCGTTAGAAGATGAGTTTGCCAGTGAAAAAGCACTCGCCGCAGAAAATCCTGATGTGGGCATGATGTTCAGCCAATATGCAGAGGCTGCACGTCTTCGGAAAGGGAACCTGACGGCTACGATTGAAGAGCTTCAGGAAAAACTGAGTGATGAGAGGGATATTATGGCAGAGCTATTTCAGGAGCTCAAAAAATATGAGATTTCTGAAGAGACGCGCATACGCCGGTTGAAGGAAGCGGAAGATAAGCGGCAACAAGAAGAAATGGATGCATTTTCGTTAGAAATTTTCCGGCGCAACCAGAACTAGCGATTATAAAATAGTCGGAGGATCACTTTCCCATTCTTCTGTTGGGTGAACCGGGAACGGGTTTACTTCACGAAATAATAGACGTCCTGTAAGTCCAGTTATCTCCAGATTTTCTACAAAAATCTTTGTAACGTCCGCTTTCATTTGATCAGGTAAAGTAAAACGGGAGCGAAGCACGAGGTTGAAACTTTTTGGGCGGAACAAACCATCCAATTGAATTGGACCTGTTTTTGAAAGATCCAGTTCAATCACAAACCTATTTTCATCTTCTCCGTCTTCACCTTGCTTTTTATGTTGGCGGTAATACATGCGAAGTTGATGAAGTTTTTCCTGATCAAAAAACGGAAAAGCGAGAACACGCCAATCTTGGCCGCCGGGTTCTGCAGCCAGACGCCCTATAGTCGCAAATTCGTCACGTAATGCTCTGATTAACTCTCCCTTGCCATTATTTTCGAGGGTCTGAAGGTTGTGTTGCCCCATCCATTTTCCAATATCACCACCATTTAGGGCTGCCAGGAAGAAAAGAAGGCTTGCGCCTAAATTAGGTCCCACTCGCGGTATTTGACTTGATAATAAAGTCTGTGCAGCCGCCGGATCATGCGTAGCGAGAGTGTTTAAGGCTTCCCGCAAGTTTTCCCATTGGCTCATAATTGGCAAATGTGGTGTTTTGAATAGACTAATCGCGCCCATTGTCGGAGGTAACGGAAAGGCTCCAAGTTCTTCACTTAAAGAAAAGCTGACAAGGGAGCCGATAGCAGGAGGCTGACTCGTCTGAAACCGAAAATTACCAAGATCAATGGACTGGACAAAGACTTGTACTGTTCTGTTCGCGCCGGTTTTCACGTTGGTATGTGCAATAACAGCACCCTGGAAGCGAATATCTCCCTGATTTTGGACATTATCCGTATTGGTGGGGTGGAAAAGGGCACTTACTTGTTTGCCTGGGGTGAGCAAGCCTGTGACGCCTGATATATCTGGACGTAATCTGGTTGGCGGCGCCTCTATGGAAAGCTTAACAATCTCAGGGTGCGCTTCGGTTTTAGCGGTTTGTACTCCACTACTTTGCTGGGCACCTTGGCCGGAGATTTCTGGTTTTGGGTGAGGAATACCTGCGTATGCGGCGGCACCGCCAATGCTGCTTTGCTTTGGTCCAATTAGGGAGGAACTGGAGGCAAGCGTTGCCGCAAACAAAGTGGGGTTCGCCGATGCTTGTCGGCCCACCTGTTCTGCACCGCCGGAGGTGACTTGATTTGCTGTCAGCGGAGATGCCGGGGCGGTTTGTTGTGCGGAAGTGTTGCCCGACTGCATAGTCATATTTTGAGACGCGGAAGGTGAGGGGCGTGATCGTGCCTCCAGATTAGAGACTATCCGCTGCATCTCACTATCTAATGCTGCCTTGTCCGGAGCGATCACCTGGCCGCCATATGGGTTTATTGGTTGGGCAGGTTTATTAATAACAGGCAGCAGGGTCACTGAAGGCGGGGAGGCAAGCTTTTCACCGTTAATCGCAGTTACGCGGGCGGTGATTGTGTCCCCAATGCTCTCAAGCTCTAAAACTACCTGACTACCTACAGGGATAGGATTTCGGGAAGACATACGGAAGTTGCCAACTTCGGTATGAAGCATGGTGTCGCCGCTTGAGGCCCGTGCTGTCACAACTGCAGACAGCATGGAACCTTCTGACATGGAGCCGGCATGGGCGGCGGGTTTCGTTTGGCCTGAACCTTGTTGACCTGCGGCATTTGACGGATCGACAGGGGAAACCTGCTGTTGAGCGGTAGCAGTTCCACGTCCCGCATCTACCGGCGGGGTAGGGGGTGTTCCCGATGTGGATCTGATGCCGCTCATTTTATATCGCCGGGTTTAGCCGGACCCTCTCATTAAATAATTTGCCAAAGCCTCAATTTCCTCGGCCGCTGGGCTATTAGGGTAGCGGCTAAGTAGCGGAGTTTGAGCCCGAATTGAGGCAGAAATCCGATCATCCTGAGGGATAATACCTGCCAAAGGTGGCTCCAAATGCAGGAAGTTTTTGCATGCTGCCAGTAGCTTTTCATAAACTTTCTTACCATCAGATTTGGATTTTACCATATTAACGAGAATTCTGGTATCCGCATTCTCTTGTGACTGGCTTGTAACCTTGATAAAGGCATAGGCATCCGTCAGTGACGTAGGTTCACCATTTGTCACAACGATCTTGGGCCCTTTGGCAGAGGCTAGTGTTTGAACCGCTGCATCGATGCCAGCACCCAGATCCAGAATTATGTAATCATACTCCTCACCCAAAGTGATTAGCTCTTCATGAACAGCTTTCAGGTGATTTGAATCCAGCGTGCCCAGCGACCCTGAGCCGGATCGGCCGGCGATGATGTCAAAGCCGCCTTCTTCAAATCGGAAGGCAACATCCTTTAGTTTCTGCTGGCCAGATACAACAGTTGCGAGATCAAAATCCGGCATCAATCCAAGCTGGATGTCTACGTTTGCAAGGCCGACATCGCCATCAAAAAGCAGAACTTTTTTACCTGCATTGGAAAGAGCGTGGGCGAGGCTGACAGACAAAACTGTTTTACCAACACCGCCTTTTCCAGAGGCAACAGTGATTAGGTTTTTACCTGCATTCTTCATCGCCGGGTGGGCGGCGGGACGGGTTGTTAAAGGGCTTTCTGTTTCGCTCATTTTTCCGCCTTATCAAATTCATTACTAACGGCCTGATCGGATGGGTCCCTTATGATCAGACGGGCCAGGTTGACGGGGTTGAGGGCGTGAAGGCCTTTGGCAACCGACGAGGAAACACTGGCATAAGAAAATTTCAAACCGGCATTGTCTGCCGCTGTGAGGACACCGCCATATCTGCGGGTGGTGTCCAGCCTGGTAACAATCATTTTCTTCGCCCCGATAGAGGCAAATTTCATTGCGGTATCGCTCATCTCCGCGCTATCGGTACCTGCCGCCATGACGAGGATAGCTTCCGCTTTTGCAGCGATCACCAAAGCCGCGAGATCAGCAAGTTCCTGCTCGTCATAGCAACTGATGCCGCCAGTATCTATGAGGATATGCGCGCCATCAGACACTTCCGGCGTGGCAAGTGTGGCTTTCAATTCTTCTGCGCTATCAACTACCCAAAGTTTCAGTTTCAGGATATCTGTGAAGGACTGAAGTTGCTCAACAGCGCCAGCCCGGCTTTTGTCTGTGGTGATCACATGGACTTTTCGGCCCCGTAGCATCGCGGAGGCAGCCATCTTGGCGATTGTCATCGTTTTGCCCACACCTGGTGGACCGATCAGCATTACTGGCGTATTTTTTCGGGTGAATTGCGGTGCAAAATCAAAGTGTTTATCAAGTGCTGCTGCAAGCGCCATATTTGTATCATCTGTATCCACAGCGATCGCAGATCGACAAAGCCGTTCGGCTAGTAGTGTTGGAACGCCGTGATAGGCCATAGAACGTACAAGCATTTCTAGCTGAGGGGTGACCTCAACAGGGTGATGCTCCTTAGCGCTATCCGTTTTCTTAGGCGTGGTTTTTGGAGCTGGATTTGCGGTTGCCGCTTTCGCTCGAACTGGAGACGATTTTGACCGGGTGACTTTTCCAAAGTTTGGTTTGGTCTCAGGTTCCGCGGCTTTTTTTGGCTGTTTCCAATCAGCATCCCAGTTTTGAGCCCACCCATTTACATTCTGCGGTGACAGGGTTGGCTGCGGTGGGTCGGTTTTTTCTATCGCGGCTGTAATTTGTGTCTCGCCGGTTGGTAGGTCCTGTGTTGCCAGAATAATGGCGTCATCGCCAAGATCCTGTCGAACCTTACCCATCACCTCTGAGACGGTTTTGCCGGTATAGGACTTAATGCGCATTCAAACTGTTCCTAGACCTGTGCCAGAGTTTTGAGTTTAGCTTTTGGGTGAATTTCATTTTGTGACATCACCACTGTGGATGGGCGGAAGCGCTCAACAATGGAGCGAACATATGGGCGGATTGCCGGGCTTGTGAGCAATACCGGATTATGCCCCTGCTGTGCTAACTGGTCGAAATTGTTCCGAACTGTGGCGATGAATTCCTGAAGAAGGCTTGGTGCCATGGAAAGCTGTTTCTCTTCGCCTTGTCCAATAATTGATTCTGCAAAATTCTGCTCCCACTGGGGCGAGAGGGTGACCAATGGAATGAACCCATCTGGTGCTGTATTGGAAGATGATATCTGACGGGCGAGGCGCGCCCTTACATGTTCCGTGATCATACTGATATTTTTAGTGTAACCCGTTGCCTCTGAGACACCTTCCAGAATGGACGGCAGATCCCGAATGGAAATGCGTTCGGTTAAAAGATTTTGCAACACACGCTGCACGCCGCTGACGGTAATCTGGGTTGGGATGAGATCTGCAACCAGCTTCTGATGTGCTGCAGGCAGTTCATCTAGCAATTTCTGCGTCTCCGCGTAGGAGAGTAGATCTGGCATGTGATCTTTTAGGATTTCCGTCAAATGTGTGGTTATCACTGTCGCAGGGTCAACGACAGTATACCCACGGAAGGAGGCTTCTTCGCGCTGTCCTTCGTCCACCCAGACGGCCGGCAGGCCAAAAGTAGGCTCTGTTGTTTCCTCACCGGGCAGGTCAATGGGCAGGCCTTGTGGATCCATTATCAGCAATTGACTAGGGCGTACATCTCCGTGGCCAGCTTCCAGTTCTTTTACCCGAACAACATAGTTATTTGCAGGTAGCTGCATGTTGTCAAGAATGCGGACGCTGGGCATTACAAAGCCCATATCTCCTGCAATCTGGCGGCGGAGGGCTTTAATCTGATCGGTAAGGCGGTACCCTTCTACATCGTTGATCAGGGTAAGCAGACCATAGCCAAGCTCCAACCGAAGGTCGTCAATTGCCAGTGCTGTTGAAATGGGCTCTTCTTTTGGAACTGCTTCTTTCTGCTCTTCAATAAGTTGTTGTGCTTCATGTGCCGCAACTTCTTCTTTCTGACGTGTCATCGCATATGCTGCGTATCCAGTACCACCCGCCAAAATTAAGAACGGGATCATTGGGACGCCGGGCAGAAGCGACAGGCTGAACAGCAAAAAAGAGCTCACGGCGAGGGCGCGTGGATAACCACCGAGCTGACCGATTAGAGCTTTGTCCGTTGTTCCTGTTACACCGCCGCGAGAGACAAGCATACCAGCAGCAACAGAAACGATCAGGGCGGGGATCTGACTGACCAGACCGTCACCGACCGTCAGGAGTGTGTAGCTTTCAGCGGCCTGCGAGAAAGTGAGGTCATTTTGGGCGACACCTACAATGATACCGCCAATGATGTTGATAAAAGTAATCAGCAGGCCGGCGATGGCGTCGCCGCGGACAAATTTGGACGCACCGTCCATTGAGCCGAAAAAGCTGCTCTCATCTTCAAGTTCTTTCCGGCGCGCGCGGGCCGTGGCTTCGTCGATCATACCGGCGGACAAATCAGCATCAATCGCCATCTGCTTACCGGGCATCGCGTCCAAGGAGAAGCGGGCGGCCACCTCGGCGATACGGCCCGAACCCTTAGTAATAACAACAAAGTTCACAAGAACGAGGATGGCGAAAACGATGATACCAATCACAAAGTTTCCGCCCATAACGAAGTTACCAAACGCCTCAATCACGTTACCTGCGGCATCGGGCCCTGTATGTCCTTCTGATAAGATGAGGCGAGTGGAAGCAAGGTTGAGCGATAACCTGAGCATTGTCGCAATCAGCAGAACCGTGGGAAACGAGCTGAAATCTAGGGGTCTCGTAATAAACAGGCAAGTCATCAGAATGATGACAGAAAAGGTAATCGAGACAGCTAGACTGAAATCAAGTAGCCAGCTTGGCATCGGAAGGATCAGGACCACAAGGATGCAGATCACTCCAAGCGCGAAACCAATATCCGCGCGTCCCACGACCGAGACGATATTGCCAAGGTCCAGACCGCCACCGGTCTGCTGATTTTGATCCTGACTATCACTCATACGCTAAACTGCCTTTGTGACCTTAAATTGCAGAACGCTGACTGGAGCCAGCAGAGGGAATATCAACCCCTTCTCCAGAATACTGTTTCAGCTTGTTGCGAAGAGTTCGGATCGAAATACCCAGTATGTTGGCGGCATGTGTACGGTTGCCCAGACAGTGTTCCAATGTGTTAAGGATAAGATCCTTTTCTACATCTGCGACAGTTCGCCCAACCATTGTTTCTGCCGAACCACCAGATACTTCTGCATCGGCTATTGGTGCTGCAGCAGCTGAGGCGCTAGCAATCGGGGCACTGGTGGTTTCTGGGATTGCACTTCCATCTGGCATCAGAATGGCTTCCGGTCCGATGTCTGGACCTGCAGCCAATAGAACTGCCCGGTGGATTGTGTTTTCAAGTTCCCGCACGTTACCTTGCCAGCGGCTCCGTTTCAGTTTTTCAAGCGCCGCATCGCTGATTTTCCGAATGGCGATGCCGTTCATCTCAGAGTATTTCTTAATGAAATGATCTGTCAGGGTAACAATGTCAGATGGGCGTTCCCGAAGTGGTGGAATTTTTAATGTCACGACATTTAAGCGGAACAACAAATCTTCCCGGAATGTTTTCTCACGAACCGCCTCGGCCAAATCGCGGTTAGAGGTCGCCAAAATGCGAATGTCGACCGGAATAGGCTTGGTGCCGCCGACGCGGTCAATTACGCGTTCCTGAATTGCACGGAGGAGTTTTGCCTGTAGCTGGATGTCCATCTCGCTGATCTCATCGAGCAGCAAAGTACCCCCGTTTGCTTCTTCAAACTTACCGATCCGGCGGGCGATGGCCCCTGTGAAAGCACCTTTTTCGTGTCCAAACAGTTCAGACTCTAGAAGGTTTTCAGGAATGGCGGCACAGTTCACGCATACAAATGGTTTGTCAGAGCGGTTACTCCGGCGATGGAGGTAACTTGCCATCACTTCCTTACCGGTACCAGTCTCACCATTGATCAGAACAGATGCTGATGAAGGTGCAATCTGGTCGGCCAAGGCAACGACTTCTCGCATCGCGGGGTCACTGAAAATCAGTTGAGAGCTTTCTTCTGCTACTGCCTCAAGCACGGCTGCAATTAACTCTGGATCCGGCGGCAGCGGCAGGAATTCCTTCGCGCCAGCGCGGATCGCATTGGCCGCAGCCGTTGCGTCCGTGTTAATCCCACAAGCGATAATGGGCAGATTAATCCGCTCATTTGTTAGACTTTCAACGAGTTGGCTGATCGGCAAATTGACATCAATCATTGCCATGTCTGCCCCTTTGCCAGAGCGGAGCGAGACAAGCGCCATTTCAATATCTTCAACCTGGCTTACTTTAGCCCCGCGAGAAATCGCGATTTGGCTAGCAGCGCCAATTTGTCCGTTAAGTGAACCAATGATAAGCAAACGCATCTGCTTAACTCCTAAACTTAATTATAATACTGCACGCGTTCTGTCGGCGGCAGCAGGGTATTCAAAAGCATTTCCAATCGGCGTGGATTTTCCTGTCGTCCAATGGACGTAGCCGTTGCAATAAAAATGCGGTTGATCAAAGCTTCCTCGGCGGAGTTTTTCTCCAATTTGGAAGCAAGTGGGCTGAAAAACATGTTCGCAAGTACAGCCCCATAAAATGTCGTTAGCAGTGCCACTGCCATGGCCGGGCCAATGGTGGACGGATCACTCAAATTCGCGAGCATCTGAACCAAGCCAACAAGAGTTCCAATCAAACCCATCGCGGGTGCTACTTCCGCTGCGCGATGCAAAATACCTGCGGAAGAAGAATGTCTTGCGGTCATAGCAGATAATTCATTTCGCAAAATTTTATTCACTTCTTCGGCTGGCAGGCCATCAACAACCAGCTGTAAGGCTTTATGTTGAAAACTTTGATCGTCCAGTCGGGTCACATAATCCTGGAGCTTCAAGATTCCTTTGCCACGGCAACGCTCTGCCAGATCCATCATGGAGTAGGCGATGTCTACAGGTCGATCACTATGCAGAAACAGCGTTCTGGCAATCAGTTTCTGTGACTTGATGATATCCAGTAACGAATAGCTCATTGTGGTCACCAAAAAAGTGCCGACAATTACGATCAATACGGACGGAAGATTGTAGAAAGCGGTATAGGATCCCCCTACGATTACCGCTGCAGTTACAACGGCAAAGCCCCCAAACAACCCAACAATAGTTGCAAAATCCGGTTTCATGTCTTCCTAAAATCCTATCGGCGGTCCGATTTAATAATTTCTGTCATGGTCACGCCAAGTCGGTCCTCTACGACCACAACCTCACCACGTGCCACCAAACGGTTATTCACATAAATGTCAATCGCTTCACCGACTTTACGGTCGAGCTCCACAACAGCACCCCGACCAAGTTTCAGAAGCTGACTTACCTGCATCCGGGACTTGCCCAACACAGCCGAGACATGCACTGGAATGTCAAAAACGGCTTCCAAGTCCGCCGCAGTGCGAGAGACATCGGACTCGGTCTCCATTTCCATGGCGGCTGCCATATCCATTTCATCTTCGTTTTCATCAGCTCCCGCACTATCGGCGGTCTGGCTATTAAGCTCGTCTAGTTCCAGATCTTCATTTTCTGCCATTTCAAACTCCTTGATGGGGAATGCCCCTTAAACTATCCCACATCCTGTTGCGAACGGAGGAAACGCTCAACGATGGCTTCCATCTGTTCAATTGTTGTGTTCAGATCTCTCTCAACGCCGCCGTCGGCCCATTCAATTCGGCAATCACTGCCGTTCAGTGTCTCGTCAGGTAACAAAATGATTTTGCCCTGAAACCCGGATATGGCCTGCAAATGCTCTACTTTGCTCTGCAAGGCATCAGACACTGCAAGACTTGCGCGGATAACAATGCGAGGCTCATCATGCAAGTCAGCTAGGCAACTCTCGATCATATGCAAAACTTCGGTCTCTGGTTGCCGCGCAATGAGGGCAGGGGCTAATTTCTTGGCGATCGCAAAAGCCAGGCTAGCGGCTTCTTTACGGATGTTGCCAACTCCATCGGTACGTTGCTGACCCAAAAGGGTAAGCTGACCGGAAATGTTATTCAGAACTTCCGCGCCCGCTGCTTCAATGCTGGCCAGCGCTTGGGCCTGCCCTTCTTGCAGACCTGTTTGCTGTGCTTCAGCGACAAACCGGGCACGGTCTTCCTCGGTATAAAGTGCCGGTGGCACTTCTATTTCCGGGGTCTCCTCCTTCTTTGGGCGCTTTCCAGCCCCGAATTCGGTATCAAACAGGAATTTTGCGTTACTTGTCATCACATACTGCTTTAGTAAACGAGTTCATCGTCGCCGCCACCGTCAGCCAACATGATCTCACCTTTATCAGCGAGATCTTTGGCGACATTGACGATTTCCATTTGTGCTTCATCCACGTCGCGAAGGCGGACTGGGCCCAAAGCTTCCATATCTTCTCTAAGGATCTTCGCGGCTCGCTCTGACATGTTGCTGAAGAAAAGATCGCGTACGGCCTCTGAGGCACCTTTCATACAAATACCTAGGCGGTCTTTGTCCACATTCCGAAGGAGTGTTTGAACACCCGCAGGATCCAGTTTCAACAGATCTTCGAATGTGAACATCAGGGCTTTAATTTTTTCGGCACTGTCACGGTTGCGCTCTTCCAAGGCTGCTATGAAACGACCTTCGGTATTACGATCAAAGTTGTTGAAAATCTCCGCCATCATTTCATGGCTGTCACGCTTGTTGGTTTTCGCAAGGTTATTCATAAACTCACTGCGAAGCGTATCTTCAATTTTATCCAGAACTTCTTTCTGAACGGATTCCATCTGAAGCATCCGGTTCACCACCTCAAGCGAGAAATCCTCCGGTAAGGTGCCGAGAACCTTTGCGGCGTGATCCGGGTTGATTTTGCTCATCACTACGGCAACAGTCTGTGGATATTCGTTCTTTAGATAGTTTGCGAGAACAGCCTCGTTCACATTCGCAAGTTTGTCCCACATGGTGCGGCCAGCAGGGCCGCGAATTTCTTCCATGATGCCGTCAACACGATCACTTGGAAGTGCTTTCAGCAATAACCGTTCTGTCGCTTCGTAGGAGCCGACCAGGTTGCCTGTTGAAGATATGCTGCCTGCAAATTCAACAAATAGCGCTTCCATCACCTCAGAGGACACCGTCCCAAGCGACGACATAGCTTGAGAAATATCTTTGATTTCTTCTTCATCTAAACGGCTCCACAGCGGGGCGGAATGCTCCTCCCCCAAAGCCAGCATCATAATGGCTGCTTTGTCAGAACCCGAAAGCTGTTTGATATCAGTAACTGCCATAATCTAATCCGGTTTACGCTTCGTGATAGAGCCAGTTACGCAAGATAGCGACGGCTTCATCTGGATGTTTCTCAACGATTTCACCAACTTTCTTGAGGGCGGATGTCTTGACCTGACCATCCACTTTGGCGATATCGATCATCTCATCAAGTTCAGTCAGTGTTTCTGATTGAATAGGTGTCCCATCGGGCGCGGTAGGGCCTTCTATTGCGCCACCGCCTGCATAGCCAATGGTTCCGTCAGGCAATACTGTTGGAGCGCCTGGAACGCCTCCGATGGCTCCTCCTATCGCGCCAGGGGCCGCAAGTGCATTACCAGTAGCATCTGCGGTTAGAGCGCGGTTCAGAAGTGGGCGTACCACCAGAAGAAGTGCCAGAACGGCTACAATCGCAAGAACAGCCATTTCTCCCATGCGGAACAGGTCCTGCTTGTCGAAACCAAGGAAAATAGTCTCGTCTACAGGCTCCCCGCCTATGTCAACAGGGGCAAGCTCAACAAATGGCATGTTTACGACTTCAACAAGGTCCCCGCGCTCTTCATCAAAGCCAATAGAGGATTTGACGAGTCTAGAGACCTGCTCAAGTTCTTCATCGTTGAGTGCTTGATAAGTGGTGGTCCCATCTTCCGCGACAGCTGAGCGACCGTTTACGAGAACAGCAACAGTCAGACGGCGGACGTTACCAACCTCGCTGACTTCAGTTGTGACCGTTTTGGAGATCTCATAGTTTACCGTCTCTTCTACACGCGCGGCGTCACTCTGACTTCCTGCGGCTCCGCCATCACCGGCGGCGGCTTCTGGAAGGTTGTTTGCAACTGTTACGCCTTCGTTATTTCCAGATGTGTCGCTAGAGGACGAGTTCTCTTCAATAGTTTGGGTGGATCGGACCACCTGCCCATCTGGGTCATATGTCTCAGATTTGACAGTTTTCTGATCAAAGTCCATGAGGGCGCTTACCTGAACACGGGCGTTGCCTTTACCAAGGGATCGCTCAAGCAGGGCTTCAATTTGCTCACGGAGACGGCTTTCGTGGGTCACGCGAAGGAACTCGGTCTGACTGCCAAAGCCTTTTCCGGGGTTGTCTTTGCCGTCACCACGGGCAAGCAGATTGCCTTTATCATCCACAATGGAGATACGGTTCACATCAAGGGTTGGAACAGCTGCAGCCACGAGATGCTGAATGGCAGAAATCTGATCGTCTCGTAGACGACCTTTCAATTTTACAATAATGGAGGCGCTAGCGTCTCGCTTTTCACGGCTAAAAACCTGACGTTTAGGCAAAACCAGATGAACACGAGCTGTTGCGACATTGCCGATGGAACGGATTGTCCTGGCAAGCTCGCCTTCAAGCGCGCGAACAAGGTTCACATTCTGAACGAAGGACGTCGTACCAAATGTATCTGTATTGTCAAAAATCTCATAGCCGATGGAACCACCGTTTGGCAGGCCATCCTGTGCCACATCCAAGCGGGCGCGGGCTACCATATCTGATGGAACTTTGATGTTCCGTCCATCTGCGCTGAGTTGGTAGGGGATATTAAGGGCTTCAAGCTTTGTTACAACAGCGCTGGAATCTTCTGGTTCCAGATTACCGAATAAGAGCGCGTAGTCGGAATTCCCGATACGTGTTGCCATAAACATGATCAACGCGATCAATCCGATGGCCACGCCACCAAGAACGGCGACCCTCACCGTACCCAATGATTGAAGAAGCTGACTAAGACCGTTCACCACTGACACCTATAAGCATTTGACGAGTTGGGCATGTGCCCTCATGCGTACCGAATCTAGATGCAGGATATAAACAGAAGGTTAACAATGGGCAATAATTGCCGGGTTTTGGGAAAATTTTGCCTATTTGCGCAAGTTATTGAATTAGAATATAAAAATATAAAAGCAATTCTGCCGTTTTGATAGAATTGCTAGTTCAAGGTGCGAATCAATTTTGCAACAGGCAAGCGCTTTAATTGTTCAGCTCTGGTGGGTGGATTGGACGGTATTGCTGCAATCTTGTCGTGCGCAGTCCCGGTAGGCCATGTTTTTCGATTGCTTTCTGCCAAGAGAGAAACTCTTCAACTGACAGTTTATAGCGGTTACAGGCATCATCTAGGCTGATTAAGCCACCACGAACGGCTGCAACGACTTCTGCTTTCCGACGTATAACCCAACGCTTGGTGTCCGCAGGTGGGAGGTCATCAATTGTCATAGGCTTGCCGTCAAGGCCGATGATCTGGCTGACTTTTTGCTCACTGTGGGACTGCATTTCGGCGCTACCTTGCTCCAACTTTCTCAATTGCTTGGATAGGATCGTAGCGACGTGGTTTTAACAAACCGCTAAAGAGATTGGTTAATTTTATCTTTCCCGATCAGATATGGCCATCTGATCGGGAAAAATGGAGTAATATCAGTTAATTAGATTAACGCTTGATCCGAATTAGTTCTTCAAGCATTTCATCTGCTGTGGTGATAATCTTACTTGCAGCGGAGTAAGACCGCTGGGTTACGATCATTTTTGTAAATTCGTTGGCAATATCCACCGTGGAGGCTTCCGTCGCCGAGGATATTATTCGTCCTGCCCCGCCTATGGTTGCCTCTCGAAGGGTAAATGTACCGGATTCTGGGCTTTCATCATAAGCGTTACCATCCAGATTACGCATCTCGTTAGGGTTCGGGAAGGTCGCAACAGGAATTTTATAGATGTATTTGGAGGTGCCGTTGTCGAATTTGGCGATCACATTTCCTTCTTCGTCAATAAAGACGGAGTTAAATGCGCCAAACAGAGCACCATTTACATCAGATGAGACGAGTTCACTTGCACCGGCAAAGTGGGTGAAGCCATCTGACTGATCATCAGAACCAAAGTCTAGGGTAATGTTCTGAGGTGTGTCGATACCCAGTGTTGCGGCCCAAGGAATCGAAATGGTGTTGGACAAAGTAGTCGCACCAGATGAAAGATCCAGAGTGCCGTCGGTGTTAAAGGCAACAACCTGCGTTGCCAGCGTATCTTCGTTGCCATCACCGTCGGTGTCAGCAGTAATCTCAACAGTCCATTCGTTCGGTGTCACGCCGGTGCCTGTTTTCAGGAAGTTGAATGAAACAGAGTGGGCTGCACCAACACTGTCATAAATTTGGAATGAACGAACAAAGTGTGGCGTCGTCGTCCCGTTGGTCATATCACCCGCAACATAACCGGCACCAAATGAGGTTTGGGATTTCGCGAGATTGATTTTGAGATCAATCAAGGATGTTGCTTCTGCGTTACCAGTGAGACCAGAAATATTAACAGGTTCAAGCGCGGCAAGGTCCGACTGGTTTGTTGGAATATTACCAGAAGGGTCAATTTCCCAACCTTGCAGGTAGTAACCTTGCGCGTTCCGCAGGCGACCTTCATCATCAGGTTCAAATGTGCCTGCACGTGTGAACAGATAGTTACCACCGCTTTGTGTTGGATCATTCAAAGTGTGCACAACGAAGAAGCCGTTACCGGCGATCGCCATATGTGTGTCTGCGTTTGACGCCGTGATCAGACCTTGCGTATCCACCTGCTGTGTCGGATGAACAATAACGCCGCCCGGTGAATAAGTTGTGGATGTCGCACTTTCGGTCACCAATGTGGAGAAGACCGCCCGTGTATCCTTATATCCAACGGTATTCGCGTTGGAGATGTTGTCTGAAATCATACCCATTGACATGGACTGGGCTGCCAACCCAGAGACCCCAGAGAACATTGCAGCTGTAAGACTCATGATATTACTCCTTTAATAATCATCTGATCAAAAGATGCAGATGCAATACGGTGCTACGCGATTACGCAGCGTCGTCAGTGTTGCCGGCAACACTGACCGACGTAATGTTGTTAATGCTAATAGGCATGCCGCCCACATAAAGAACCGGTGTGCCGCCAATGGATTCAACCCGTTCGGCCATCCCCTTGATTTTGAACGCCACATCCACGTTGCTGCCGCCATCTGTCTTAGCGGTGGGCACAAGGAAATAGAGGCCATCAGGTGATTGGGCACCGCTTCCAGAGAGAACGCCATCCCATGTAAATGTCTGATTGCCTTCGGATACGGTGTTATCAACGGTGATGGTGTCCACTTTGGTGCCAGCCTCGTTGTAGATCTCATATGTGACGCTATCAGCGTTGGAGCCAAAGTCCATATTCCACGTCACAGATCCATTCTGCATGTTCCCGATATTGGCGTTTGCTTCGATCTCTTTGCCCAGATAATCCATCATGATGGTGGCCTGAGCATTCTGTTGATTCACAGATTGCAGGTTAATCAAAGCTTCCAAATTTTGGTTGGTAGCGATGGATTGTTCCACTTCGGTAAAGTTCACCAACTGATTTGTAAATTCGTTGGTGTCTGTTGGATTCAGTGGGTCCTGATTTTGCAATTGTGTCGTCAGCATCAAAAGGAAGTCATCGAAGTTATCCGCGAGCTTGCCTTGCGCATCTCTTGCGGTTGATGTCCCTTTGTAAAACTGAGCATTTGCTTCATCGATATTCATGGCTTTTTCTCTGCCTTTCACTAACCCGGCATCAGACCCGGATATTCAATCCTGAACTGGTGGCGTTTTGGGCGTTTAATGCCGCAAGTTGTGTTTCAAGGGTGATTTCCTCTTCTGCTTCTGCAGAGTGAGTTGATCCATTAGCGTCTGCTGTTTGCCCTTGATCTTCTGATCCTTGATTCAAGCTGAAGTTCAGACTGTTTTGATCAGTTTCAAAGCCAGCATCTTTTAATGCTTGTTCAAGGGCTTTTGAATCTTGCTGAAGCAGATCAAGGCTTTCGGGGTTATCTGCTGCAATCACAGCCATGACCCGTCCGTCCTGAGCAATTTCAAGTTTGATATCAACCCGCCCGAGCTCCGCCGGGTGGAGTTGCACCTTGATCTTGTCATTTCCATCTTTCGCAGCTTGCATCAGCTGCGTAGAAACCTGCTCTGCCGGGCTACCAGCCTGTGCATTTGCACGGGCGGCCAGATTTGCCTGACTGGTGGAACTGGCGGATGTGCTGTCCACTCCTGTAACCGCTCCGGTTGTTGTTGCTAACGTTCCTGTCTGCGACAGGTCTGCGCCGCCCGTTTGTGTAGGGGCTGCAACAGGGGCCGTTACATCTGCATTAGGAACAATAATAGGGATTTCAGCCTGAGCCACATTTTGTGTGACGGTACCAACCGCGGTAGATGTTGGAGGCGGAGTCATTTGTCCAGTTGCCGGATTTGTGGAAGCTTGCATCAAATTCTGAGAAGAGGCGAGCCCCGCAGGTCCAGCGCTCCCATTTGCCGCTCCGCTAGATTGTGACTGGATGCCGACAATCTTGCCTTTCGCAGCGGTCAGTAACTCTGAGAGCTTTTGTGAGAGGACATCTTTTTCAGACATACGGCTCATCTCGTCAGCTCGCATTTTTTCCAATGCCGTTGGTGCAGCTTTTTGCTGTGCATTCGTCGCTACTTCAACTTCAGCATTTTGCGCTGTTTGGACTTTACCGGACTTATTCGGTTGAGCCGCGGCAGTTTGTTGCGCCGCTGATGTCTGCTGCACGGCTACTTCCAATTTCTTGTCTGTAGCACTGGCAATAGGCGATTTATGTTTGGAGGCTGTCTCTGCCGTCGCAGTGGAGGCAACGGCGTCGCTTCCAGCCATGCGTGCTTTGGCCGTCTCGCTGGCGGGGCCATTTAGAACTGCAGCCTGGGCCGCTTCTGCAGGTGTAGCGGCATTTGGATTGGCGGTTTTAGCTCCTGCTGCGTCACCAATAGTGGCTTGAGTATTTACATCTTCACCTTTGGGGGATGTGGCATCCTGATCGGATGTTGCCGTCTTAGATTCCGCGACCTGGGTAGCATTACTTCCAGTAGTCGCTGTCTGATCAGCCTCTGCAGAGGTGCCATTTATCAGCTCACTTATGGAAGTTGGTGCTGTTTCAGTAACGCCTTCACTGTTAGGTTCATCTGCAGCAGTCTTTTTATCTGTATCGTTCTCCGAACTTTCTGTGTCGGAGGCGGAGTCAACTTCATCATCATGATAATCATCTTGATGATGGTCCGCTTCGCGAGTGTCCCTCACATCGTAATCTGATGCGTCAGAGGTTTCGGCGTCGATATAACGATCAAAGTCATCAGCAGGCTCGCTTTTGAATTGCGGGGTTCTGCTGAACACATGGTCCTTGTTATGTGCAACTTGCGTAATGTCCATCGACTTAATCTCACTTTTTGCGCTGTTATTTTGCGTCACTAGGTTATAAGCAAAAGCCGGGCCAGTTTTGGTTGGTCGCATTAAAGTGTTTTAAAACAAATATTTACGGTTTATGTGAGGGTGTCGTGGTGAGGGAAATTTATTGCCGATCCGGGTAATATTTGCCCTGCGAAATGATCTCTTTTTCCTCCTGCGGTTATTCTCCTGACTCCCATTGAGAAATCAGTATCCAGAAAACTGGCACCCCAATTGCATATTAATAGGGGAAATCAATATAGATCGCGTGTGATCTTTGGAATTCGGAAATAGAGATGTTAGATAAAGTTATTAATAATCAGTCGGTTACGTGTTTGGGGGGAGCTAGTTCCTTCAAGGGCAGCTTTTGCCGATTGATGAATTACACCTTTATTTGCCGGGACAAAATTGCCGTACCTTCAGCCCCATATAAAACCGGGGGAGATAGATAATGAGTCTGAACCAGATTATGAATTCCGGTGTGACAGGTATGCTGAGCCACCAAAAGGCTCTTAATGTCACATCTAATAATATCGCCAACGTCCAGACCGACGGCTATGCCCGAAAGACTGTGGATTACAGCACAATTGTGTTGGGTGGTTATGGTGCTGGCGTTGATGTTGAGGATGTTCGCCGCGTTACGGATGAATTTATTCAACGGGAATTGCGTCTCTCCACAGCTAGCGCTGAACAGTTCAACGCAATGTCGCAGATTTATGGAAAGCTACAGGCGCTCCTCGGGGACCCGTCTGCGAATACGTCCTTGACCGGTAAGGTTGACTCTATCCATACCAGCTTTTCTGCGTTGACGGTTGACCCTACCCTTTCTGTTTCTCGTACGGCTGCGCTGACAGAATTGTCAAATTTTGGAACGGAAACAAATCGTTTGCTAACGCAAATTCAAAGTTTACGTAAAGAAGCGGATACCCACATTGCTTCCGAGATTGAGACAGTAAATGCCGCCATCCTACGTATTCATGAACTGAATAAAGAAATTTCTTCTGCAACTATTAGTGAAAAACCAACGGGAGAGCTCGAGGATAAACGAGATCAGGCAATTGACGAGATTTCCAAAATCATGGATGTCAAAACGTATCCGCAGGGAAATAACTCGGTTGCGGTTGTCACAAATGCCGGTCAACAGTTGCTTGATTTTACCCCGCGCCAGTTGGTTTACTCGCCGGCTGCTACAGTCTCTTCCGCAACGATCTTCGATCAGATCAGTCTCAACGTTTATGACGAAGTAACAGGCACGATCGCCTCAACTGGACTGCCACTTGATCCAGAGCTGACAGGTGGGTCGCTGCGCGGTTGGCTTGATATGCGGAATGTAGAATTACCAGCGCTTGCTGACCAAATCGGAACCCTTGCTGCGGCAACTGCTGAACAGTTTAACGCTGTGCACAATGCGAACACAGCCGTTCCGCCACCTGCAGCATTAACAGGGCATAATTCAGGACTTGCCGCAGCAGAAGCACACGGCTTCACCGGAGAGGCAACTTTCTACAGCTTTGATGCAAATAATGATATCGTGGCGTCTTACACAGTGGATTTTGATGCTGTCGGGACAAATACGCTTGCCGATGTTGTCGCAGAAGTGAATGGTGCGCTTGGCGCAGGCACGCTTAGCCTGACTAACGGTGTAATGTCGATGAATGCGACAGGCGGCGCAACGGGTGTTGGGATTTCACAAGATGCGACCGACCCAGCCCTTCGTGCGGGTCGCGGTTTCTCTCATTTCTTTGGAATGAACGACCTGGTAGAGGCACGTGTTCCAACCAACTTTGATACAGGCCTTGCGTTGGGTGATAACCACAGCTTCACCGGTACAACAGAATTTTCATTCCGGGGTCCCGACGGGCAGGTTCAGTCCAGTTTTACTGTTGATTTTGGGGCGATTGGCGGAACTATGGCCGATGTCATCAACGAGATTAATGCAAATATTTCACCCGCGGCGACCGCTTCTTTAACTGCCAGCGGCGCGATTTCTATCAATAATGCCGCAGGATATGAGAGCTACAAAATCAATGTGGTAAATGATACTTCTGATCGCTCAGGCACAGGCAAGTATTTCTCTGAAATGTTTGGGGTTGGGCTTAGCTATCCGAGTGATCAAGCTGTTGATTTTAGTGTTCGGGAAGATATCGAAGCCTCTCCAATGAAAATGGCGTTGGCCGAGATTAACCCAACAGGTACCCCCGCACTTAACCTTTCTGACAACCGGGGTGCTTTGAAATTCCAGGATCTCTCAAGCGCGACCAATGCTTTTGGCACCGTGGGTGAGTTGCCGGGATCCGTGGTTACCGTTGCCGAATATGCAGCGCAGATTTTGGCAAAATCCGGTCTTGATGCTGCCCGGGCGGATAGCCTTCAGCAGGATCGGTCGACGTTGGCCGGTGTTCTTAACGAGAAATTGCAGGAAGCCGCTGGCGTCAATATGGACGAAGAGCTTGCAAACCTGATTGTGTATCAAAACGCTTACAATGCTGCCGCCCGGGTCATTACGACCGCCCGCGACATGTATGATGTTCTTTTGAACATTGTGTAATGCCTGAATTGGAGAGTGAACAATGACACGTGTTTCAACATATCAGCAAAGTCAGACACTGATTAATCACATGCTGAACACCCAAAAGCAGGTGACCGATGCGCAGCGCCAAGTGAATACTGGTAAGATCGCAGATACCTATCAGGGGCTATACCAAGAAGCGACAACCCTGTCTGGCGCAAAGTCACTGGTGTCTTTGTTGGAACAGCATAAAGAGAATGCGGGTGTTATCCAAACCAACCTTCAAAGTTATGATCAGATGTTGGGTAGTCTGGAGAAGGCGGCAACGGATTTGAAGGAAGCGGTGATGGGGGCGGTTAATTCTTCCTCCGCACTTGGTCTGGAGGCAACTGTCGAAGGGGTCTTTGAGAGTGTTCTAGGTGTTCTGAATTCAAAAGATACCGAAGGGTTCCTGTTTGCGGGTTCCAAGAAAGATGTGGCGCCGGTCAACATCACGAACTGGTCAGACCTCACGGCAGCGTTGGAGCCACCAACCGATATCTTCACAAACGATACGCTGAAGCGAGTTGTTCGCGTGGATGAAAACCGGACCCTTGAGACGGGTATCCTTGCGGATGAACTGGGGCTTGAGATTATGACTGCCTTGCAGCGTATTGCGCTTTGGCAAAATGGAACTCTGCCAACCACAGCTCCAGTTCCGACAGGTCCAGCAGGGCCAGTCACAACGCCGCTTCGTCAGGAAGACCAGGATTTCCTTATTGGTGAAATTCAAAATCTGGAAAATCTGGTTCGTGGCTTTAACGAAGCGCGGGGGGTGAACGGTTTGAACTTGAAAACGGTTCAGGATACACAGGAATCTCTCGATTTGCAGATTGATCAGGCAGAAATCTTCATCAGCAATATTGAGGATGTGGACGCCGCCGAAGCCATTACCAATCTCAATCAGGCGAATTTCGCGCTGGAGGCTTCTTACAATGTGCTTAGTCAGATTAATCGGGTTTCCCTCCTGAACTTCCTGTAACCGTGATCTCAATCGGTGTATCTTCGCTTGCATAACGTAGAAAGCGGCCTATATTGCGCGCCATGAATTCATTAGGTTTTGATACAGCACCCGAAGATACTCGTGTTGTGGTCGCCATGTCCGGCGGCGTTGACAGCTCGGTCACGGCTGCGCTTTTGAAAGATCAGGGGTATGATGTCGTCGGCATTACCCTGCAGCTTTATGATCATGGCGTTGCGGTTCAGAAAAAAGGGGCCTGCTGTGCGGGGCAGGATATCCACGATGCCCGCCGTGTGGCGGAGGCGATTGGGATCCCTCATTATGTGCTGGATTACGAAAGTCGTTTCCAAGACAGTGTTATGGATGAATTTGCCGACAGCTATTTGCGCGGTGAAACGCCAGTTCCCTGTGTGCGCTGCAATCAAACGGTTAAATTCCGTGATTTACTGGAGACCTCGCAGGATCTCGGCGCTGTTGCGATGGCGACAGGTCATTATATCCGCCGTGAAGGTGGGGCGACCGGGGCGCGGCTTTATCGCGGTGCAAATTCCATCAAAGACCAAAGTTACTTCCTGTTTGCTACAACGCAGGAACAGGCGGATTTTCTTCGCTTCCCACTTGGTGGCTTAACCAAAGAAGAAACCCGTACGCTGGCTGATAAATACAATTTGGCGGTGGCGGCAAAACCTGAAAGTCAGGATATCTGCTTTGTGCCCAATGGGAACTACGCCAGCGTGATCGAACGGATCCGCCCCGGCGCAGGTAAGCCGGGCGATATCGTTGATATGTCCGGTAATGTGTTGGGGCAACATAACGGTATCATTAATTACACAATTGGTCAGCGCCGCGGCCTGGGTGTCGCAACGGGCAGCCCAATCTATGTGGTGCGTCTGGATCCGGAAAATAACCGTGTTGTTGTTGGCCCTCCAGAAGCCTTGCAGGTATCTGGGATATCTCTTCGGGAGATGAATTGGATTGGAGATGCTCCGCTCAATGATGAGGGCACTGACGTCATGGTCAAGGTTCGCTCAACGCAGGAGCCGATGCCGGCCACCATTTACGGGGCGGCTGATGGCTGGGCTGAGGTGAAGCTGAAAGATCCTGAGCCCGGGGTCTCTCCGGGGCAGGCTTGTGTGATGTATGACGGAGACAGGTTGCTCGGCGGCGGCTGGATTGCTGGCACAGAGGCGCCTTTGACCCTCTGAAATATTTGAGTTTTGAACGTTAAAGGCCGCAAAATTATGCGGCCTTTTTTATGTCTGTCCGGTGGGGAAGGGAACATTGCATTCCCCATCGCATAAAAGTGCAATAATTTTAATTTCCCGGCTTGACAGGGGCGTGAAATGACCCTAAAAACCGGGCTCCAGACGCCTAATAGGCGCGCCTTATTGGGGCGGAGTAGCTCAGTTGGTTAGAGCAGCGGAATCATAATCCGCGTGTCGGGGGTTCAAGTCCCTCCTCCGCTACCAAAACTTTTCAAAATTAGAAGTCAGTACTTTTTATCAACCTAATGTGGCGTGCTGATTAGATTCCAAGGCTACGTTTGCATCGATGAAATAAAATCGGATCAGGGAAAGATCGGTATCAAACCGCTCGCATTCCAAAATAAACATCTCTATCATCCCTCCACAACCTAAACAGATAACAACAATAGGAAGTAGATATGTTTAGTCATATTATGATCGGCGTGAATGATATGGAGAAATCCAAGGCGTTTTATGATGCGGTCTTGGGTGAGCTTGGACATAAGCCGGGTGTGATTGACGACAAAGGTCGCTGCTTTTATTTCACCAAAGAAGGTATTTTCTCGCTGACGAAGCCTTTGAACGGTGAAGCCGCGACAGGCGCTAATGGTGGTACGATCGGTTTTGCTGCTGCGGATACAGACGCAGCAGACCGTTGGCACGCTGCCGGTGTGGCTAATGGCGGTATTCCTTGTGAAGACCCTCCAGGAATTCGTGAAGGTGATAAATTTGACCTCTACCTCGCGTATCTTCGGGATCCCGCAGGGAATAAGATCTGTGCCATGCATCGGATCATGAAATAAGTCGAACGACTTTTGTTAAAAGCCGCCGCCCAGAGTGATCCGGGCGGCGGTTTTTGTTTGTCCTGTGACCATATGGAGTTTGCCTCTGGCTATAAAACTCTAATTAAAGCTTGTTATCTCCTCCCTGCTGGGGTATCGGAGCGGGGAAAGATGAGTACTTTTTAAATTGGCAAGGGTTTTGACATGTCGAGAGAAGATTTCAGCGCTGATCATTTGGAAACACTGGATCGCGATCTGGGCCGGTTAAGCACTCTGGAAATGGCATCTGCCTTTGTCGCACGGCCACTTGTTGGGCCTGGCCTTGCGCTTATCTTTATGATCCTCACAGGAATTTTGGCAACGGCCTTCTTCGATGCGTCCAGCAACGGGTTGATTGTTGTGATCGCGGCTGTTTGCGGTGCTTATATGGCGCTGAATATTGGCGCCAATGACGTAGCCAACAATATGGGACCTGCCGTTGGGGCGAATGCGCTGACGATGACGGGGGCGATTGTTATTGCTGTTATTTTTGAAAGTGCGGGGGCGCTCATCGCAGGCGGTGATGTTGTCTCCACCATTGCCAAAGGGATTATCGCGCCTTCCTCAATGACATCTTCCAGTGTTTTCGTTTGGGCCATGATGTCCGCGCTTCTCTCCGCAGCGCTTTGGGTGAATTTGGCAACGTGGATCGGCGCACCGGTTTCAACAACCCATTCTGTTGTTGGTGGTGTGATGGGCGCGGGGATTTCTGCGGCTGGATTTGCCGCTGTAAACTGGTCGACCATGAGCAAAATCGCCGCGAGTTGGGTCATCTCTCCGCTTCTTGGCGGTATTGTCGCAGCTTTGTTCCTGTGGTTCATCAAAAGCCGGATTATCTATCAGGAAGATAAAATCTCGGCGGCTAAAAAATGGGTGCCGGTGCTGGTCGCTATTATGTCCGGTGCGTTTGCAAGTTATCTGGCGCTAAAAGGACTTAAAAAGGTAATCAAGATTGACCTTGGAACTGCGGTGATGATTGGTGCCGCAGTCGGTGTTTTCTTCTGGATGATTATGCGCCCGATCATCGCTCGACAATCGGTCGGCCTTGAAAATCGTAACAAATCCTTGAAGGTGCTGTTTAACGTGCCGCTGATCGTCTCTGCCGCGCTCTTAAGCTTTGCTCACGGCGCAAATGATGTGGCGAACGCTGTTGGCCCGT
The DNA here is from genome assembly GCA_017643685.1 of Sneathiella sp. Taxonomy (GTDB): domain Bacteria; phylum Pseudomonadota; class Alphaproteobacteria; order Sneathiellales; family Sneathiellaceae; genus Sneathiella. The sequence goes on from JAEPMY010000013.1 coordinate 33,341, forward strand.
TGGCTGCCATTGTGCAGGCTTCCCTATCCGGTGATTATGGTTCAGCCATTTCAATTCCGTTGTGGGTGATGGTCATTGGTGCCGCTGGTATTTCCTTTGGCCTGTTTCTTTTTGGCCCAAAGATGATCCGCGTGGTCGGAAACCAGATTACAAAGCTGAACCCGATGCGGGCCTATTGTGTGGCTTTGTCTGCCGCGATCACTGTTATCGTTGCCAGTTGGCTCGGCCTGCCTGTTAGCTCAACCCATATCGCGGTTGGGGCCGTTTTTGGAGTCGGGTTCTTTCGGGAGTGGGATACAGCACGCCGTATGCGAAATGCTAAAGTTTCTGTGGACGAAGGACCATCCGTTGGCCGTGAAGAGCGAAGCCGCCGTAAATTGGTGCGTCGCTCTCATTTCCTCTCCATCATTGCGGCTTGGGTGATTACTGTCCCAGCTGCGGCTGTGATTTCTGGATTGATTTTCTTCTTATTCTCGTTGGTGGTGATCTAACCCAAGGGGGTGCTCTCTATCTCTGTTTCTTCTGGAGGTTTTTGATAGTCGATTTCAGAAGAAGACGGGAATAGAAGTTGTGAAACCCCATGAAGAGGCGAAAGGTGCTGCCCACTTGAGGCTTGCCATTCTGGTCTGTCGTTTGTGGTAAAACCGCTGACCCAAAATAGATAGCTGTTTTGTCATCGCCATCTGGACAGGCCATAAGCCAGCTTCTGATAGGGCTGCTGCCAACTTTTAGAATGACTTCACTTTCATTGCGACCTTCGACTTTCCAAGCGGCAAACTTTTCCTGAGTTCCCGCAGCAAGCCCGGTAATGTCCGATCGGGATGTGTTCGCTTGTCCGATAGATTTCAGTAGCAATCGTTCTAAGTTGAAGATAGGGCTTCCGAAGAAGGCAGTGATTAAAGCCTCTAGTGTTACAGGAAACTCCAGATATCCTCTAAACGCATCTGCGCTGCAGCCATCAATCTGTTCATACGCACTCATCAAGCTGTCACGGGGGATCGCTGTCTTTTCAACGTGTGTCATGGGATTAAAGTTTTTGGAATTGTCGGGGGGTCAGGTCAGTTGCTTTTTTGAAATTAGCTGTAAAATGCGCTTGGGATGAGTATCCGCAGGAAAGCGCTACTTCTGCCAGTGTCATTTCACCTGGTTTTAGCATTTCCTTGGCTTTTTCAATTCTGATTTTGTTCAAATATTGGTGCGGCGGCAGAGCAAAGCTCTCTTTAAACATTCTGGCAAAGTGATAGCTGCTATATCCGGAGAGTTCCGCAAGCCTGTTGATGCTGATCGCAGCGTCAAAATTTGCACGCAGATATTCGTCAATCCGTTTACAGATATATGCAGGCAAGCCGCCTTTGATGGTCGGCAGGTTTTGTGATGTCTCTGCATAATTCTGCAAGATATGGATTAAAAATAAATCCGCTGCGCTGGAGAGCGCCAGTCTGTTTGTTTTCTCTGACCAGTCCAGAGGGTGAATAACAGATTTCAGAATATTTTCCGCGTAAGGGTCGGCCTTAAAGGTGAGGTCTTTGAGTTCAACCTGACGAGGGTCGCGGTCTAGTACCTGCAACGCTGTGGATTTGATTTTAGAGGCGTCAAAATAGAGGTGAAACATCTCCAATTTTTGGGGGATGTTCCAGCGGGATCTATGATCTTCAGGCAGCAAACAGATTTTTCCAGGCGCGCCGCCGATCCGGGCGCCACTTTTATCAATGCGCTGAACTTCTTCACCACCATTTAGATAGATACTAAAGGTATGATGACCCGGTTGATCATATTCAGCTTCCCCGTTCTCGTTGAACCATTGGACTGCCGTAACCCCATCCCCAAGCGCCACCGATCGCAGAACTGTCGCCCCTGCGTTATTTAAAATATCGAAAACATCTGGTTGGTTGGCTAGGTTACTCATTCGTCTCCAAATCAATAGTTTAGTGACTGTGAAATTACTGCTGCAGACTGGGCCGTGCAATCAATTGCTGGGATTATTCATCACAAAATCGCAAGATTTTGTAAAAAGCCGCAAAGGCGTGAAAGAAGCGGCGTTGGAATTGATGCATCTAAAGCGCTTCAAGGAGAATGTTGATGTCGCTTTTTCTTTATATTTTGACTGTTTTGATTTGGGGAACAACCTGGTTCGCAATCTCGTTGCAGCTAGGCGTGGTTCCTGTTGAGCAATCCATTGCTTATCGTTTTGGTCTTGCTTCCCTTGTGTTGTTTATTGGGCTTATGGCGCTTCGAAAAAATATACGTTTGCCTAAGGCGGCCCATTTGCGCTTATTGGGGCAGGGAATGTGCCTGTTTTCTCTCAATTTTATCTGTTTTTATTTCGCGACGGATCGCATCCCAAGCGGGCTCGTCTCGGTCGTTTTTTCTATGGCGACGATCCTGAATGTACTGAATAATCGCATTATTTTTGGCGAAGTGATCTCTTTCAAAGCCGTAATCGGCGGGTTGTTTGGCCTTTTGGGGCTTGCGCTGCTGATCGTTCCGACGTTGGAAAGTGACACTGCTATCCGCGATGTTTTGATAGGGTTATTGCTAGCGTTCGCGGGTACATATTGTTTCTCACTTGGAAATATGATTGGCAAATGGAATGCGGTAAATAAGGTGGACACGGCTACAGGCAACGCGTTTGCAATGCTTTACGGTACGGTAATGCTGATTTGTTTTACCACCTTTATGGGTCACCCTTTCCAAATTGATTTGTCCATTCCGTATCTGGGGGCGCTTGTTTACTTAGCGATTCCGGGCTCGGTTATTGGATTTACGGCATATCTGTCGCTGGTCGGTCGAATTGGTCCAGAAAAGGCTGCTTACTCAACGGTATTGTTCCCCATCATCGCTCTAATTTTTTCAAGCTTTTTTGAGGGTTATCATTGGAATTTTCTGGCAGTTTCAGGCCTTTTTATTGTGATCTTGGGGAACGTGATTGTGTTTAGTCCAAGTGAATTTATTCTTAGGAAAGTTAAAAGAGGGGTGTCAGCTGTGTGATAATTCTGCTCCCTTGTTCTGAGGCCTAAAAGAAATTTGCTTAAGGTGCATAATTTCATTTCTCAGACATATTGTATTAGTATAGAAAGGCGCGTTTTTAAACGAAGGCTGTTTCTAATCAGGGGAGCAATTCAGTGGCATTGAAAAATCAAACAATTGTTGTTGGTTGGGATGAGTGGGTCAGTCTACCAGAGCTTGGGCTACATGCGATCAAGGCGAAGGTGGATACAGGGGCCCGGACATCATCGCTTCATGCCATAAATATCGAACCTTACGACAAGGATGGCGTGACTCGCGTTAAATTCCTTGTGCATCCTCTACCGGATCAGCCAGAGGTAGAGATCAAATGTGATGCACAGGTTATTGATAAGCGTGATATCACAAGCTCCAATGGAGAGAGTGAAGAGCGATATATCATTCGCACGCCTTTCAGTTTGTCTGGTCAGGAATGGCCTATCGAGTTGTCACTGACAAACCGCGAAGAAATGCAGTATCGGATGCTCATTGGTCGCTCTACTATGTCAGGTAGGATGCTGGTAGATCCTGATCGTTCGATGCTTTGCGGTGAGCTATCCCCTGCTGTTTACGATCAGATCGAAGGGGAAAATGGTAACCAGCGAAAACTCAAAATTGCAATTTTGAGCCGAGAGCCAGAGAACTATTCAACGTCTCGATTGGTAGATGCAGCTGTGAGCCGCGGGCACTCCGTTGATGTTATTAACACAACCCGCGCCTATATGAATATTACGTCGAAACGGCCGGAAATTCATTATCAAGGCGGTATTCTGCCACAATATGATGCGGTTATCCCGCGTGTAGGCGCATCGGTAACTTTTTATGGCATGGCAATTGTGCGCCAGTTCGAAATGATGGGTGTCTACACTCTCAATACGGCGGAGGCTATCGGTTGTTCCCGCGATAAGTTGTTTGCGCATCAGTTGCTCGCACGGGCAGGCATCGGTATGCCAGTAACAGGATTTGCTCATTCACCATCCGATATTCGGGATATGCTGAAATCTGTTGGTAAAGCGCCGCTGGTATTGAAGCTATTGGAAGGGACGCAGGGGCGGGGGGTTGTTTTGGCCGAAACTCAGAAAGCGGCTGAGTCCGTTATTCAGGCATTCCGCGGGCTTCAGGCAAATATTCTGGTGCAGGAATTTATCGCAGAATCCAAAGGTGCTGATATTCGGTGCGTGGTTATTGGTAACAAGGTTGTTGCTGCGATGAAGCGCCAGGCGGAGGAAGGTGAGTTTCGTTCTAACCTCCATCGTGGTGGCTCTGCGTCTGTTGCTAAAATCACAGCGCAGGAGCGGGCTGCGGCAATCAAAGCTGCCAAGTCATTGGGGCTACGTTTTGCTGGGGTTGATCTGCTTCGCTCCAACGATGGACCAAAAGTGCTGGAAGTAAACTCTTCACCAGGGTTAGAAGGCGTTGAGAACGTCACCGGTGTCAATATCGCAGGTCAGGTGATTGAGCATATCGAACGCAGCTTGAAGCGTCGTAAATAAAGCGACAGACAAGCAGAGATTTTTTATTGAAAGTAAGCTGATGAGTGACTTACCACCGTGCCCAATGTGCCAATCCCCCTATGTTTATGAGGATGGCAACCTGTTGATTTGTCCTGAATGTGCCCATGAATGGTCATTGGATGGCGCAAGTGATCAGGAAGATGTAGTTCGCGACGCAAACGGAACCATTTTGCAGGATGGGGATACGGTCACCGTGATCAAAGACCTTAAAGTAAAAGGGTCGTCATCTACGGTTAAAGTTGGCACTAAGGTGAAAAATATCCGTATTGTCGGCGGGGATCATGACATTGACTGCCGTATCCCCGGTATCGGTTCAATGGGACTGAAATCAGAGTTTGTAAAAAAGGTCTCTGATTAAAGCTTAGTGGCAGTGGACGATGCCTGTTTTTCGTTCCATATGACAGCATTGCCCCGGGGGAGAGCTTTTACGGCATCCTCCACCATGAGCCACGACTTCTGTCGCAATGCCTATTTGATTTGTATTTGCATATGTTGTCGCCGTGCCGACAGGCAAAAAGCCTCCGAGCAATAAGCTTAGAATAATCATTTTTTTCATTATTCTCTCCCTAATACTTGGTTTCTTTAAAGAATCTGAGAAATATAACTCCGGTTCCACGCTGGGCTAATTACGAGTGTGTTGACGCAGGCTCGTTTGGGCAGCATAGCTAAATAAAGGACGGTATCACCTAGGTCTTCCGGTTGCAGCATACGGTCTTTATCTTCCTGAGAAGGTGGAACCGGGCGGTTATCCAGAATTGGGGTTGCTACCTCACCAGGGCAAAGGGCTGTCGCCCGAATGCCATTTTTTCCTTCCTCAATATTGATGCTTTCATTCATCGCAACCAGGCCATGTTTTGCAGCATTATATGCGGGGCCAGTTAATTTCGAAGGGCGGACACCAGCCCAAGACGAGACATTAATGATGAGGCCGTCCTGTTGTTTTCGCATTGTCGGTAAAACTGCATGACAGCAATAAAAGGCGCCGTTCAAGTCCGCATTTACAACACTGTTCCAACCATCTGGAGAGACTTCTTCCCAACTTCGTTTGGGAATGTTGATACCTGCGCTATTGATCAGAATATCAATACGTCCGAACTTTTCTGGGACCTTCTCACCAAGGACCTGGGCCGCTTGTTGGTCGGTGACATCTAACGCTTCAACTGTGGCGTTGCCGCCGTTGCTTTCAATGTGATCTGCAAGCGCTTGTAGTGGCTCCATACGGCGTCCGGATAGAATTACGTGCGCTCCTGCTGCGGCTATTTTCAATGCAGAAGCCTCGCCAATACCGGTACCTGCGCCGGTGATCCAGCAAATTTTTCCTGATAATGGTGACATGATGTTCCCCCTGTTTTTCTTGTTATTTAGCGGAATAATAGTCGGATGAATGAGATTTTGGAAGTTCTCTTGAGGGTAATTTGGCCTTCAAGTATTAATTTAAACTAATAATTAACGAGGGCATGTCAGTCTTCTGTTCGAACGTGACTTCTTGGTATGGGACCAATTTGTCCGATATCTCCTCTGACGGGAGTAAAGTGTTGTCTCATCAGTTTGTTACCATCCATGATCCGAAAGAGGAGGCCAGACTTGCTGCTCTTCGTGATTATGAAATTCTGGATACCGCGGCAGAGCAGGCGTTTGACCGGCTCACTCAACTGGCGGCAACATTCTACGCGTCTCCAATTGCGTTAATTTCCCTTGTTGATCGGGAGAGGCAATGGTTCAAAAGCCGCGTTGGGTTAGAGGCAACTGAAACACCTCGTAATCTCGCTTTTTGTCATCATGCTATTCAAGGGGATAAGCCTTTCATCGTAAATGATGCGACCAAAGACGAAAGGTTTCGGGATAACCCTTTGGTGACGGGCGCCCCTGATATTCGATTTTATGCGGGAGCTCCTCTTGTTTCACCTCAAGGGCAGAAGATTGGGACCTTATGCATTATTGATCAAAACCCTCGCCAGGATTTTCAAGAGAAAGATACGGAGCAACTCACTTTACTCGCTGAAATTGTTATCAGTGAAATGGAACTTCGGATTAAGAACAGTCAACTTGAACAAGCTATGACTGAGGTTGAGAAAGCCTCTCAAGCAAGATCCCATTTTTTGTCTTCAGTTAGTCATGAGATTAGGACGCCGCTAAGCGGAGTTATCGGGTTAGCCGACGCCTTGTCGGATACTCAATTAGATTCTCATGGTAATGAACTCGTAGAAGGAATTAAGTCCTCTTCCCAGATATTGATGGGGCTGTTAAATGATGTCTTGGATTTTGCTAAGATAGAAGCAGGAAAGTTCCAGATACATCGGAAGAATATAGATCTCAGGAAATATCTCATGAATTTGTCCCGTATATGGGAAAATGTTGCGATGGAAAAAGGTCTGAATTTCCAAATGGATATTCAGGCCGATTTGCCTGAAATTCTGGCAATGGATGAGTTGCGATTTACTCAAATTATCAACAACATCCTGAGTAACGCAGTGAAATTCACGAAAGAGGGAAGCATTCTGGTCGTTGTAAGTCGAACTGAATTAGATGGTTTAGCTGCATTCCAGATCGAGATTTCAGATACCGGAAATGGAATGTCAGAAGCTCAGCTCTCCAATCTGTTTACCCCTTTTGAGCAAGCAGATGGATCAATTGCTCAGGAATATGGCGGTACAGGATTGGGAATGGCGATTACCAAGAGCTTAGTTAGTCTTCTAGGGGGAGAAATCGATTGCCAAAGTACGTTGGGCGAAGGAACTTGTTTTACACTGAAATTCCAGGAACAGGTACTGTCTTCAGACGGCGGTAAATCTGTGGCTGCACCGGCCGTTCCACAAAAAACGGCTCGGATATTGATCGTCGATGATGTTGACATCAATCGGATGATCGCAAAGCATATTATCGAAAAAATGGGGCATGTTTCAGCAGAGGCAAAAAGCGGGAAGGAAGCGATATCCCAGTTACGAGATGCTGATTTTGACCTTGTCTTGATGGACCTGTATATGCCGGGTATGAGCGGCATTGAAGCTGCCAATCAAATAAAAGCTTTCAAGCCGAGTCAGCGGATTGTGAGTTTGAGTGCGGATGATACCGTGAATAAAGACGACATACAGGCAGCTGTGATGGATGGAAATCTGATAAAACCACTTACTCAAGATAGTCTGGCAATTGCTCTTGCAAGCTAAAGAATTAGCCAAGTCGCCCGTAAAATGTCATGCGCCCCGTCTCTGATAGGGCGATGCCAGGTTCGCTATTGTACGCAAGAACCACAAGAAGGCGTGTGATATCCCCTTCGGTTGGTGTGACGCGGTGAATGGAGTTGCGGCCGCGGAAAAGGGCTAGTGTCCCCTCGCTAGCGTCCAATGTCTTATATGACTTCTCCCCCTCCAAAACGGCTTCGACACCTTCAAAATTCATTTCACCTGCATCCGCATCGCGAAGGTCGCGGACATATTGAAACTCTCCGCCGCCTTCAGGCGCCCTTAAAAGTAATGTTGTGGCGAAGGACGAGTTATCAAAGTGCCAGTTCAGGCCGCGTCCCTCATCGGCAAAATGCACATTTATACCAGACAGTGGATCTGCGTATGGATAGATTGCCTCTTCCCGGACGACATACGCCATAAATTCCTTAAACAGGGGGGAGTTGTAAATCGCGTGTAATCCTGATTTTTTCGGGATTTGATCGGTCGTGATGCAGCCCTTTCGGGATTCAAGTTGACGATTGAAAACATGATCATCCGCAAGCGATGGATCTTTTGGGGTTAGATACACGTTGTGAGTTTGCCCTGCAAAATAGACTTTATCTGCTTCGGCATCGGCTTCTGTTACCATTTCCGCGATGGCATCAGGCTTTATAAAACCTTCCAATAATAAAGAGCCATCTTCATCAAGGGTGCGGCGGCACTCATCTCGAAAAGCTTGACTGTCCAGCGGGCATTTTTCCATGTCGACCCATTTGGAGATATCACTTTGATCAGTCATGTTGCACGCCTCTGTTCATTTGTTTTGATGCAAACATAATCCACAGTGGCTGTGAGGCTCAAGCCTGATTTCGAAACTTAGATTAATTCAAACTGCGCTGATGTGATTTCATACAGAGGACAGACGCTTTCACTCGTTAGGATTTCTCGGCTTTTTCCGCTGGCAAATGTCTGTCCAGATTTCAGGAGTAAGGCCTTATCTGTCATTTCTTTTGCAAGTTTTAGATCATGCAGAATAGCAACGACTGAGAAATTACGTTGTTCGCAGAGATTGCGGCAAACATCAAATAACTGAAATTGATGTTTCAGATCGAGCGCGGACGTTGGTTCATCCAGAAATAAAACTGCGCTCTCCTGATCCCAAATTTGTGCAATAACACGGGCAAGATGCAGGCGTTGCTGCTCTCCGCCGGAGAGAGTTGACAGGCTTCGGTCTGCGAATTCTGTTGTTCCCGTTAATGCCATGGCGTGATCAATGATCTTGTCGCTATCTCCAATTGCGTTTCTTTTTGCGGCCCGCCCAAGAGCAACAACTTCACGGGCCGATATAGGAAAACCAATGGAAACTTGTTGGGTAAGTACTGCACGAAGGCCGGCAAGCTCGGCCCCAGAGAGCTTTTTAACATCCGCCCCATTGATCGAGATAGATCCTTGACTTGTTGGCTGAAACCCGGCGAGGCATTTGAGTAATGTGGATTTACCAGCGCCGTTCGGGCCGAGGATTGAAACAATCTCGCTTGCCTCTACATCTAGTGAAATCCCGTTCAGGATTTCTTTGCCGTGAACGGAGAAGGATACGTTTTCTGCTCTTAGCATTTGATTAGTGCCTTAATCTCAGTTGCTTCACCAATAACCACAGGAAGAAAGGGCCACCGATTAAGCTGGTCAGAATGCCAACGGGCATTTCTGTAGGAAGAACGATGGTCCTGGCGATGGTATCTGCAAAGAGCAAGAGACCAGCACCAAGCAGTGCAGAAAGCGGGAATAGATACCGATGGTCGGAGCTTACCGTCAGGCGGATCAAGTGGGGGACAACAAGGCCGATAAATCCGATCAATCCACTCACGGCAACGGCAGCTCCAACGGATAATGCGGAACATAATATCACTGTGCGTTTCAAGCGGTGGGTATCAACGCCGATATAATTGGCGTTTTCTTCGCCCAACATAAAGACATTCAGAGCTGTTGCTTGGCGGATAAGAATACATAAAACAGGGATCACAATCGTTGCCAGAAAGGAAACCGCGGGCCAAAGTGCTCCGCTTAAGGATCCCATAGTCCAGAAAGTCAGGGCCCGCATTTCCTGATCATCACTCAGAAACATCAAAAATCCGGTTCCAGCCATGGTCAGGGCGTTAAAGGCAATACCAGCTAGAAGCATATGAGTAACTGAAAAATCACCGCTAAGGCGTGAGAGTTGCAGGATGAAGAAGCTGGTGATCAGACCGCCAGCAAAAGCAGCAGCACCTAAGCCATAGAGTGCAAACAGCCCGGGCAAGGGGCCCACAATTACGATCATTGTCGCAACGGCTAACGATGCGCCACCCGCAATGCCGATCAAGCTCGGATCCGCTAGGGGGTTCCGAAACACCCCCTGCATTGCGGCGCCTGAAATACCCAGTGCAGAGCCAACCAGACAGGCGAGTAAAATGCGCGGTAAGCGAATTTCCCCAAGAACTACGGCTTCTGTATCTGTGAGATGTAATGTCAGCAGATTTGTAACCGATATATCAATCGCCCCCGCCTTAATTGCATAAAGAAAGATGACGATTAAACTAATCGCTAAGACGGTTATCCAAAACTGCAAGGGTGTGAATAACCGATCCACCCCGGCAGTACTTTTTTCTGTGCGGATCATAAGGATTTCAGTTTTTCATAGAGATCGTTTGCGGCTTCCACAGTTCTAGGTCCAAAGCCTAGAAGCCGGAGAGAGTCCATCGCAATGACCCGCTTGTTCTGTGCCGCGGGTGTCAGATTAAACCCAGGCAAGGCGAGAAACTGCTCTATCCCGCCTACCTGTTGCAGAGTGCGGTGAGTTGTCAGGATGACATCCGGCGCCATCACAGCAAGCGACTCTGCAGTTAGCGGCTTATATCCTTCAAAGCCAGGGGACGCATTTTGGACACCCGCGAGCTTCAAAATCGCGTCGGCAGATGTTCCTTTGCCAGCACTCATTGGTGTTTTGGCGCCATGTGTCATGACAAATAGGACTTTCTGACTGACAGGAGCAGTTGCAATTTTTCTTTTCAGTTTATTAAGGGATGAATTGATGTCTGAGGTGAGCTGCTGTGCTTCGGTGTCCCGGTCTAGTATCTGTCCAAGCTGCCGAATATTCTCGTTAATTCCTGCGACGTCACGAGGGGCTTTCAGCAGTGTAATGCTGACGCCGGCTGCTTTTAGCTGTTCCAGAGTTGTTGCGGGCCCTGCTTCATCACTGCCAATTAATTTTGTTGGCGCAAGGGATAGAACCCCTTCCGCAGATAAGGTTCGCTGATAGCCAACTTTAGGAAGTTTGTTCGCCGCGGCTGGGAAGTAGCTGGTCGTATCCGCACCAACCAGTTCGGCTTCACCGCCCAGGGCATAAATGGTTTCTGTAACCGAGCCACCGATGGAGACAATGCGGTCGGCCGCGGTTGAGAGGGAAGTGCTTGCCATTAGACCGAAAACGGCCAGTACATATGTAATTTTGCGTGTCATCAGTCTTTTCTTTGCATCAGAATGTTGGCGGCATCTATTCCGCGGCTTTCCAGAAAGGTGAGAAGTTCCAACAGTCGCTCTAACGAGACGTTGCGATCTCCTGCGATAACCAATTCTTTCTCAGCATTTTGTTGAAGGAGCGGGCCAATTTCTTCTTTCATGGCCTCAAATGTCGTGAATGTCTCACCGTCAAGCGCATATCCATCAGTTTTAATTTCCAGCATGATGTGATGGCTTGCTTTTGCTGGTTCCGTTTCTTCGCTGGCGGCGGCTGGCAGCGTTAAGTCCAGTGCGCGGTAAGAGACGCCTGCGGTCAGAATGAAAAACACCAACAGGATAAACATAATGTCAAGCAAGGTGGTCAAATCCAGCATCAACGCCTGACTGTCTTCGCTATCGTGGCTTGGGGTGCGGTGACGGATCACGCGGCCTTACCTCCGCTCAGGGACTGGAAACTGTCACCTTGATGAAGATCTTTACTCAAGGAATGGTGGTTCAACTCTGTGGTGACACGATCCAGAACGGCGCCGCGCCAAAACCCTAGTAACCCAGCCACTAGAACGCAGGGGAGCGCGATCATCAGGCCAGCTGCCGTTGTCATCAAAGCTTCCCAAAGACCATCAGCGATCAGATTTGGTGTCACAGGATCGGTGGTTGCAGCGATTTTTTGAAAAGCGCCGATAATCCCAAGGATGGTTCCAAGCAGGCCAATAATAGGGCTGATGGTTGCAATCAGGCGTAGCATGTTGATGCCGCGGTCATAAGGCTTTCTAAAATGATCCAGGTGCAAGGAAATGGCATCATCGCGAAGATCACGCGGCTTATCCATCAAGTTTCCAAGCACTTCATGCAATAAGGATTTTAGGCGTTTGCCCCGTCCATCTATGAACAGGACAAACACCAGTCGCTCCAAGAGGATCATGGTGGCAACAATGGAACAGCCGACAAGAGGCCACCCCATCATTCCAAGTTTACCGAGGATCTCAGGCAGCATTTGCTGCCTCTTTGGCAGGGATTTGCGCTACAATTTCGCGCCATGCTTCCAACTCTGGCTCGCCTGGTTTGCGTCGGCCAAACAGGCTTGCAATAATTTCACCATCTGCATCGAACACTTCAACTGACGTCACGATGCCGTCTTCTGTTGGTTTGCGGGTGACCCAAGTCTCAGCAATCATTTCTTCGTTGAGATGTAGGTTAAACTTTGGATCCAGAACATTGAACCAAGGTCCGTGATCAACCAGTTTGTTTACCGGCCCTGTATGGATTTGGATGCAGCCGCGATTGCCAACAAAAACCATAATGTCGGTGTTGTCAGCCGCTGCCAATTCCATTGCGCGGCGTGCACCGTCGTTACCTACTTCAATGGCAAACTCATCTTTTACGTTCCGAAAGGCTTGCAGGCGTCCGACTTTATATTTCTTCAGCATTGGGAAGAAATCGTGGGTGTCTTTCAGATTTTCCCAGGCTTCTCTGAAACCGGTCCAGTCGATGTCACTATCTGGGATATCTGCGGCTTTTTCTGGATAAGTTTCGGTCTCGATAACAGGTCGCTGATCTTCAGACTTGAACTTGGCAACAAGTTCGTCGAAATAGGCGTCGTTTGAGTGGTTTGTCAGATAGATTTTATGGACAGCGTCGCCGGATTTATCAAAAAACTGAAGACTGCGGCGAAGACCAACTTTGGTATCTTCGCTAACCGCGAACACATGCGCCCAATGATCCATGAAAAGTCGAAGATCAATATCTGGGTTTACAAAGAGGCCAATGTTCATTTTGCCCATTTTGTGGAACTTTGGTCCTTCATAGACACCTTTGCGTTCATGGACGCAGGCACCATTGCGGGTAAGGGCCATAACTTCACCAAACGGCTCAATAGCAGATAGGATTTCTTCAGCTTTGTTTTCAAGCCGGGTAACAGATGCACCGACTTGGCAGGCGACAAGGTCTGCCTCACTGACGTCAATCTCCGCAGCTGCATCGCGGATACGTTTATTCGGATTTTCAGCTTTGAAGCTTTCATATTTTTCTAAAAGATCGTTTGTCATGGCTTTTTCCTATCGAATGCGGAAATTAACAGGGACGCGGACCCAACTGGAAACACGGCGTCCATTTTCAATACGGGGTTCAAACTCCCAACTGGCGACAGCAACGAGGGCTGCCTTATCTAGCAGCCGATACCCGGAAGAGGTTTCAACCTTCAAATCGTCCGGTTTACCGTTGGTGTCGATAAGGGCGTGCAAAGTAACCGTTCCCTGCTGGCCTAGTTGATAGGCGCGGCGGGGATATACCGGTGGGGTTTTTCGGCGATAATCAGCGTCATGAACGACGGTGGAGAGGCTTTCTCCTTTGTCCGTAGAGGCGCTTTCATTTTCTGTTGCGACTGTCTTATCTACCTGTTGAGCGGGTAATGGCTCTTCGGGTTTAACTTCGGTCACTTTTTTTTCAGGAACTTCTATCTGCTTGATAGGCTCAACTGGTTTGGTGACTTCCTTAAATCGTTCCGGGCGGCTTCGGGGATTAGGGGGCGGAATGACTTCCGGTGTTGGGTCCTGCGCCTTCATGATTTTTGGGGCAACAGGCACCTCAGGCGCCGGATCAACTTTTTGAGGCTCTGGTGCGGTAATGATTTTATCATCGGCTGCCTTTACAGTTTCAAAAGCTACTTCTGGTGCTTTCGTCGCTTCTGGGGCTGGCAGAGGAGTGGGTTCAACCACTTGCACAGGTGCAGGCTTCGCGGCGACCTGCTGTTTGGGCGCCGCAAGGGC
>JAEPMY010000144.1 GCA_017643685.1 Sneathiella sp.
ATAACCTAAATTCCATGTCGCATTGGACGGATTTTGGCCCTTAATAAGCCTGTCCGCCATCTGCGACGTGGAAGTGCCATCCGGAATTTAGCGCGTGACAATCGTGCGGAAGGTTAGGTTAATCCGGGGCGCCTGCACCTTTTTTGATGGTGGCAATTGATGTAACCAGTGGGTTTGGGTTGTGTCTTTCATGACAAGCAGGCTGCCATGCTCCAGAAATGTGGAGACAGTTTCCTTGGTCTTTTTGTGCTTGAAGGCAAATTTTCGCTCTGCCCCGAAGCTCAGGGAGCAAATGGCGCCATCCTTTTGCAGATCTTTTTCCCCGTCACTATGCCAGGCCATCCCCTCCCCCCCATGATGGTAGAGGTTCAAAAGGCAGGAATTATATGTCTCCCCGCTTTCGGCCTCGGCGATGTTTTTCAGCTCCAGAAGTTCGGTTGTCCACGGCAGAGCATTTTTTGTCACTTTTGAATAGGTATAGGCAAAGGGCTCGCTCCCATACCAGGCGACTTTGCGCTTGGTGATGATTTCTTTTCCAAACATGATGGCGCGGTCGTGGCGCCAAGCGATTGTGTTCAGTAACGCCTCAAAATAGTAATCTGCTTTTGATTTGGGCAGAACAACACCATGATAATGAACCGTCCCATCACGGGGCAGCAGATTTCGGGGGGTTTGTTCTACCTGTTCAAAGAGATCCATGCTTTATAATCCGCTTTCATACAATTTCCGCAAGGGCGATATCCTTCTTTAATAGCCTCAGCGGCGCTTTCAAAAAAGACACGGTTTTCACGTTTCATCCGTTTACCAGATCGGCACCTTAATGTGCCGTATATTTTAAGCGGGGCATTTCCTGCAAACTTGATGGAGTGGGATTTAATCTGGCGCTTTAGCTCATCCCTTTTCAAATCAGAATGCCGGATCATTTTTCAGCTCACCGCGTCATGAAATATGATGCCCACAGTCTGTCGCTGTCCAGAATGCACCTCACTAACGCCATGTCGCATTTTGGCGCGGTAATAACCGCGGGTGCCTTTCACAGGTCTGAAATTTGTGGTGAAGACAATCATGTCCCCGCGCTTTGGTTTTAGGACAATCGCTTTGGATTGTGCCCTTGGGACTTGCTCCGTCAGGACAAATTCACCGCCGGTGTAGTCTTCTTCTGGCTCGTTCAAAAAACAGGCCGTTTGTATGGGAAAATACTCCTCCCCATAGAGGTCCTGATGCAGCGTGTTGTAGCCCCCTTCTCCATATTGCAAAATCAGGGGTGTGGGGCGTGTTTGACCTGCGGCATGGCAGCGGGCCTGCAACTGCTGATAAGTTGCGGGAAAGCGGGTTTCAGCGCCCAGAAGTTCCATCCATGAATTGGCAATCGGCGCCAGCTTGGGGTAAAGATTTTCCCGAAGATCCTGTATCAAATCAGGTAAGGGATAATCCCAATATTTATATAACCCGCGACCAAAACGGTAGCGCTCCATCACAACGGTTTTCCGGTATCCCTCATCACTGCTAAATAACTCGGCAAGGCTCATGCATTGTTGCTGCGTTAAGAATTGCGGCACAATCGCATAGCCTGTCTGATCCATGTCACCCTGCACGCGCTGCCAGTCTATGGCGTCAATGACTTGTTTCATATCAGGCATATCGCGCGGTCAGCTTTGCTGCCTCCCACCCGATGATCGCGGATTTTCTATCGGTTCCCCACATGTAACCGCCCATGTCGCCGCTGCCCTGAATAACCCGGTGACACGGAATTAAAAAGGCAACCGGATTGCATCCAACGGCAGTCCCAACCGCACGGAAGGCCTTCGGTTTGTTGATGTTTTGCGCAATATCGCCATAGGTCGTTAGCTGCCCCATAGGGATTTTAAGCAGACTTTCCCAAACTTTCAGTTGGAACGGTGTTCCCAGCAGATGCAATTTAATCTGATCGAGCTGTTGCCAATCTTTCCGAAAAATACCGAGGGCGTCCTGCTGATATTGATCAATGCCCTGATGAAAGGCGGCGTTGGGGAAGCGCTCCGCCAATTTTTCGGCGGCCGTGGCCTCATCCGCTTCGAATGACAAATGGCAAATCCCTTTATGGGTGGACGCAACGATCAGCTGACCAAAAGGGCTATCGGCAAAGCTGTAGTTAATCTTCAAATCGGCGCCGCCGCTTTTAAACTCACCGGGTGTCATGCTTTCAATATTGACGAACAGATCATGCAATCGGCTTGTTCCTGACAACCCGGTTTCATAGGCCGTATCCATCAATGTCCTGCGCTCTTTCAGCAAGGACTTGGCATAAGTCACGCTGACATATTGCATAAATTTCTTGGGGCTCACCCCGGCCCAGTCACTGAACATCCGCTGAAAATGAAATGGGCTCATATGAACGGCTTGCGCAATTTCGTCGAGGGATGGCTGCGACTTGAAATTTTCCCGAATAAAATGGATCGCCTTTTCTATGCGCTCATAATCAATTTGGTTTTGCGTTGTCATGTGCCCACCCTTTTCGGGCAATAATATCATGTTTTGCATAGGAGTACGCCTCCCTCATAGCTGGTCTAACGATTTATGCGGACCAGATTAGAGAATGCCGCCAGACATTCGACCCGTTTCTTGCTGACTTTTAAAGCTTTGAGAATGCGTCGCAAACTTATCTCTTGTGATATAAATACACCTATCATTAGGCGCAGGATAAGCACCTGACAACAACGATTTCTGGTAGAAAAAATTTGTGTAAAAAAACAACTATTCTATGTCAAATGTAAGTCAGCCTTACATGATAAGTGTGTAAAAACTCGTTCGTATGGAGTGTGTGTTGCTTAAAAAAATTTCGCTAGTATCCGTGTGTTTACTCCTATCAACTCCTGTTGCTGCTGAAGATAGCAATTTCAACATTTCCCTCGATACCGGTGCACGCGTGCTATGGAATCAGCCGACAAACTATGCTATTGATTTTGCGGCACAAAGTGACATCGAAGCTGATAATTCAACGATGTTGTTTGGGGGCAATTTAGGGGTTTCGTACGCTTTACCTGCCGACAGCGCCCTCAGCAATGGTTGGTTTAATCATAAACCGGTTATTGCAGTGGAATTTGGCTACTATAATGGCTCCTCGGACGCGTCATACCGTGCCGTCGGAAATAATGCGAATACTCTGCTGGGCGTCACCGGTATTGTCGGAACTTTCTGGAGTAACGGGACTTGGTATGCGGAAAATGACTTTGACCTTGCCGATCTCAGCTTAACACTTACTGGCGCTGCAAATAAGACATCTGGCACTTGGTCCTTCATGCCGGAAATTGGAATCACAGGTCGATATTTTGAACAGGATTATGATCTGGACGGCGACTTTGATGCGACTACAAGACGAAATGTTTTTGATGGCGAGCTCGACTCGAAGATGTTGGGGGCTCAATTTGGCCTAAACATCAAGTCACCTGATTATAGTGGATGGAGCTTTGCGCTGAAACCATCCGCGAAATTAATGGTGGCAAACACTGATATGAGCGTTATGCAGGACAAAGACGGTAACGTTACTGGTCTTGTCGACAGACGTACCGCAAATGATTCCGATACGTCCGTTGTCTATGAAGGCTTGCTCGAATTCGAAGTTGAGAAAAAAATTGATAACGTGTCCATCGGCCTGAATGTTTACGGCACGGCAACTTCAGGTATGGCCTATATCGATATGCCCGAATTCGCAGGCGATGCCGCTAAAATCAATCATAGCGGGATGTCCTATACAGCCGGCGCCCGCATTGGCGTCAGCGTCGCCTTCTAATAAGCGACCTCTGACAGCGTTAGAGGGGTTCTACCCCCTCTGACCATCCATTCATATCTAACCGCCGCTTATCCGAGCCCTAAAAAGCTTTCATTTTATGGGGGCTTTGTATATTTGGGTAACATTTGAAACTGTTACCTGAAATAGAGGCGAATTAGCGCTTTCATGACGACCCTTTGTGATCTTGCCATAGAAGTTCTGACCACCGCCAATGCGGCGGAGAAAGCGCGCCTGAGTGAGCAAAATGCCGCGCTTTGGTGGGCGGATGCGGATATGCCGGTCGGGAATGCAAACCCGCCGGATCGCCCGTCCCGCCCCGAAAAACCAGAGCTTCTTCATCCAACAGAAATGCCAAAGCGCCGCGGGAAGACAGAAAAGGCGCGGGCAACGCTGCTGCATGCGGTCATGCATATCGAACTGAACGCCATTGATCTGGCGTGGGATGTCATCGCCCGTTTTTCCAGCACCGATATGCCCCGGGAATTTTTCGACGATTGGGTGAAGGTCGGCGCGGAAGAAGGGAAACATTTCCGCCTTCTGGCCGCGCGGGTCGCAAAGCTTGGGTATGATTATGGTGATTTCCCCGCCCATGATGGCCTTTGGGAAGCGGCCTATGACACCCGCCATAACCTGATGGCGCGTCTTGCGATTGTGCCCATGGTTCTGGAAGCACGGGGACTGGATGTGACGCCGGGCATGATTGAGCGATTCGCGAAAATGGAGGATTTTGAGAGCATTGAAATCCTTAAAATTATCTTAAACGAAGAAATTGGACATGTGGCAACGGGCAACCGCTGGTTCCATTTTCTATGCGGAAAAGAGGGTAAAAGCCCCAAAGAATATTGGCAGCAATTGGTCCGTGAAAACTTCAGAGGCCTTTTAAAACCTCCCTTTAACGAAGAGGCGCGAACAGAGGCGGACCTGACACCCGACTATTATTTACCCCTCGCCCATCCGCAATAGTGCATACGTACCGCCCCAAGTGGGCTTTTGATCGAGTTGAAGTTTGGAAAAAAATCAGTTTAATGACTCCCCTAATTTAGAGGATCAACAGGAAGATTTGGGGGAGTTGATGAAAAAGAAACCTGTCTTAGAACGGGCCTTTTCAGATCGGCAAATTATCGTCAGCCAAAACGGCACTCCCAAATATCTGAATTTCAGCCGCAATCGCCAGATTGCCGTGGCTGCAGGTGCAGCGTCACTGGTCGCCTTAATGCTCGACCTTGGCGCCACTGTTTACCAGCAATCAAACCAGATTTCCTATCAGGATCAGCAGCTTGCACAAATGCAGGAAAAGGTCCGCAGTATTTCATCGAACCTGCTGCACTCCAAAGCGAGCCTGAAAATCACCAAACATGAGTTGGATCAGCAATATGCCCGCCTTGAGGATATTCTGAACCAACGGCAAAATCTGGAAAAGACACTGCGCGTCGCAACAGAGGATTTGCAGAAAACGGCAACTGATCTGAGCAGCCGGGATCAGTATGCCAAAGATCTGGAAGACCGCATTGATATGCTCAGCACACGGCTGCAGCATACAAGCCAGCGAAGCGAGGATCTTTCGCTTAAAATCACGCGAGTGAACAAGAAATTATTCGAGACAACGGAGCAGCGAGATCAACAGGCGGAAGCCAAACTGATCGCACAGAAAAAGCTCTCTTCTCTCAAGCGGGAGTTGCAGATTTTCCAATCCACCAAGGATGAGATTTACAACGAACTGCAATCCACAAAACGCAAGTTAAGCGACTATGAAAAAGAACGCCTCGATAAAGAAAAGGCGGTGGCTGACCTGCAATCCGAGGTCGTTTCTTTGAAATCTCGTATCGAGAGAATTTCCAGTGATAACAAAGACTTCATCAGCAGAGTTCACGCACAGGCTGAACAAGGTATCGACTCGCTTTACGAGACGATCACGCTGACCGGCCTGAACCCGGATGACATTCTGGCCCCTGATAATGTGGAAGGATCAGGCGGCCCGTTCCAGAGCCTGCCAGAGGTGACAGAACTTCTGGAAACTGAGCAGCAATATTACGAAGATGCCCAGAAGATGGAGGCAAGCCTTGCCCGCTGGCAAACGCTGAACACCATCATGAAGAACATCCCCCTCGCCCGGCCAACGGACCGGGGCTATGTCTCTTCCAGCTATGGCGGACGGAAAGATCCGGTTACCAAAAAGAAAGCGTTCCATTCTGGTATTGATATCAGCGGACCAAAGAACACTGCCATTCTGGCGACGGCCCCCGGCACAGTGATTAAGGCC
>JAEPMY010000124.1 GCA_017643685.1 Sneathiella sp.
CTTAAGGCACGGAAGAGTAGGTCGCTGCCAGGCCTGCAAATATCATTCTCTCTCTTCACTCATCATCAACTCTCCAACACCCATCCCATAAACCCAGATTAAAATAATCCTGCGAAACCGGGTCGTAATAAAAAACATTACCCCAACCGGATACGCAAAAAAAGTTTACCGCGGGGTGGAGCAGCCCGGTAGCTCGTCAGGCTCATAACCTGAAGGTCGTAGGTTCAAATCCTACCCCCGCAACCAAATATAAACCCTTCTAACTCAACAAGTTAGAAGGGTTTTTGCGTTAATGAGAAAAATGCGCAGAAAGGCTTCTGGAAGCAATGTGGAAGCAGATGATTGGCGTTATCCAATGATGTGAACTTCCGGAAAATCACTGCTGGCATCTTCATATGGGGTTTGATAGATCAGATCAATTTTATTGCCGAGCATTTGTTTGGTGTGGATGCAGAACTCAATTGAATTAGCGTGAAACAGCTTCCATTTGTCTGGTTCGCTCCAATCTCTGAAATTGTCTTTAAAGTCATTAAATTCTTTGAAACCAGCATCCCAAGACGTCAGAAACTGATCTTCTAATGATTGTACTTCCGGAAAATCAAATTGGATGGACGTGGATGCGCCTTCATAATCCCAAGCATGTGCGCCATAGTCGGTCATAATCCGATAAAAGGGCCGTGCAGGGGTTGGGGTGCGGAAATCTGCTTGATGGCCTTCTCTGGTTGTTTCTGGGAATCCTAGAGATGGTTGGCGAATGGAAAGGGTTCGCTTGTTGCCGATATAAATCCATTTGCGGTGGACGATGAAGTTTTTTGCGTGAATGCCTTCACGTAGCAACAACTTATTGGGTGCACGGAAAGTATCACCAAATGCCCTATCGTTTTGTTCCGCCACAGGTAGACGATAGGCGCAATCAAAGAAGCACTGATTGTCTTTGTCGCAGAACTCGAAGGTCAAAATATTTTCAATAACTGGGTCGGCTATTATTTCCATTTGTGTTGAACGTTTATTTTCCGCTGGGGCGCTTAGAAAATTTAATGAGGACAAGCACTCAATTCAGACTTAACATCTTGATAAAGAGAAATAAGCTCCCCCATCCCCATGTCGAGAATAGGTTCATACATAAAGGCATTTTGAATAGCCCCTAGATTTGTAGACGCCTTGTATCCTAAAAGTGAGGACAAGGAGATTTTTATGGGCAAGCCAAGATTTACGGAAGAATTCAAAGTTGATGCCGTCAAGCAGATTACGGAACGTGGCCATGCTGTGGCAGACGTTTCGCAGCGTTTGGGCGTTAGTACTCACTCGCTTTATGCTTGGATGAAGCGATATTCAACACCTGATGATAGTGGTGGTAAAGGCGATCAATCTGCTGAGGTGCGACGGTTGAAGCAGGAGCTTGCTCGCGTTACAGAGGAGCGCGACATCTTAAAAAAGGCAACGGTGTACTTCGCCAGAGATGCAAAATGAAGTACGCCTTTATCAAGGAGCATCGCCCAGCCTTCACAGTACGTGTTATGTGTCGAATGCTGGACGTTCATCCAAGTGGGTTTTACGCGTGGCTGAAACGACCGTTCAGCAAACGTGCTATTGAAGATAGGCGCCAGACAAAATTGCTCAAGGATGCATGGGACGAAAGCGGTAAAGTTTACGGATACCGCAAGCTTCATGACGACTTGAGAGATCAAGGCGAGACATGTTGCCCGAACCGTGTGGCTAGGCTAGCCAAAATGGCCGGGATCAAGGCGCAGATTGGCTATAAACGTCGACCTGGGATGTATGGCGGGCGTCCCTCAATTGTTATCGATAATACACTTGATCGTCAGTTTGAAGTGGCTACGCCAGACACGGCTTGGGTCACCGACATCACTTACATCAAAACCTATGAGGGGTTTTCTTATCTGGCAGTCGTCATCGACCTTTTCTCTCGTCGTGTCGTCGGTTGGGCAATGCAAAGTCGCCAGACAACGGACCTGGTTCTGCAAGCATTACTGATGGCTGTTTGGAGACGGAAACCGGCAAGCAAAGTCTTGGTCCATTCAGATCAAGGCTCACAATTCACCAGCATGGATTGGGCATCGTTTCTCAAACAGCACAATCTTGAGCACTCAATGAGCCGACGTGGAAACTGCCATGACAAGGCTGTGGCTGAAAACTTCTTCAGCCTACTCAAACGGGAACGCATCCGCAGAAAAACATACAAGACGCGAGATCAAGCAAGATCAGACGTGTTCGATTACATCGAGATGTTCTACAATCCAAAACGCAAACACGCTAACAATGGGATGCTGTCACCCGCAGATTTTGAGAAACAGCAAAAACTGAACCCGCAGGGTGTCTAGAAAACACGGGGCTATTCACTATTCCATTTTTCTGGGATTAGTGCCGCTGTTACAAAAGAGCGAGGGAACTTAATTGGTGCCTTGAAAACGCTGTCAGAGGCGGAGGGGGCTATTTCATATGATTTTAATTTCAGACCAAAGCTTTGGGATGCAAAAGAAGCTACCTCTTTTGCGGAAGAGATTATTCCTTATCTCACTTATATCAAAATCTCAGATGAAGAATTGGAAACGTTATATCCAGATCAGAGCTTCATTGATATTTGTGCGAAAAATAAGAGCGCTGAGTGGATTTTAACTTGTGGTGCTGAAAAAGCAGAGTGTTGGAAAGGTGGAAGGTGTCAGGAAAGCCTCTCGTTTACAACGCCTGTAAATGTTGTGGATACCTCTGCCGCGGGAGATAGTTTTCTTGGGGCTTATCTCGCAGCGAGATTGCAGGAAAAATCTATGCGTTCTGCGCTTTGTGCAGGGCATGAATTTGCCTCTCAGGTTGTTGGGGGCAAGGGGTCAATCGTGGATGTGAAGGTAAGCTGGTTATGACGTCGGTTTTTGATAAAATTTCTGAAATGCCTCTGATTGCTATATTGCGGGGAATTCGCCCGGGTGAAGTGATCGAGGTGTGTGAAATTCTGTCTGAGACAGGGTTTCGATTTGTTGAAGTAACCACTAATAGTCCAGAATGGCAGAAAAGCATTCGTTTAATAAAGGCGCATTTTGGAGACAATTTGGTCATTGGAACGGGTACTGTGTTGACAGCTCAGGATGTTGAACAGGCTGTTGAGGCAGGAAGTCAGGTTATTATCTCTCCAAATTTTGATGCAGATGTTGTTCGTCTTACAAAAGAGCTTGGGTTGATATCTGCACCTGGTTGCTTTACGCCAAGCGAATGTTTTGAGGCATTAAAAGCAGGCGCGGATATCTTGAAAATCTTTCCTGCAGAAGTGTTAGGGCAGCCTTTTATCAAAGGGGTGAAAGCTGTACTGCCTGAAGGGACAAGAATTTGTCCAACTGGTGGGGTGACGCCGGAGAATATTACTGATTTTCAGAAGTTGGGTGTGTTCGCCCTTGGAATGGGTTCAGCTCTTTATTCTCCGGGAAAATCAGCTCAAGATTTGCGAACATCTGCCGAGAGGTTCGTCAGCGCGATGCGTTAGACCTTTGCATTCTGTGCCGAGATGATTGCGGTGGAGATGATGTCTTGTTCCGAGCCGATGGCATAATAGAGTGTTAAGAGCGTATCCAGCTCCCCCTCAATTGCTTGCAAATAATCAGATTTGAATGGTGTTGCGGTTACAGATGAGGAAGACGCCAGGTCGACCAGTTGGTAAAAGAAGGCCTCGCGGGCGTTAATTGCTTCTTCTGGTAAGTCGTAGCGTAAATACATTTCTGTTAGGTTTCGCAAGGAATTTGAAACTGTTTGTAACGCAGCAGCTGGATTTGATCCTTGCTGGATTGATAGAAGAAGTAGGTTGTCGGCAATCTCGGAAGCCTGTTTGAAATAGCGTAAAGCCACAACCGGATTGTTTTGATAATAGGCTTCATTGCCCTTATTCATCTTTAATTGCCACAAATCCAGCGAAACAACCCTGCTATGCCGAATTTCATCTTGTAACTGGAGCCCAGTCAGATTATCTGACAACTCCAACCTGTCCTGTTGCTTCATTGGTCTGTATCTCTACGGCCTATCGGGAAATGTTGCTTCAGGAGAGGTTACTAAGAATTTTCGTAAATGCAAGTGATTATTAATTGCATAATATTTTGTAGCTGTTATATGTGCCTTGGCATGACAGCTAGAACAATGTGAAAGGCGAGTAAGCGTGAATTACGAAGTTAAGAAGCTCCAGACGTCTGAAGTTGAAGCCGTCGACGCTCCAGAAATTGTAACTATCCCGAAATCTGTATCTCTTCAGACAGTTCTGGATATTCATCATTGGACAGATGAATTGTTTTCTTTTCGCCTGACACGGCCACCGGAATTCCGTTTCCGTTCTGGCGAGTTTGTCATGCTGGGATTAATGGATGGCGCTAAACCGTTATTGCGCGCTTATTCTATCGCCAGCCCTTCTTGGGATGATGGTTTGGATTTCTATTCCATTAAAGTACAAAACGGGCCGCTGACATCTCGTTTGCAGCATATCAAAGCTGGTGATCAGATCTTGCTAGGTAAAAAGCCAACTGGGACATTGGTTCTGGATGCATTGAAACCAGGTAAGCGTCTTTATCTTCTTTCGACTGGGACAGGTGCCGCGCCTTTCGCAAGTATTCTTCGCGAGCCTGAGACATATGAGAAATTTGATGAAGTTGTCTTTACGCACACATGCCGGAACGTTGCAGACTTGGATTATAGCGCCAAAGTTGTTGCAGATTTGAAAGATGATCCGCTTGTATCTGATGTGGCGCCAGGGCGGGTCACATTCTACCCATCCACAACGCGCGAAGAGTTCAGAACATCTGGCCGTATTACTGATTTGATTTCCAGCGGTAAGTTTTTCGCCGATATTGGGTTTGAAGCCTTTAATCCGGAAACTGATCGGGCGATGATTTGTGGTTCAACGCCAATGATTGCAGACACGAAAACATTGCTCGAAGCTGCGGGCCTTGAAGAAGGCTCAAATGCGAAGCCGGGTGAATATGTAGTAGAAAAAGCTTTTGTAGCTTGATATGCCGGGGGGAGAGGCAATGGCAACTTCCCCCAGACATGATGACGCCTAATAAAAAAGATCGTGCCCAACGGGCAATTGACAAAATCGCTATTTTAGAGAGCTTGAAGCCATTTCAGGCGGCGGTCGTCAGCACCATATTTGTTGAGTTAGATCTCGATGCAAGCGATATTGATATTATCTGCTGTTACGCCGATCCTGTAGACTATCTGAGCTCACTTTCAGACTTATTCCAGAACTATGATGGGTTTCAGATCCGTCAAGATGGTGAAGTGATCGTCGCTAATTTTTGGTTTTCTGGTTTCGAGTTTGAAATTTATGCCACCTCCCTTGAGGTCCAAAAGCAGGCCGCCTACCGTCACTATAAGATTATGGAACGTCTTACGGCAGAGGGTGGTCCAAACTTCAAGCGGTCGATCCGACAGCTAAAGTCGCAAGGATTGAAAACAGAACCCGCTATTTGTGAATATCTGTATATTTCAGGAAACCCGTATGAGGCGATCTTTGAGGTTGAAAACTGGTCAGATGCGTATTTGCTAACTCGTTTAAAGGCAGTGAACTAAAATAATCATATTCTGCCCTTATAATTCCCAAAATGATCTCAGAAACGAATGGGAAATTTATACGGATACAGCATACATTTATGCTCATAATGTTGAAAACATCTCGAAAGGCGTCATAAGACCCATGAATGAAGCTGTTGCAAATAAGAAGAATCTTATCCTGATTATTGATGATGAACCGCAGATTAGAAAACTTCTGAAAATTACCTTGCAGGACGAAGGGTTTAAAACCGAAGAATGCGAAAATGGTGGGCAAGCGCTTCGCATGACCGGATCGTTAAAACCGGACCTGATTGTACTTGATTTGGGATTACCTGATGTGGATGGAAAAGAGGTGATCTCTGGTATTCGGGAATGGTCACAGGTTCCTATTATTGTCTGCTCGGTTAGGGATGCAGACAGGGAGGTTGTTGAGGCCTTGGGTTTGGGGGCGGACGACTATGTAACCAAGCCTTTCAATCCAGATATTCTGATAGCTCGTATCAATACGAATTTGCGAAAAGCGGTTACTCAGGAGGCGGGAGAGCCGGACCTTGAAAATGGGCGCATCAGAATGGATTTGGTTCGGCATGAAGTTTATCTGGATGGCGAAGCTACCTTCTTCACCCCGCGAGAGTATGAATTACTGCGATACTTTATGCTAAATCGTGGGAAAATGATTACTCATCGTCAAATCTTGAAGGATGTCTGGGGACCTGCGCATGCGGATGACATGCAGTATTTGCGTGTCTATGTCAGTCAGTTGAGAGAGAAGATAGAACTGACCCCAAAAGATCCGACTTACGTCATTACAGAGCCGGGGATAGGATATCGGATGGAAGTTTTCGACGCATAAGAGCCACTCGTTTTTATTGTGCCGGGCATATCCAGAAGTTCTGGATATGCCGTTATTTTTTGTTTTTCGTATCCTCACAAGGTTCTTCGTTCAATTCTAAGTCTTCGCGAAGTAAAGAGCGGATAAGTCCGACAATAGTTAGCACCGCAAAGGCGAATGCCGTTGCGATACCTGCGTGGACATATAACCCATACCCGCATGCAACCCCAATTGCGCCGCATACCCATATACTGGCGCCTGTAGCCGTTCCGGCAACATGATCACCTTTTTGGAGGATCGCGCCGCCCCCTAAAAAACCAATACCAGTGACGACACCTTGGATGATCCTAGTTGGATCCATAGAGAGATCTTCATAGATTTGCTGATAATAGTTAGTGATTTCAACAATCATCATTGTAAAAGATGCCGACCCAAGGCAGACGAGTAGAAAGGCGCGAACACCAACCGTCTTTTGTTTGATTTCGCGGTCAAGGCCTAGAAGAAGCCCGCAAAGAGAAGCCACACCAAGACGCAGGATGATTTCTTGTAATGTAAAACTATGCGGCATGACCGACCTTTTCCTCGATAATTTCAAGAAGGTCATCAATGACGAATGGTTTGGTTAAATAACTATCCGCACCTTTGTCATAAGCTTCTTTGATAGTTTCGCGCCCTTTTCGGACGGTTAGAACGAGAACAGGTGGTTTTTTGCCGGGCTGTGTCTCTTTTATTTTGGGCAAGATATCCAGCCCATCTACATCAGGAAGGCCCAGATCTAAAATGACAAGATCAGGGTTTTCGCGAGCACATATTTCTAAGCCTTCTCTCGCTGAGGCGGCCTCCAAAAATTCAGCGCCTTCGTATTCTAGGGACACTCTCAGGAAAGTGCGAATAGACGGCGTATCGTCAATCACAACAATTTTTGTTCCATCTAGGCTCATGCCAACTCACTCCTTTCTATTTTTGATGTGCGGTATTTTCTGAAACGCAATTGGAATTCCGCCCCTCCCTCGGGGCGGTTCAGAACCGTTATTTTGCCGTTTTGTTTCTCCATTACCGCCTTACAAATAGCAAGGCCGAGGCCAGTTCCGGCAACCTTGCTATCTGACATTTTAAGCCGTTCATATTTGTCAAAGATCGCCTCCAGTTTGTCTTCTGGAATGCCGGGCCCTTGATCCTGAATTTTTATTACAAGGTTATCATCGCTGGTTTCGCACAGGACCATGACGACGGAGCCATCAGGGGAATATTTGAGCGCATTTTCGATGACATTTTGTAGCATCTGTTCAGTCATCATTTGATCAGCTTGTATTTCTACGTCTGGCGGAAGTTCCGCGATTTTTAAAGTGCTGCTCTTCAAATGGTGGCGCATTCGCCGGGGCATTTGGCTTAGCATTTCATCAACAGGCACCCAATCTTCATTAAACTGGATATCTCCGCTTTCAATGCGGGTCATATCTAAAATGTTAGAGATGAAGCTATTGAGGCGCTGGGCCTCTTCTAGTGCCGTATCGGTCAGCTCATCCGCAATTTCCTGCTTAAGACGCCCAGCCCCTTGCATGCGTTTATAGATACTCAATGAGCCAATAATGGATGCAAGCGGAGTTTTTAGATCATGAGAAACACTGGAAAGCAGCATCGCTCTTAACTTCTCTCTTTCCTCCCGCACATGGCTTTCACTCATCAAACGAGTGAGTTCAATACGTTCCAGAATAGCAGCCACTTGGTCTGCAAGGGCGCCTAATAAGCGTCCAAAAGAGGCATCAATATTTATGAAAGACGAAACCTTGAAGGCCAAGACGCCGATTTCACCATTCGTCGTAACAAGGGGTTCAAATCGCCAGTCAGAGTTGAAAAATGTGACAGTGCCAAGTCCGGTACGGCGGACATCATCCCAACATTTTTCGAGTGCTCGCTGATCCTTATCGGTAAGAACGGCTGCTTCCGGATAAACCAAAGAGACCTCGTCGCCGTTCATGACTTCTGGCATGAAAAAAGCAACGTCCATGCTGAGCAGACGAGTTAGTTCTTCGTGTAATACCTCTATTGCATCATTTGTTGTATCCGCCTCGCTGGTGATACGATGCAGGGTGTGCAGAGCTTCTGATCGCTTTTCTTTTTGCATCAAGGCTCTATTTGAAGCACGGCTATAGGCACCCATTAATGAAATTGCGACGGAAGACAGAAGGAAAATTGAAAGGCTCACACCATCTGCAGCACTTTCAATGCCAAAGCGCCCAACAGGAAAGGTGAAGGCATAGTTCACAACTGAAAAACCGAGAATAGCAGATATGAGCCCTGGAATTAAACCACACCTGAGCGAGGTTATAGCAGAGGCGATCAAAAAGAATGCTGTCACATTATGAGAGTTGATCCGCCACTCAATATGGGGGACGCTGGCTCTAAGAAGTTCTGCTGCGCCATAGGCTAACGCAACAGAGAGAATAGCAAAAATCAAATCCAGAGGTCTGATTTCTCTGAGCTGGAGGCGGTCAAACCAGCTTGGCTTGTAGGTCGCGGGAGATAAAGGCACAAAAGATATCGTC
>JAEPMY010000041.1 GCA_017643685.1 Sneathiella sp.
CTGCAAAAGGGGAAAGCGCCGCAGAAGAGAGAATTGCCATGGTAAAGCCGGCCGTCAAATCTGCCCGGCTCCAGCCCAAACCATCTTCCCAGTAAACGATAAGTGCTGGAAAAATATAATATAGGCCAGCCCAAACCAGGGTCTGTCCAAGGGCTAGTGCCCAAACTGCCTGCCTATCACTCAGGATCATTAATCCATACTCGCTTTTGTTTTGCGCGAAACAATAAGCAGAGCATCAGCAACAAACAACAAAAAGAAATAGATTTTTTAAAGAGCCTAAAGTTTCTGCAGAGAAAAAGCGGCTTTTTCCATATAGAAACACACATAACCTGTCAGATCGGCGCATTCAAAATAGGGATCATCATATCCCCACGCCCCATCCTTAATCAGATCTTTGCCCACGAGGACATCCCAATATCTCGCGGTCCCTTTGAACGGGCAG
Organism: Sneathiella sp.; assembly: GCA_017643685.1. Taxonomy (GTDB): domain Bacteria; phylum Pseudomonadota; class Alphaproteobacteria; order Sneathiellales; family Sneathiellaceae; genus Sneathiella. The sequence continues at coordinate 443 of JAEPMY010000041.1, forward strand.
TAGCTATGATGGTCACTGGGCTTCAAAATATCGCCCTTGATATCGTGGATGGGAAAATAGTAACGGTCTGGGTAATCCCCCTCTTTCAGCAACAATGCCTCATCAGAGGTCGCTATCACCTCCCCTTTTAGCGATAGCTGCAACCTGCCGTCGGCGCGCTCAATTTCAACCTTATGATCTGGGTGTTTTTGGAAACCGGGCGCTGACTTCATCTGTTATTCCTATTTCTGGGACCATTGCCCATCAGAAGATAATAACCACGTCCCACTAGGAACCTTCTTTTTGATCTGACCGGCATAGATTTGACCAATTTGATCGACGGACACCCCTTGTTTGCGGGCCCGCTCAATATAGATTTTACGGCGTTGCGCGTTAATGCTTTTCACAAACTCGCTGGCGCTTTCAGCGCGGGCACGGGCATATCCATCATAAGCCTCGCCAACGGCGCCGCTGACCCGGAGATCATCCAATTGATCGGCAAAAGCGGGACCGGACATCATCATACCTGATGCAACAACAAGGGCTGCGGCTGATTTCAATACTAACCGACGTGACAAAGTGTTGTTCAATGTTGCTTTGCGCATATCAGAAGATCTCCGAATTATTTTCGATATCATCTTTGGCCTGTTCTTCAATTTTAAGCTTAACTTCCGCATCAAGCTTGATGTTCAAATTGATTGTGATCGGCTCCGACGGGGCCTCAACCTTGACCGTGGGGCTACAGGCTTGCACGACCACCATTAGGCCTGCGACGGCACATACGCGCAAAATAAGGGATAAATCGCTCAAAGTATGTCCTATTTTCATTTTTTCCGGTTCCTCACGGTAGCACGGAGGGCTTCCTCCGACAAGCGATAGCCCTCCAGCACTGTATTGAATATCTTATCAAAATTTGTCGAAAGATTGACGTTCAGAATAACAGGCCGATTATTTTCGACATTGGGGTTTCCGCCCTTCGCATGCAGAGAGATAACATCTTCCCCGCTTTCGGGCTTATTGATCCGAAGGGACAAATCGGAGTATTTGAAATTCTCTAAAATATCGAACAACAGTTTCGTCTGGCTGCCCCCCGACGATAAAGCCTGACGCGCCTGCTCAGATGTGATTTGCAAAACACCCGGTTCTTCCGCCGCCAAAACAGCCTCATCAATAATCAACGTCTCCCCATTAAAATTGAGTGGGATCACGCCGCTCAACGCACCTGTCGCATTGACATCCTCAAATTCCCCAAGGGCCATCAACTCCTTTAAGGACAATCTGAACAGTTTCATTTGCAAAGTGTTACTCTCACTCGCCAGATCGATAACCCCGTCACTGATCTCTGCGGCGCCTTGGAACATCTCAATGCGCATCTGATCCAAAAACAGGATGGGTGCTTCTTTGGCCTGCTCTAACCGAAAGGTGATCTCAGACCGACCGAGAGGAATACCAACGAACATTCCGTCCACAGACACAGTTTGCGCCTTGGAAATCGTCAGCGGCATCAAACTATCGATGTTCAGCCGCCCGTCCAACCCCTCGACAAATAATCCATCCTGATAAGCGGTGAGGTCGCTAATCTCCAACACACCTTTGCCATTGGCACCAGTAGCTCCCCATGTAATCTCACCTGAAGCGGCTACATCACCCGACAGCTCCACTTCATCAAATGATTTTCGAACGAAATCAGACGGTTGCAACCCTTCATTTGTGAAGGGGAGCGTCAACATCTTTATCTTTGCGGCCCCGCGAGAGGACTGCAAATCATGCTGGCCGTTTATCTCCAACAGCGGACCGGTTAGAGGGGTTTTGACAAAGCTTGAAAAATTAACCGCTTGAGGGGTAGCTGTACCTTCTGCGGACACCGTAAAGGGCGTTTTCAATTCGCTTTTGGAATTCGGCGTAAAGGCCAAAGGAGCGAGTTCAAAATCCGCGCGCGCGCCTCTCTCATCCACGTTGGCGATAAACCTCCCGCCTTCAAAACGGACTGCGCGTTCTCCGTCCCCAACGGTTCCAGAAAGATTATTGAACTGCACCTCGAACGGTGTGTCTGGTTTGACATCTTGCGCCGTCATTCGAAGAGACAGCTTCGCCCGCACCCCATCAGTAGTTGCGACTTCCAGATTACGCCCCTCGAAATCGACTTGTTTTAAGCGGTAAGCACTATCCTTAAAATTCCCAGACACCTTTCCATTAATTTCCCCAATAATCGGTACGGGGGACCATTTGGAAAGATCAACACCGCCGGTGCCAAGTTTCGTGTTTGAAAGCTCGAAATTAAACTCGGCTGACCGTTGGACTGGCTCAATGGTCACTTGAAACGCGGGCTGCAACTCCCCTCCAAACGAAGACGCTGCCCCCTCCAACTCCATCAGCTCCAAGCTACCGCTAAGCGTCGCCTGAAAACTTGCCTCCGGGATTTCCTGGTCAGCGAAGCGCCCCACCAAACGGCCTGTTAGGTTCGCTTTGATATCATCAAGACTGCCTCCTATACGCCCTTTCAAGGTTGGGATTCTGATTGAACTCTCTCCCGAAGTGAGGCTAACCTTATGAAATAACACCTTGGTATCTGGGATGGGCAACTGCTCTCCCAGCCGCGCAGAAGTCTTTGTTGTTAAGTCAATTTGCGCCGCAGTAATTGATTGCCCCTCAAACTCTACTTCAACATTCTGCCCTTGCAATTCACCATCAGCGCTAACTTGATCTTCTGTCCAATAAACTCTTACGTTTGCCCGAAGCCGCCCCTTGGTAGGCGGAACACCGAAAGATCCAAGCCAAAGCTCGGGTTTAATCGCCCCCTCCCCAACTCTCAGGTCATCAATATGAACATTAGCCTCCCCATTTTTCTGGGCTAGATCGTGATTAATCTGAGCAGAAAGTATGGATGTTCCATCTTCAAGTTTCGCACTTAGCTCTCCGCTTAACGCATTGAGATCACTTAAACCGGAAAGGGAGATAATAGCAGCAGGAAAGTCAGGGGTCTCTGCGGCGGATTTAAGCATGATTTCGCTGGGAGTAATTTGAAATTTCTGATCATTGAGATTGCCCAAAACGCGCAAGCTCTCACCCGTAATTACGACAGGCAGATCGTCATTTTCAGCGGTTCCATTTAACGACCCTACAATTTCCAAACGTCCATTCGGATCTATCCGCCCTTCCAGTACAGCAGTCATGCGTGACTGATCATCTCTACGACTAACGGAAATTTTCTCGAATATAATCTGAGGGAATGGCGAAGTGGATTGGCTCTCTTTCCCATCAGAGGCTATCGCGACGGCCTCCTGAATGGCTTTCAAGCTCCCCTCGTCCGGCTTACTTACGTCAATATCTGCGCCGCCGATATCAATAGAAGCGACCTCCCCTCTCAATAGGTGACCTAAGGTGTACTGAACTGACATTTGCTGAACAGAAATCTCATCACCCAGCGTCACATTTAAGATCACTGCCTTACCAAGATCCAACTGTTTTATTGTAAAGTCCGCTTGCGGCAACCCGAGCGAGGAGAGATAAGACTTCGCGGCACTGGTGGCGATGGGAACACGCGCGAACCAGACCCCGGCGGTAAAAACCAGCAAAAGCCCAACAAAACCAAGTGTAAAAATCCGAAGTTTGTTCATAGTCCCCTGTATCCTGTCCTCAGGATATCTGAATAAGTGGCACCACAAAATCCTTTTTCAATCATGCCCTGCTCGACAAAAGACTTCTCAAAACCCTCACCGCTGGTTTACCTTAAAACCATTCATATTGTGGGGCACACATGACGAAAACTTGGATCAATGAATTTCCTGAATTACAGGGCCTTCCGTCAGAAGACCAAAGCTTTCTGGCGACAAGATGTCAGCAACTGACATTGCCAGCAGGTAAAACAGTTTTTGCCCCGGGAATGGATGCACAGAATTTTATCTTGCTGAAATCGGGTATTGTGAAGGTTCTCCAACTTTCTAATAGCGGAAGGGAAATCGTCCTCTATCGGGTAGAAGGTGGGGAGACCTGTATTCTAACCACAAGCTGCCTCTTATCCAAGGACAGCTATAATGCAGAAGCCGTAACCGAAACGGATGTAGAGGCAATCCTTCTTCCGCAAGCCGCATTTAACGAACTGATCGCGACGTCCGAAGGATTCCGAAATTTTGTTTTTTCAAGCTATGCGGATCGGATTTCTTCGCTGATACATTTGGTCGAAGAAGTCACATTTGAACGTATAGACAAGCGCCTCGCCCAGAAACTGGTTCATATGATGGACCGCTCAAACCCCATCTCGGCAACTCATCACGATCTCGCCGTTGAACTCGGTACTGCTCGGGAGGTGATCAGTCGCCACCTAAAAGAATTCGAGCGACGCGGCTGGCTTCGCGCCGGACGCGGCCAAATCGATATCCTCTCCCCCGCCACACTGCGAAATTTTTCTGCTGATCACTAACTGCGGGTGACAAAGTCACAGACCAATTACAAGCTTGGTTCTACTCTGCTGCCATAATCCAAATGCGCGGAGAGTCTAAATGACTAAAAATGAAGGTACTATCGACCGTATTATAAGAATTATTGTTGGCTTTGCAGTGCTATCTATTGTGTTTGTAGGGCCGCAAACGCCTTGGGGATATGTTGGTTTGATCCCTCTTCTAACCGGATTGATCGGTTATTGCCCTCTATATAGCCTTCTTGGAATTTGCACGCTTAAAAAAGCGGTGAACTAATCCCCCCGGGGGGAGGTTAGACTTCCCTGTCTCCTTCCCCCACCCCCGAAGAGATCAAATTCTATTAGAATTGCTGAACAGCACCGCTCTTCAGAAGTTTTTCAATTGTCTCGCTATCCCGGCCCATGAAATCCAGCACGTCCCGGCTATGCTCACCTGTCCGCGGGCTATGGGTCAATTCGTGCCCGGCTTCAAAACTATCGAACCCCGGAATACGAGGCAGAGGAATTTTGCCGACGACATCATGTTCGACCCAACGATAACTATCCACTGCTTTAGGTTGCTCATTATCAAGATAGTCTTTGTATTCGTGAATTGGGCTATGAATGACACCAGCAGCGGTCAAAGCTGAAGACCATTCAGCCGTTGTTTTTTTCAAAAATTCTGCCCGAAGTTCCGCCATCAACGGCTTTTCGTTCTGAACGCGTTTTTCCCGGTTATCATATTCAGGATTGGTCAGCAGATCTTCACGCCCCAAAACCTGACATAGAGCTTCGTAATGATGCTCCCGCATAACGGCAATACCCACATAGCCATCGCTGGTTTGCATAGTACCAGCCGGCACATAAAGGACGTTTGGATTACCGCCTTCAAGATGGTTTTCGATAATTTTCGCGCTTTGGAACGCGGCTGCAGCCTGCATAAGATTACAGTCGATATAGCGCCCCTCTCCCCGAACGGAGCGGGAGATAATTGCTTTCAGCAGGCTTTGATAGGCGAACAAACCTGTCATGAAGTCGATGACCACCATGCCTGTTTTCATTGGCAGACCATTTTCATCTCGGGTGATGGACATCCACCCAGAGAAACCTTGAATAGCGCTATCCGTTACCGGTCGGTCGCTGTAGGGGCCGTCCTGACCATAACCTGTGACCGAGAGGTAGATCACTTTTTCGTTCTCTTTGCGGATTGTCTCGTAATCAAGGCCAAATTTCTTCATCACTCCCGGACGGAATGACTCAAGAACAATATCAGCCTTTACAGCCAATTCCTTGGCGAGCGCCAAACCATCTTCGGATTTCAAATCCAGGGCAATAGATTTTTTACCAAGGTTCACCACAAGAGAATGCGCACAGTGGTCTTCATACATGGTGCCCAAGGTTCGAGCCCAGTCACCACTTAACGGTTCGACTTTCACAACTGTCGCACCGGCCTGCGCCAACATCATTCCGGAATAAGGACCAGCCACACCTTGACTAAAGTCTGCAACCACCAATCCTTCGAGGGGTTTATCGTCGTTCATTATTTCATCCTCTTAATGGGAAGTTTCGTATGTCTACTATCGAAACAGTCATACCTTATCATAAATTGGAAGCCAATATAATTTCCGTAACGTAAAACTGGTAAAAGAGCGGTTTCCGCATTTTCAGGTTGCATCAATTTGCCCCCTGAACAATCCTAGTTAAAACAACTAAATTTGCAGGTCCCATGAAAACGCATCTTATCACCGCCAGCCTTGCCGCTTTCGCAATGATGTCCTCCCCCGCTATTGCGGACATTCCAAAGCAGGGAGAGCGCCCAGAATATCTGATCAGCCTGCTACCGGATGGAGAGCTAAAATCCAAGCTTCAATCCTGTCAGGGGCAGGTGATGCAGCCAACAAAGTTTTCTATCGGACACCGGGGAGCTCCTTTCGCATATCCAGAGCATACGGCGCAATCATATCGGGCAGCGGCCGCAATGGGGGCTGGTATTGTTGAGTGTGATGTCACTTTCACAAAAGACAAAGAGCTGGTGTGTCGCCATTCCCAAAATGACCTACACAAAACCACCAATATTGTTGCAACTGACCTGGGACAAAAATGCACCCGCCCCTTTGAGGCTGCAAAGGGCGGCAGTAAAGCGGCTGCGGAATGCCGGACGAGTGACCTTAACTTAGATGAGTTTTTAAGCCTGAACGGCAAGAAAGATGCCGCAGATACAAAAGCGGTCACCGCTGAAGCATATCTAAAACAAGCAGAGCCTACAGGCCGCCTCATTACCCATAAACAATCAATCGAACTGATGAAATCGTTGAATGTGGATTTCACACCGGAGCTTAAATCTCCGAAAGAGCGGATGCCATTTGATGGCATGAGCCAAGAAAACTACGCTCAGAAAATGATTGATGAATACAAACAGGCCGGCGTTGCACCATCCCGTGTTTGGCCTCAGTCTTTCAATCTAAAAGACGTTCTATACTGGATTAAAAACGAGCCTGAATTTGGCAAACAAGCTGTCTTCCTCGATAGCCGATATCGCAAAGGTCTCGACATTGAAAATCCAGATACCTTCTCGCCTTCTATGGCAGAACTGAAAAATATGGGAGTAAATTATCTTGCTCCCCCACTTTGGATGATGGTCACCGCAAAAGATGGACAAATTGTCCCGTCCACATACGCGAAAGAGGCAAAAGCAGCCGGACTTAAACTAATCGCATGGTCTTTGGAGAGAAGCGGTGACCTCTCAGAAAAGCAGGGCGGCTGGTATTATCAAAGCATTTCCGAGCTTGTGAAAGATGATGGCGCGACATATCAGCTTCTGCATGTCCTCGCGCAAGATGTCGGGGTCAGCGCGGTATTCTCCGATTGGCCTGAAACCACCACATATTATGCCAACTGCTTTAGTCTCTGATCAAAAAAGCCCGGCAAGATAATTGCCGGGCTTTTTATTTTGGATATGCTTCCTATCACCTTTTAGGACGGGAGAAATCAAACTCCTCCGCAAAATGGCACGCGACGAAATGCTCGGGTGCCACCTCTCTCCATTCAGGTTCCCGTTTGGCGCATTCTTCCTTCGCGAAGGGGCAGCGCGTATGGAAACGGCAACCCGTCGGCGCGGAAAGTGGATTAGGTATTTCACCTTCTAGCCGGATGGGATCAAATTCAAGATCTGGGTCTGATTGCGGGATGGCCGACAATAGTGCATGTGTATATGGATGGCGCGGATTGAAAAACAGATCTTCGGTTTTTGCATATTCCACGAATTTCCCAACATACAGCACCGCCACCCGATGGCTCATCTGCGCAACGACAGAAAGATCATGCGCGATGAAGAGAAAGGCGACCCCCGTCTCTTCCTGCAGATCTTTCAGCAAGTTCACGATTTCTGCCTGGATAGAAACATCCAGCGCCGAGACGCTTTCATCGCAAACAACGAAGTCAGGGCTTGAGACAAGCGCCCGCGCGATACAAATGCGTTGCCTCTGTCCACCGGAAAAGGCATGCGGGAAACGCCGCAAATGCTCAAGATTAAGTTTACATCTTGCCGCAACATCTCTTACTCGTGCATCAACTTCATCGCGGCTGTTCATCAAGCCACTTGCAACCAACGGCTCCGCGATAATATCCCGAACTGTCATTCGGGGGTTCAGTGACGAATATGGATCTTGAAAGACAAGGCTCATTCGCGGACGGAACTGACGCAATGTCTCCCCTGTTAGCGTATGCACTTGAACAGGGCTGCTATCAAAATCAGGCCCCTTTTTACCTTTAAAGATAGCCTGGTCATTACGGGTACCGTGATAAATCACCTGACCGCCAGTAGGATCTATCGCCCGAAGAACCGCCCGGCCAATTGTGGTTTTACCAGAGCCGGACTCGCCTACTAGACCAACCGTCTCACCCCGTTTCACATCAAAACTGACATCATCTACAGCACGCAGTTCAACCGTTTCTGTTCGGAATAACTTTTTATTGGTAATGGGAAAGCGTACTTCCAGATTTTTCACCTCAATCAATGTGTCATCACTCATGCCACATGCCTCCCCTCATCAGCGTGGAGGAAACAGGCAACAGCATGCCCCTCTCCTAAATCGACTTCGGTTGGTGCCTTCACGTCACAGACGCCTTCAATTTTGCGGGTACATCTTGTGTGGAATGGGCAGCCGGTCGGCCGTGCATGTGGACTTGGGATATCCCCAGGGACCGGACTTAACCGATGTGTGAGACTATCCAGTTTGGGGATCGCCTCAAGCAGACCTTGGGTATAGGGATGCTTTGGGTCCCTGATAATATCTCGGGTTGGCCCCCGCTCCACAATTGTCCCAAGATACATCACGGCCACCTCGTCTGCGATCTGCGCAATAACGCCCAAATCATGGGTAATGAAAATCATCCCCATCCCCAGATCCCTCTGCAAGTCAGACATGAGCTCCAGAACTTGGGCCTGAATGGTGACATCAAGGGCTGTTGTTGGCTCATCCGCAATGAGAAGCTGTGGCCCTGCGGATAATGTCAAGGCAATCATAGCCCGCTGGCGCATCCCGCCAGACATTTCATGAGCATATTGATCAATACGCTGCGCCGGATTGGAGATGCCAACTTTATCCAGCATCTCAATTGCAAACTCCCTAGCTTCCTTTTTATTCATATCGCGGTGGAGACGAATAGCCTCCATCATCTGATTTCCAACCGTATAAACGGGACTGAAAGAGGCCATAGGCTCCTGAAAAATCATACCGATTTCACCGCCTCTTAAATGGCGGGTTTTCCGGCTATTGGGTGCCAGCTTTTCGATATCAATAATCTCACCATTTTTGGCGCGATAGGTCATCTTGGTGTCTTCGCCTAGAATAGCGGTGCCTGGCAGAAGACGCATCAACGCTTTGGTTGATATCGACTTTCCCGAACCCGACTCCCCGACCAGCCCAAGTGTTTTTCCTTTTTGAACAGAAAAACTGACGCCCTGAACCGGGGCAATCAGTCCTTCATCCGTGCGAAAGGCGATGGATAGATTTTCAACTTTCAACATATCATCCATTATTTCGCCTCCGCATATGGATCGGCGGCATCCCGAAGCCCGTCCCCAATAACCGTGAATGCCAAAACGGCAACAACAACAAAGACTGCAGGGATAAAGAGCCACGGCGTTTGTTCAATTACCCTGATGGACTGCGCCTGTTGCAACAGCACCCCCCAACTGACAGTTGGCGGACGAAGCCCCAATCCAACAAAAGACAGCGCCGTTTCGGATAGGATCATATAAGGGAAGGAGATAACCAGATCGACAATGATAAAGCTGGTAAAACTTGGCAGCATATGTTGCCCAATGATCCGCGATGGTTTCGCACCGGCAAGGCGGGCCGCCACTACATAGTCCTCATTTCGAATGGAAAGCAGTTGCGATCGGATACGGCGCGCCAGTGTTGGCCAACCGAAGAGCCCCAATATCAATGTCATCGCAAAGTAGATCTGGGTCGTGGACCATTCTTTTGGCATAGCTGCCGCAAGGCCCATATAAAGCGGAATTATGGGAACAACACGGATCACCTCAGTGACACGCTGGATTACCATATCCGTTCGGCCGCCAAAATAGCCAGCGGTTCCGCCGATAATAAGCGCCAATACGAATGAGATAAAGACCCCCATCACACCGATGGAAAGCGAAGTTCGCGTCGCATAAATCGTCCGGGAGAACATATCACGGCCCAGATCATCCGTCCCCCAGATATGCAACTTTGCTTTCGGATCCTGAAGACCGAACAAGTGCGTTTTTATGGGAATAAAACCAAGCAACTCGGTTTTCTCACCTTCAAGACACATTTCGATATAAACACGTTTATTGGTGTCTGGAACAGATATCGCCCGTAAAGTAACCGGATCGCGTTTAGTGCTCACCCCATGAATAAAGGGACGCATAGAGCAGCCGTTTTGATCGCAAAACTGCGGTATCTGCGGCGCTCCGTCCAGATATTTCGTATTCCGTGAGGTTGGACCATAAGGCGCCACAAACTCTGCAAAAATGCCGAACAGCGCCATTACGATCAGCAAAGATGCTGCAATCATTGCGGTCCGATGCCGGCGAAAGCGCCACCAGATCAACGTCCACTGAGACGCAGAGTAGTACTTCAAAAGCCGTTTTTGATCTTCGGTTAGCTCAGACTCAGAGCCATTTTTCAGATCATCATTTACAACTGACGTCATGAGCTCGCTCCCAATTTAATACGTGGATCAAGCCAAGCAAGCAGCAGATCAGAGATAAAATTCATAAAGACAATCATGAAGGTCAGCAGCAGCAATATTGCCCCCGCCACATACATATCCAGGTCGAGATACGCCCGCAGTAACAGCTCCCCAAGTTCAGTAAGCCCTAAAACCACGGCAACAATTGGCAGCTCGGAGAAAATACGGTTCACATCAAAACCAATGGTAGAAACCACCGGGTTAATGGCTAGACGAGCTGGATATTTAATCAGAAGCTTCGTCTCCGGCACGCCGCGCGCACGGGCCGCCGTAACGGCAAGCTTGTTGATCTCATCTGACATCGTCGCCCGAACAGTCTGTAACTGATACGCAACAGCAGACCACGCCAAGACAAAAGCAGGCAGCCATAAATGCTTAAAAAGGTCCCAGGCTTTTGCAAAAGACCAAGGCGCATCTTTGTAGTCAGCGGAAAATAGCCCCCCGATATCAGCGCCAAACCACTTATTCGCAAAATATAAAAGAATAAGCGCCAACAGAAAATTTGGTAACGCGAGCCCTAAATAAGAGAAAACGGTCAGCCCATAATCCGCAACAGAAGCCCGGCGAACTGCCGCATAAATCCCAATAGGGATCGACACCATATAGGTAACGATTAACGTGGAAAAAAGAATACCAAGGGTGAGCCAGATTTTATCGCCGATAACTTTCAGAACAGAGGTTTCAAAAGCGAAGGCTTGCCCAAAATCCCCATGAAGAACAATGCCTCCTATCCAATCGAAATACCGGAATACTAACGGCTTATCCAACCCCAAATCGACCCTGATGGCCTGAATATCCGCCTCGGTTACATTGACGCCTGTTCCTGAATATTTGCGGAATGCGTAGCGGTCGGCATAATCCCCGGGTGGTAACTCCATAATCAGGAACACCATTACGGAGACAAGCGCCATGGTCACAACCATGCCCACCAGCCTCTCCAGCGTAAATCGTAGCATTGAACCCCCTGCTCAGTTACTTATTACTCTTATTTGCCTTAATTATATTGTTCTAAAAGGCAAAAATCCCCCCTTCGTTTCCGAAGGAGGGATAAATTACATCTGCTAGCTTATTTTGTTTCCAAGAACCACTGATGTGGGCGGTAAGGATAAGTCCAGTAGAAGTCGTAGGATTTCGCTTTAATCGGCTTCACATTATTCAGATCATTGCGATACATAAACGGTGCCACAATGTCTCCAACCGTTCCGATTTTCAGCATATTCTGAACGTGGATATCTGTGATCATCTTACCCAGATTATTTGACTCATCTGAACCAATTTCTAGCTGGATAAATTTCTCACTCAGATCCCAAAGCTTTTTAATATCGGCAGGCGGCTCAATACCCTCTTTACCACCGGTTTTCTTCCAAGCGGCCCAATCAAAACCTGTACCTGGGTTGAAGTAATCACCAAAGGGTGGAACAAAAGCAGTAACATCCTGACTGATCGTTGGTCCTGCGATATTGTCGTATTTCCAAACGGTGAGATCCAGATCGTTGTTATTACCAGCGGCGCGATATTCGTCTGAAGTTACCTCTTTCAGATCGACACGAACACCAACTGCGGACCAGTAATCACGAACCAGTTCTTGCATTTTAACCGGTGAACCCTGACTTGAATAAACAAGGCGAACAACCAGTGCTTTTCCATCTGGACGCTCCAGCGTACCATCGCCATCGCTATCTTTCAGCCCCATCTCAGCAAGCAGAGCCTTGGCCTCATCTGGGTTGTAATCGATATCTTTGCTCAGGTGCTCATCGGTTACGAAAGACACAGTTTTCACCTCAGCAGGAACGCCCTGCATCGGTTTACCCTGACCCAAGTAGACGATTTCGTTAATCTCATCACGGTTGATGGCTTTAGACATCGCACGGTTGAAACGAACATCGTTAAAGATATTGCGAAGTGTTTCGTCTTTATGTGTCCGGTTAAAGGAGTAGAACACATTCTCACCGAATGTCGGTGCGAAGGAAATTGTGTAGTTTCCTTTACCTTCATTTTCTTTCAGCAGCGGGAAGTCCTCAAGGAACACAGCCTGCTGTTTCCAGACAACTTCACCATTCATGATTTTGAGGTTCTGAACCTCTTTATCACTGATGTAAGTTTCGTTGATCTCAGGAATGTATGGAAGTTGCTGACCCGCTGTATCCACCATATGGAAATAAGGGTTGGCAACCAATTTGCGACCTTCAGCGCTTTCTTCAACCACAATGTGGCTTTCCAAAGTTGGAACCACTGCCCGGCCAACTTTAGAGGCCTGCTCTGGGTTTTTCAGAAGCGGTGACGGAACGTCTTTCCAGTCAGATCCACCATAATAAAAATCAATCGCGGCGGCAGCTGATTCAAAACCAAGTGCCTTCGCATCACCTTCTGCATTTGCGTTATATTTCTCGACGAACTTGCCAAGGAAATGCTTTGGCTGGAACGGCTGCCCATAATCAACAGCAAAACGGTTCAGGATACCTGGTGTTGGAACCGGGAATGTAAATTTAACGGTTACATCATCCATAGCCTCAACTTTTGCTGGCTTACCGGCAAACAACCAACGATCTGGTGCTTTCTCGTAAACAGCAGGGTTCTGGATAATATCGTTATGCCAGAAAGCGACATCTTCGGCAGTAAACGGTTCTCCATCAGACCACTTATGGCCTTTACGGAGTGTAATGGTCAGCTGTGTGAAATCATCGTTCCACTTCCACGCTTTGGCAATGTTCGGTACAACTGTCTGCAGATCATCCGCGTAGCGAACAAAGTTTACGTGACGAACGGACAGAAGGTCGGACGTACCAGATTCAGTCGCTTTGGAAAGACCGGCAAGGACACCGCCATAGGTTCCCACTTTATCATATGGCGCGACGACAAGCGGCTCAGCCGGGATACGCTTGTCTGCAGATGCGATATCTGAATTTCCCTCGATCCGCTTATTAAGTGCAGCCATATTCGGGTTGCCCTTAACCTCCAGATCGCAGGAAGCTTTTTTCTCAAACTCAGCAAGTTCAAACTGCTGCGGGTAATCAGAAGAGAGACCTTTCATGTCCGCAACGGTCGGAGTTGGACATGCTGCATAGGCAGAACCGCCCATGGCAACAAGTGCAGTACAGACTGCAAGTGTCTTGGTAAAGTGTTTCATATGACGTTTCCCTGTTAAAAACTAAACAATAAATTAGTTTTGAATTATTTCAATAAAATGACAGGACACGCCACATTATGATGACAAAAAGACCCCAATAAATATGGATATTGCCTAATTTATACACATTTGCCTTATTTTTTGTGGATTTAGAAACTAAATATTATGCGGGCTGATAATAGCAATAAATGAAATTGATCTTTTTCGATTCGCTTTCATATGAAAGCAGCCCCCACATAACAGGCTTTTCCCATTCAACAAAAAAGCCCCCTGTAAATACAGAGGGCTTTTTGAGTTTCGAGATCTACTTAGTTATAGCTCATCGCGTATTTATTGTTGTTTTCATTACTTTCGACTAACTTCTTAAAGTAGTCAGCGGTAAACAGAACCCGATCACCGCGAGTGAAGTTTTCAGGTGGAATTGTGATATTTACTGCGCTTGTCTGGCCTGGGTTCAGCGGAGGAATAATCGCATCTGCGCCCCAAGACTGATTGTTTGCCAAGAAGTGCTGACCAAATAGTGTGCCCTGAGGTGCAGCTTTCGTTCCCATATTTTTAACTTTCACCACAAAAGTGTTGGAAGTTCCCATTTTGCGTTTAGCGCCTAAAATTGTGTAATCAGGCATGACCACTTTGGCTTTCATAATAGTTGTCTGGCGACCAGCAGGTGCTGATTGAGTTTCTACGCCTGGGCGGCTTGGTGCCTTAACTTTAAGATCTTCGCAGTGGTATGAACCATTTTCCAGAACCGGGATCTGCCCCATTGGGCATTTTGGCTTAGGGCCATTTGGATTTGCAGCAAAAGCAGCGGTAGCGACAGAAGACAGAACCAGAGTAGTTGTGAACAGTGTTGAGAGTTTCATCGTCATTTCCTTAATTCAGTTGCGATACCTCTTGGTCGTAGCTGCTTTGGGAAGGGTTCAAAAAAAAACGAAAAAAATCGACGATGCAGTCTCTTTAAAGATATCACCATGAAATCCCTATTATTTTAGCACATTCTCACATATCATAGGATGCCAATTTTCAGTTGTTTGTGCGGTGCTGAAATGAAAAAGGGTTTTCTTAGCTTTGTAATTTTGATGTTTTTCGCTCTTCTCCCTACTCGCGGGACAGCGGAAACATTTAAGCTAGGGATCCTTCATGGAAATCTGGATATCTTCGAATACGAAATCAGCGTTGTACGCCTCGCCCTTGAGCAGGCGGAAGGAGATCATGAGCTAATCGTCATTCCACTTCCCAATGTCACACAAGAACGTATTTTGAAACTTCTCGAATATGGACATCAAGTAAATGTCTTCTTCACTGGCTATTCATTGGAGCGTGAAAATACATTTCTTCAAGTAGACGTTCCGTTGACCCGTGGCCTTCTCGGTCACCGCGTCTTTGTTCGCAAGGCCCAAAGCCCTCCCCTTTCCAACATCCAGACCATCAATCAACTGAGACAATATATAATCGGCTCTGGCCTTGGTTGGCCCGACACGGACATTTTCGAAGCGGCAGGATTTGAGGTGGCCAAAGCGACATACGCAAATCTGTGGCCGATGCTGGATAAGGGGCGGTATGACCTGTTTAACCGTGGCATTAACGAAGCCTCAACTGAGATTAAACAGCAGAGAGAAAAAGGATATCAGTTTACGGTAGATGAAAATGTTCTGGTGGCCTACCCATTTGATTATTTTCTATATCTAAATAAGAAATCAACGCGGCTTCATCAGATCCTGACGGAAGGTCTCCAAAAAGCACATGCTAACGGCACCTTTAAGAAGAACTTTTTCTCACACCCCGTTATTAGAACTGCTCTGAAACAGTTTCCAATAAATCAAATGCAACTCTTCCAACTGGACAATCCCTACGTCTCGGACCGCATTCGTAACATTCCCTACAGCTACTGGTATCATATTGGCAGTCCAGACGATGATATCCCATCGGAATAACGCGTAACGTTTATAACGGCAAGGCATCTCTAAGCTTATAGTAGAGAACGGAAGGTGCCAAAAACCAAGGGTTTTCACGATAAAAAGGACGGGTCTCGAAAGGGATATTATCAAATGCGGTTTTACCTTCGGATGAACCGGCCGCCTTCAATCCAATCCGCATTCCTAAATAGCCAGCCATCCCCGCCCCCGAGCCACAGTAACCCATCGCATAAAAAAGATTATCATCCTCACCACAATGCATGAGCTCATCAAAGGTATAGGCAACAAACCCCATCCATGAATGACTAATTCCATAATCCTTCAACTCGGGGAACACACCGGTCAGCGTCTTATATAATTTAGGAGCACTTAATCGCGGGTTTGTCTCCCCCAAAGAAACACGCCCGCCAAACACAATACGCGTGCGGTCTGGGGAGGGTCGATAATAATAAACCACCTTTCGTGTATCACTGATGATGCGATCTTTTGGCAAAAGCCTATCCATCAACTCCCCTGGGAGCGGCTCCGTTGCAATCACATAGCTGCCTATCGGGATCACCCTGCGGCGATGCCATGGGGATAAGGATCCGCTATATCCATTTGTCGCCAAGATCACCTTCTTCGCTGACAAAACACCTTTAGGTGTTTCAATCAAAAAGCCGTTATTTTCTCGGGTAATGTTTGTGGCGGGGCAATATGAACGTATCGCAGCACCTGCTGTGATAGCCTTTTCGAGTAATCCTGCATGGTATTTGGCCGGATCAATGGAGGCATGCTTGGGATAGACCAACCCACCATGATAAGCTCCAGATAGAATTTCATTAGGCTGCTCGGATTTTGGAACCACATAAGCATCCTGCTCGAGCCCTTTCGGATCCTTACCGACTGTTTTTACAAGTTTTTCGAACTGAGAGGGATTATGGGCGGCGTGATATCTACCAACCACTTTGAAATCACAATTGATCCCTTCGGCCTTTGTAAACTCTTCCGTCCAAGTTAGAGATTGATGTCCTTCTTTCAGAATATCATGCGCGACCTCTGCACCATAGCGACTGGACAGAGACACAAAACTAGGCTTGATGCTGATGCTAACTTGCCCGCCGTTTCGTGTGGAGCAGCCCCAGCCGACATTCTCGGCATCAATCACCAATGTTTGCATACCAGCACGTGCGGTTTGGATAGCAGCGCTCAGGCCTGTATACCCACCCCCAACAACCAGCACATCCACATGATTAGTGATGATCGGATCGGCATTAACATTGGGCTGCGGGCAATTTTCCCACCAATAAGGGGTCTCTTTAAAATCGTTAGAAAACATGGGATTTCTCATCCTTCTCATTTATCTCGGCGCATCAAGGCGTTCTACATCAGCTAAAATAAGATCTGCCGCCTTTTCTCCCACCATGATAGCGGGCGCATTCGTATTTCCTGATGTTAAAGTTGGAAAAATAGAGGCGTCAACAACTCTAAGCCCCGTAACACCATATACCTTAAGGTGGTTATCAACGACATCAAGCCTCGGATCCGGCCCCATACGACAACTGCCAACAGGGTGGTAAACCGAACACGCTCGGTTTCGAATATCTTCTTCCAACTGATGATCTGTTTGCACGCCATCCCCAGGTTCTAACTCTTTTTCGATAATTGCCGCGAGTGAGGGCATTCGGCTAAACTCGCGTATAATCCGAGCTCCTTTCATAAGATTTTCCAGATCATCTGGATGCGACAAATATTTAGGAAAAATCTTCGGTGCTTGCTCAGGATCACGAGAGTTCAAACTAATATATCCGCGACTTTTCGGTTTTGTTGGCTGTATACTCAACAAGAAACCAGGGAACGGATCAGGGCTCATCAAGGGGCGCTCCCCTTCTGGGGCTTTTGTGTAGCTCAAAGGAGAAAAGAAAAGCTGCATATCAGGGCGTGTCAAATCAGGTGCGCTTTTCAGGAAACCTCCGGCCTGATTAACCCCAAGTGCCAATGAACCTGAACGTGCTAATGCATATTTAACAGCAGCAAGAAACCTGCCGGACCATGGGCGCAGCTCATTATTAAGCGTTGGAACTTTTGCCTTGTATAGAAAATCAAGGCACAGATGATCCTGAAGATGTTGCCCAACCCCAGGCAAATCATGTTGAACCGGTATATTCATCTCTCTCAGATGCTTTTCATCGCCCACACCTGACAACATTAATAGCTGCGGCGTGTTAATGGCACCCGCAGACAGAATAATTTCTTTTGCAGCCTTTATTTCATGCTCATGGCCGTTTTTTTGAAAATAAACCCCAACAGCCTTGCCGCCCTCAAAGATGATTTTCTGAGTTAACGCATTCGTGATCACACGAAAGTTGGAACGTCTGCGGGCGGCCCTTAAATAGGCCCGCGCCGCAGACATCCTCCGCCCCCCGGATATGGTATATTGGTAAAGCCCAACCCCCATTAGGCTTTCACCATTAAAATCACCATTTTCCGACAAGCCAAACTCTAGCCCTGCCTGAATGAAATCGTGACAGGTTTTATGTTCGTTACCGTTTGCTCCTGAAACAGCGACGGGCCCGTTTCCCCCGCGCAGATCGCCCCCCTTCGCAAGATCCGTTTCCATCTTTCGAAAATATGGAAGAACAACCGACCAGCCCCAACCAGCATTCCCCATAGAGGCCCAATCATCAAAATCCCCCTGATGCCCCCGAATATAGACCATTGCATTTATGGAACTGGACCCGCCCAGCACTCTACCTCTAGGGCAGTAGCTTACACGATCGTTCAAGGTCGGTTCTGGTTCAGTTTCGTACATCCAGTTAAGCTTCTTGTCGAAAAAAGCTTTTCCATAACCAATTGGCATTTGCACCCAGAAATTCCAATCACTCCCGCCTGCTTCCAACAGAGCAACAGAATATTTCCCGCTCTCTGATAGACGGCTAGCGACGGCACACCCCGCAGAGCCTGCCCCAACAACAATGTAATCTACAACACCGGCGTCATTCATTTTCGCATTCGCCTAACCCCTATTTGGAAACGATATGAGAAAAATGGACTGAAACGTATATCCAATACAAAAAACAGATCAGTCCAATTTATAAATATCACAGCGCCTTAAGCACGTCAGCCATGCGACGAACTCCGGATTGAATTTCAATTGGATTTACAGCACCAAACCCCAACGCAATACCCTGCTGTTTAATGGGAGCAATTGCATATCGGCTTAAGGGATTAACAACGATTCCGGCATCTTTCAGGGCTGACACAACAGCGGCTTCTTCCAAACTCTTCGAAAGCAGGGCAACCGTATGCAGCCCGCTTTGTGTTTGTTGCAGGCTCAAATAATCATCCAAATGCAAGTCAGCAGCTTCCTTTAACGTCTTATACTTAGCTGCGTAGATAGCCCTCATACGTCGGATATGTGTTGCAAAGTGTCCCTCGTCCATGAAATCAGCCACTGTTTTCTGAATAACTGTCGGGAGGCCCGGCAGGAACGAATTAAATAGCTTTTCAAATGCTGTTACCAAGCCCGGCGGCGATAGAATAAACCCTATTCGAAGGGCGGGAAAAAGCGATTTAGAGAAGGTTCCAACATAAATCACCCGTCCCCCGGCATCGACACTTTTTAAAGTTGGAAGCGGCTGCCCCCCAAAGTAAAATTCACTGTCGTAGTCATCTTCAACAATCCATGCTCCTGCTTGCTCAGCGGCCTCAAGAAGTGAAAACCTCCGCGCTAAACTCATCACCATACTTAAGGGTTGCTGGTGAGACGGCGTAACAAATGCCAATTTAAACTCAGGGGCTAACCTCAAACCCTCATCTACAGCAATTCCTTCTTCATCAATCGGCACAGGTACCAAATGAGCACCAGCCGCAATAAAGCCATTTCGGGCGCCGACTGCCCCTGGGTTTTCGATCCACACGTTATCTCTTGGATTGAGCAAGACAGACCCAATCAGATGAAATGCCTGCTGCGCGCCGCCTGTTATGAAAATCTGCTCAGGGTCACACTTGATACCCCTGCTCGCATTCACGTGAGAGGCGATAGCTCTGCGAAGCTGCATTAGTCCGAGAGGCTCCCCATACCCCATCACGTCGCTTCGCTGCCCTCGCCAGTTTTTTGCCGAAAGCCGTGCCCATTGACTCATTGGAAAGGCTTCTAGTGCAGGTAGACCAGTAATAAATGCTTTCGGTTCTGCAGGAAGTTTATCTCTGGCCGCAAAGTCCCCAATGGCTGTCATCATTGCTGCGGAAACAGCGGTCTCATTTTGGGGCTTGTCAGATCGTTCTTCCGCGCTCACTTGTTGAGGCCGCGTTTTAGCAAGAACATCGCTTACGAAAGTGCCCGAGCCGGATCTGGCATCGACCAGGCCCTCGGAAATCAAACGGTCTATAGCGCTCACAACTGTTGTCCGTGAGACGCTCATTTCTTCTGCCAGTGTCCTACTAGCGGGCAACCTCTCTCCGGCCTTCAATCCGCCAGAGAGAATGATATCTCTGATTTCCATGTATATCTGGATATTCTTTGGCTTACTGCTTGTATGATCAATAATGATTGATGATAGCAGTGCCCCACCCGAGTGCTTCATATGTCCCCCTGCATTCAGTTTCCCCCTCAGGAATGCAATTGGTATTAAGTGTTTCCTATAATGGACCTTTCCGTCAATCCACTTTGTCGTACGATCTGCAAACATTACTTCCTGCACCTGTAAAGACCTGGTTGGGCTTTTATGAAAATCACCTCTATCGAGACCTTCACAAATGAATTTGTCTGTTTTGTTCGCGTCACAACGGAAGATGGGAGCAAAGGCTGGGGGCAAACTGCCCCTTATTATGCGGATATCATCGCCGAGATTATCCACCGACAAGTTGCACCATATGTACTTGGTCAGTCATCTGACAACATTGATGCCCTTGTTGATCTGGTGAATGACCGCGAACATAAATTCCCTGGCTCTCACCTGAGAAGAGCTATTGGCGGCATTGATTTGGCCTTGTGGGACTGGAAAGGGAAGCAAGCTGGCAAGCCAGTTTGTGAATTAATCGGCGGCACTCCCGGAAAAATTCGCGCCTACGCGTCATCTATGAAACGCGACATCACCCCAGCCGATGAGGTGCGACGTTTCAAAAAACTCCAACAAGAGTTGGGATTTGATGCCTTCAAATTCCGTATTGGTTCAGAATGTGGACATGATCAGGATGAATGGCCCGGCCGAACGGAGGCCATTGTCTCAGAAGTTCGAAAGGGCCTGGGAGAAAACGCAACATTACTCGTTGACGCAAACTCCTGCTACTCCCCAGCAAAAGCCATAGAGGTCGGCAAGTATTTGGAAGGTCATGGCGTTACTCATTATGAAGAGCCCTGCCCTTACTGGGAATATGAGCAAACAAAAGAGGTCACAGAAGCCTTAAGTTTGGACATCACAGGCGGTGAACAGGATTGTGAAATTTCAAGTTGGAAACACATAATTGAAGAAAAAATCGTCGATATATTACAACCTGACATTTGCTATCTCGGCGGCTTAAGCAGAACCCTCCAGGTTACTAGAATGGCAGAAGAAGCAGGCATGATCTGCACGCCCCATTCCGCAAATCTATCGCTTGTCACGCTCTTCACAATGCACCTGATAAGAGCCATCCCAAATGCAGGTTCTTATCTAGAATTCTCAATTGAAGAAGAAGACTATTACCCATGGCAATATGGGTTATTGATGAATGACCCATACAAAATCGAAGATGGAAAGGTCACGGTTGACAGCACCCCAGGTTGGGGCGCGGAAATCAGCCCTGAATGGTTGGATAAAGCTTCGTATCAAATAAGTGAGATGGCGTAAGAATGACCCTAAAAGCATTAATCTCTGAAGCAATGTCAAGCGGCAGCCTTGAGGGTCTTCCAAACAAACATTTTATACATGGAGAATTCGTCAGCTCTGCTGATGGTCGTCTGCTTGATAGTGTCGACCCGGGAACAGGCCGAATTCATACAAACTTTGCAAGAGGGGATGCTCAGGACGTCGATCGTGCCGTCAAAAGTGCCTCACTCGCGTTCCCGGTATGGCGGAATATCAAACCTGCCGATAGAGGGCGAATTTTGCTGAATATGTCCCAACTGCTCTCAGCGCATAAAGACAGACTGGCGGTGGTGGAGACACTTGATAGCGGCAAGCCTATTCAGGAAGCAATAGGAGACATTAATGGCGCTATCCGCACGTTTGAGTTTTATGCAGGTGCCTGCGATAAAATTCACGGAGATGTATTTCCGCTTCCAACAGAATATCTGTCTTACAGCCTATTGGAACCAGTCGGCATTGCAGCCCAAATCATTCCTTGGAATTTCCCCATATCAACAACAGCTCGAGGGATAGCCCCTGCACTTGCTGCTGGTTGCTGCGTCGTTGCAAAACCCGCGGAACAGACCCCAATAACGGCCTTGATGATGGCAGAGCTTCTTTCTGCCGCAGGTCTGCCAGATGGTGTTTTTAACGTCGTGACCGGCTTGGGAAAAGAAGCCGGATCGGCTTTGGTATCCCATCCTGAGATTAATCATGTGACATTTACAGGTTCTGTGCCCACAGGGATCGGAGTTATGAAAGCAGCCGCGGATAATATCACCCGCGTTGTGTTGGAGCTTGGGGGCAAGTCGCCAATTGTTATTTTCAAGGATGCCGATTTGGATCAAGCCGCAAACGGGGTGATGGAGGCTATTTTCGAAAATGCAGGGCAAATTTGTTCTGCTGGGTCACGTTTGTTGATCGACAAATCAGTTCAATATGAATTTTTGAGCATACTGACGGCCCGAATCCGAAAAATGCAGCTTGGGCATGGCCTGACATCCCCTGATATGGGCCCAGTGAACTCTCAAGCACAGCTAGATAAAATCGAGGCCTACCTTTGGAACGCTAAATCTCGCGGTCTGGAAGTGTTAATTGGCGGGAATAGAGCAGATACCGAGCAAGGCTATTTTTTTGAACCCACTATTCTGAATAACGTACCCGCAGATGATGTCACTGTACTGGAAGAGATATTTGGCCCTATACTCGTCACACAACCTTTTGATACATTAGAGGAAGCTATCTCTCTTTCAAATGGAACGGATTTCGCTTTGGTCGCCGGGCTTTATACCAAAGATCTATCAACAGCTTTGCAATTCGCAAACAAGGTTGATGCAGGTCAGGTCTTTGTGAATGAGTATTTTACAGGCGGAGTGGAGGTTCCTTTTGGCGGAAACAAAAAATCAGGCTTTGGGCGGGAAAAAGGAATGGAAGCGTTAAAAACCTACAGCAAACAAAAAAGCGTAACTATTCGACTGTAGATTTTTTAAGGTAAATATTTATTAAATTGGTCTTATGCACCTTTGAGACTGGACCTTTATAGAATGCCAATTTTCCAACAGTCTTTTAGAGAGTGAATTAGCATAAAAGAAAGTACCAATTCACATATCTAATCACTGCTAACAGGGAAACGGTGGGAGAAAAATCATGAAAAACGTTGTATTTGGTACCAGTAAATTTATCCTCGGCATGACAGCAGGGGCTGTGACTGCCGCCTTCGTAACATCCGCTTCAACCGCCGCTTTTGCAGACCAACTGACCGTCGCGTCATGGGGGGGATCATATCAGGACGCACAGAGCAAAGCCCTCTTTCAACCGGCTGCAAAATCCATGGGGATCACGATCAAAGAGGAAACATATGGCGGCATGTCTGAAGTCCGCTTGATGGTGAAAGCAGGCGCTGTAACGAAAGACATTGTTGCCAGCGGATCCGGAAGCGCTGCACGTGCTGCTGCAGAGGGACTTTTGGAGAAGCTGGATTATAACATCATTGATGTTTCCACCTTTTATCCAACTTTAAAAACCGACTATTGCGTTGGCGGGGATGTGTTCTCGACGGTAATGGCCTGGAACACAAAAACCTATCCTGACAATGCCCCCAAAACATGGGCAGACTTTTGGGACGTTAAAAAATTCCCTGGTAAACGTGCTTACCGTGCAAAGGTCGCGGGTGCCCTTGAGCCAGCACTGATGGCTGATGGGGTGGCACCTGAAGATGTTTATAAAGTTCTGGCGACCGAAGAAGGTATGGAACGCGCCATCAACAAGATCAAGGAGCTGAAACCACATATCGCAGTTTGGTGGGAGTCCGGGGCACAACATGCTCAGCTGATGAAAGATGGTGAGGTTGACATGACCACCGGGTGGAACGGACGCTTTGATGTCGCCGCAAAAGATGGGGCCATGGTCAAATATACTTTTGATCAGGCATTGCTCGACTACGATTGCTTTGCAATTCCAAAAGGGGCTCCGAACAAAGATCTGGCCATGAAGTTCTTGGCGGAAATCAGCAAGCCAGAAATTCAGGCTAATCTACCGAAATACATCACTTATGGCCCTACCAATAAAGCGGCCTATGACACAGGTAAAATTGACGAAAAGCTAGCGCGTATGATGCCATCACACCCAGACAACGCAGCAATGCAATTGCCTGTGAGCCTTGATTGGTACTCAAAGCACGAACAAAAAGCAGCAGCCATGTACCAAGACATGCTGACCGAGTAGACCTGATATTGAGGAGGCACTCTGCCTCCTCTTCTTCTCGCAATTCAATATCTACCATTCCAAATTTCGCTGGATAAGTTGCTTATGTCTTCGTCCCACGCCCTTCCTATATCTATCAAATCCGTAACAAAAACTTATGGGGCGGTTCATGCGCTTGATAATGTCAATATAGATGTCGCAAGCGGTGAGTTTCTAACGCTACTGGGGCCTTCTGGCTCAGGAAAAACGACCCTGCTCATGGCACTCGCCGGTTTTAATCGCCCAGACGCTGGAAGCATCAGTTTTGGCAGCGAGGAAGTCGTCCTAAAACCGCCCCATAAACGAAATGTTGGAATGGTTTTTCAAAATTACGCCCTCTTCCCTCATATGACTGTCGCGCTCAATGTGGCATTTCCTTTAAAGTTAAGAAAAACACCGAAAGCAGATATCCAGGAAAAAGTTCTAAAAGCTTTGGATACAGTTCAGCTGGGTGGCTTTGAGGATCGCCAGATCAGCCAACTCTCTGGGGGCCAAATGCAACGCGTCGCACTGGCTCGGGCCATTGTTTTTGAGCCGCGTATCCTGCTGATGGATGAGCCACTTTCGGCACTAGATAAAAATCTACGCGAACATATGCAAATCGAAATTCGCAGGCTTCATGAAAAACTGGGGATGACAACCGTTTATGTCACCCATGACCAGCGCGAAGCCCTCACGATGTCGGATCGTATTGCGGTCATCAATCATGGCCGCTTAATGCAATGTGATGCCCCTCGCGACTTATATAACCACCCAATGAACAGATTTGTTGCAGAGTTTATCGGCGAGAGCGCATTCCTGACTGTGACAAGGGACGGAGCTCAGATTTTATTTAACGGGGCCCCACTTAAGCATAGCTCTAAGACTATTCCTGATGGTGATCTATTACTAATGATACGGCCTGAACGGCTAGCCGTCTTGCAAGGTGAAACGCCAGACAATATGAATGTGATCACTGGTCATATTACAGAGCTGGTTTATCAAGGAGAGACCATGCTCACCTACACGCAGGTGAGTGACGGCTCTATTATTGCAGTAAGAGTGAACACACGAAGCGGGCACGCCCTCACCAATGCAAAGGTAGGCGATCCCCTAAAACTCGGCCTCCACCCCGAAGATACAATCTTTATTGCTGCGGATGGAGGAGAAGTATGACGGGTGAGCTGACTTCTCATCTTAATCAGAACGCTTTAAAACGGCAGGCTCAGCGAGAGCGACTATCTCTACTTGGGCTAACGTCTCCAGCCATTATCATTATAATGATTGCTATGGTGTTACCGGTTGGTTGGTTGTTTTACCTATCCTTCTTGTCAGATGAGGGAGTGATCTCTCTCACCAACTATCAACGAATGTTGGATAGCAAAGCCTACACTCGTATTTTTTTAACAACCTTTAAAGTCGCCTTTCTCACCACCGGTTTATGCGCGTTGATTGGCTATCCACTAGCTTATTTCCTCTCCCAACTCCCCGAGAGGATTGCAAATATCTGCCTCTTAACCGTGTTATTGCCTTTTTGGACCTCATTATTGGTTCGCACATATGCGTGGCTTGTCTTACTGCAAAGAAAAGGGCTGGTAAACGAGTGGGGTATCGGACTGGGACTCTGGGATGAACCGCTCCCTCTGGTGCATAACCTCAATGGCACCTTAATTGGTATGGTTCACATTATGCTGCCTTTTTTGATATTGCCGCTCTATGGCTCTATGAAATCAATTGATACAAATTACCTTAAAGCTGCGGCCAATTTAGGAGCCACGCCGACGCAAGCGTTTTGGCGTGTTTTTATGCCTCTCTCTTTTCCCGGACTTTTTGCAGGTGCCTTGATCGTCTTTATTCTAAGCCTTGGTTTCTTTGTAACACCTGCAATCCTTGGCGGGGGCAAAGTAATCATGGTTGCGATGCAAATCACTCGCAATATCGAACTCTTTTTCAACTGGGGCGCTTCCAGCGCACTTGGGGTTGTTCTTTTGCTTATTACGCTCGGAATTTTGTATATTTCTTCCCGTTTTGTCAGCCTGGACAATATTCTAGGGGGGCACCGATAGTGTTAAATTGGTTCAAAAAACCTGCTTCCGAGACACAAATCACCCATGGCGCGCGGTTATGGTTATATCTTCTCGCCGGGATCATCATGCTTCTGCTGGTTCTTCCAACAGTTATCGTCATTCCCATGTCATTTTCTGAGTCGCAATATCTAGAGTTCCCGCCGCGGGAATGGTCTCTAAGGTGGTATGAGTTCTATTTCGGTTCAGAAGCTTGGATGTCTGCGACAAGAACCTCTTTATTAGCTGGTTTTCTGACCATGCTGGTGGCAACACCCATTGGAACGATGGCGGCTTATGGACTAGCAACATCCACTCATGCTTTGGTGCGGTTTGTGTTTCTCTTAATGATCACCCCGATCATGATCCCTGTTATTCTGATCGCCATCGGTGCCTTCTACGTTTATGTGCAACTTGGCATCGTCAACACGATGCTTGGGCTTGTAGTCGCACATACTATCTTGGCGCTTCCCCTTGTCCTGATTGTGGTCAGCGCGGCTCTTAAAAGTTTTGATATGAGCCAGGAGCGCGCAGCAAGAAGTTTAGGTGCAAGCCGCCTGCAGGCTTTCTTTTTGGTTACCCTTCCTCAAATAAGGTTTTCAGTTATTACGGCAGCTTTATTAGCGTTTTTAACTTCGTTCGATGAAGTCATTGTGGCAATGTTCGTTTCCGGCGGTGATAATGCGACGCTTACACGAAACATGTTTAACGCGCTACGGGATCAAATTGATCCGACCATAGCTTCAATTTCAACAATCATGATACTGGTCTCCACCAGTCTTCTCCTCCTAACGCAATTTCTTGGACGGAAGAAAAACAAATAAAAGAGGGAGGTTAAAAGCCTCCCTTTTTTCCGATAGATTGGTTGCGTGTACAAAAGCACAACTGCTTTAGTTCACAGACGAGATTTCAATTTCTGCTCAAAGAATTCCAAAAACACAGCGAGCCTTCGAGACGTGGATAATGGTTCTGTGTAAACAGCATTTATTTCCAGAGGCGGTGTAACTTGACCTCCTCCCCATAAATAGGGCCATTTCTAAAGTTAGGATTTTCTGTAAAAGATGATCAGGAGATCCAATTATGAAGCGCAAAAGATTTTCAGAAGAACAGATTATTACGATCCTGCAGGAGCATGCTGCGGGGA
>JAEPMY010000083.1 GCA_017643685.1 Sneathiella sp.
CGTCATCAAAATAACCCGACCCGCTTTTTCCGCCTGCACTTGATGAAGGGGAACTTCATCCAAAATGGAACGCTGCGCGATTTGTTTGGGCGCCATATCCAGCATAGCCCTCAGCCGCCCGCTGAAAAGGGTTTTAAGCGGTCCCATCAATGTCGCCCCAAACAAGGCAAGACGGAACAGGTTTGGCCGCGGCAATAGGATGCCCAACATCTTCCGAAGACCTTTTTCCATTAAGGGCCGTTCATATGTTTCTTCAACATATTGGCGGGCATGGTCAACCAGATGCATATAATCCACACCGGATGGGCATGTCGTCATACAGGAAAGACATGTGAGGCAGCGATCAATATGGGTCACCGTATCAGCTGGTGCTGGCTCCCCACTTTGAAGCATCTGCTGGATCATATAAATCCGCCCACGAGGGCTATCCCGCTCATCCCCAAGCTCTGTATAAGTTGGGCATGTAGCGGTACAAAACCCGCAATGCACACATTTTCTGAGGATGTCATTGGAGAATGCAAATTTCGGATCAGCAAGCTGAGCCAGTGTAAAATCAGTTTTCATCGGCTCACTCCTTCCCGTCCACTTTTGAATACATCCGTCCCGGATTTAAAATACCTTCAGGATCAAAGCCTTCACGGATACTTTCACTGATCCGAGCTTTAATGCTGTTCAGCGGCTGAAAAGGCGAGATATCAGACTTCAACTCATCACTTCCCCGGATAAGGGTCGCATGACCACCGCCGAGGCCGCTCCGTACACGCGCTTCCCCTCCCCGTATGGTATCTGATGGGAGCGAGAGCCAAATTAATCCCCCCGCCCAATCACAGAAATACTCAACATGCGGGAAATCAGTTTTTACATCTGCAAGATATCCTGCCGCTTCACTAGGGGGCACTGAAACCTTCCAAATGATCCGGGATTGATCTTCAGCAAAAGGTTTTACGTTGCGCACGGCCTCCCAAAATTTCTCGGAACGGTGACCATGTAGCTCTTCAATTTCACCGCTGCCCTTAAACATCTCACGAAGGGCATTACAGCGAAACTCCGCTGATGGGGCTGGCCCTTCCACCTTGATCGCAGTTACTGATGTGCCGGGATCACGGACCAGATCAATATCAACCCTCGCGGCTACATCTGATGGCAAATAAGTAGCCGCAGACACCTCATGAACCGATGACACCGCCGCGTTCATGGTTTTCACCGCGCCTTCTAATGCCTCCCCGTAAACCAATACGGTTCGCACCTTTTCTGGTTTTGGCAATACCTTGAAAGTAAATTCCGTTGCAATCGCAAGCGTACCGTAGCTTCCAGCAATTAGCTTACACAGATCATAACCGGTTACATTTTTCATCACGCGGCTGCCTGTATGGAAAGGCTCCCCACGACCAGTGAAGCCCTCGACACCCAACAAATGGTCCCGCGCGGCCCCTGCCTTGATCCGATCAGACCCTGCAAGATTACAGGCGAACACACCCCCAAGGGTCGACTGCCCAGCCTCTTCCCCAAGAAGCGGCCCATAATCAGGTGGGCTGAAAGCAAGCATCTGCCCCGCATCATCCAAAGTTTTCTGAATATCAACAAGGCTTGAACCGGCCCGCGCCCGCATAACCAATTCGGCGGGTTCATACAAAGTAACGCCTGTCAGGTCTTGCAGCGTCAAATTAACATCGGCCTGTACAGCATACCCAATCGCTTTCTTTGTATTCCGACCGAAAAGATTGATCGTTTTCTGATCCGCCAGCGCCCAAGTGAGAAGTTCTTCGATCTGGCGATCTTCTGATACTTTAACTGTTTCCATGACTTAGAACCTTGGGATATCTGGGAAGGGCAGTTCACCATTATGAACATGCATTTTGCCAAGTTCGGCACACCGATGAAGTATTGGGAATACCTTGCCAGGGTTCAAACGCCCCTCGGGATCAAAGGCACATTTCAAGCGCTGCTGCTGCTTCAGATCCACTTCGCTGAACATTTCCCCCATCAGGTCACGCTTTTCAACACCGACACCATGCTCACCGGTTAAAACACCGCCAACCTCAACGCAAAGCTTCAGGATATCTGCGCCAAATTGTTCGCATTTTTCCAATTCGCCAGGTGCGTTCGCATCAAACAGAATAAGAGGGTGTAGATTACCATCCCCCGCATGGAAAACATTCGCAACACGAAGGCCGTAATGCGCGGATAATTCATTCATCCGACGCAACACTTCCGGAAGTTTACTGCGAGGAATTGTGCCATCCATACACATGTAATCTGGTGACAACCGACCAACCGCCGGGAAGGCAGATTTACGACCAAGCCAGAACGTCATCCGTTCCTGCTCACTCTGGCTTTGCTTGATAACGGTTGCACCACATTCTTTGGCAATTTTATCAATCTGAGCGTTATTATACTCAATCTCCACAACGGGCCCATCAAGTTCAACAATCAACAACGCTTCTACATCCAGTGGATAGCCTGCATGACAAAACTCCTCAGCCGCATGAATGGCGTATTTATCCATCATCTCCATGCCCGCCGGAATGATACCTGAGCCAATAATCTGACCAACGCAATCACCCGCCTGCTCACTGCTTGGAAAACCGATAAGCTGAGCCGTCACATGCTCCGGGCTTTTCAAAAGCCGAACGGTTACTTCAGTGATAACACCCAGAAGTCCTTCAGAACCGGTAATGATACCCATCAGGTCATACCCTTCTGCATCCAGATGCTTACCGCCTAACTGAAGGATTTCACCTTCCATTGTGATCATTTCAACGCCGAGAACGTTGTTGGTGGTCAGACCGTATTTCAGACAATGCACCCCGCCGGAGTTTTCAGCGATATTCCCGCCGATGGTACAGGCAATCTGACTGGATGGGTCTGGCGCGTAATAAAATCCGTCGGATTTCACCGCATCGGTAATGGCAAGATTTGTAACGCCCGGCTGCACAACAGCGCAGCGGTTATCATAATCAACTTCAAGAATACGGTTAAACTTGCCAAGACCTAGTAGAACCCCGTCTGCAAGTGGCAATGCCCCACCAGAAAGAGAGGTCCCTGCGCCGCGCGGTACCACATTTACTTTCTCGCGGGCGCAAAGCTTCAGAATTTCAGCAATTTCCTGCTTGTCTTCCGGCAGGACCGCAATCATGGGAAGTTGGCGGTATGCACTTAAGCCGTCGCATTCAAAGGCACGAAGGCCTGCCTCCTGATCAATGACCCCTTCCGGATCATTGACGATTTTGCGCAGCTCATCGATGAGATAGTCCCTTTTTGCAAGAACCTCTTCATCGGGCTTTGGCATCATAACCATATTACCGCCTATCCTCTATCTCGACCTGAGAGGTAATATAGCGGTGATTTAGATACAAAAAAACCGCTCTGTCATCTGACGAGCGGCTTTTTTCACCATCCAGAAATCCAGAAGGATTTCCTTCAATGCAGCAATCAGTTAGCCCTGACGCGCTTTGAAGCGAGGGTTTGTTTTATTGATGACGTATACCCGCCCTTTACGACGGACGACGCGGCAATCGCGATGACGTTTTTTCGCAGATTTGAGCGAGTTAATAACTTTCATAATTCTGTTCCCAAAAAAATGTTTCTGGATTTGAGTGCCGGAACATAATGACAAGATCTCTACGTGTCAACGTGTAAATGGCATTTTTCTGCGACAATCGATAAACGGATAGAAATCCATTGAAATCAGTAACCTACAGCGGTTTTAAAAGCTAAGATTATTTGATCTCTGCAGGGACACGCGCATAAATACGGAAAACTTTCAGCGCACCTGATTCCATCGCCTTCACCCGGGCAGTCCAAAGTTCGCCCTCCTTCAGAACCCAATCATGCAGATGTCCGCTTTTCTCACCGCGGCTCGTCCGCCGCGCATATTCAGCGAACGCGTTCAAAACATTGGCTTTGTATTCTTCGGTAATGTCTTCTGCGATGCTGACCTCAAACCCGGCCTTGGTCATCATGGCGCGCGTTTTCTGCACATCTACCAGATGCGGCCGTTTTGGCTCATCCTCGAACCATTTCTGAATGTTAGGGTCATTTTCCCCCAGCCCATCCAGCATGTAATCCGACATCATCAACTGCCCTTCGGGCTTCAACATGCCATGAATTCGATTAAATAAAGACTGCTTATCCTGAACACAGAACAGAGCTTCAGCGGAATAAACCACGTTCGCGGATTTATCTTTCGGCTCAAAATTTTCGTAATCAGCCTGATGATATTTGATATAGCGTGTTAGCCCGCCCATTTTTATGAGCTCTCGCCCCGCCTCAACCAACGCCTCTTCTTCCTCATAGGCGTCAACATAGGCATCAAACTCATCAACAACCCATGAGGCAAAGCCACCAAGACCAGCGCCAATTTCAGCAATGCTCATGGTCTTATTGATGCCCATCGGGGTCGTCATGCGCTTTTTCACATCATCGGGGATGCATCGCACCATGCCATCCCCAAACAAGGTGACAACGGATTTCTGGCGGCTAACGGCCCAGCCCATAACAGTCGGTGGCCCTTCATCTGCTGGAGGTTCTTCTTCCACAGGTGCAGGCATGGCTGTACTCTGGCGGATTTCATAACCTTCCCACCAAAGTTTCAACCGCTCTTTAAGTGGGCGCTTACCCGCGTCCCCCTTGTTTTTCTCTGCAGCTTCCGTCGACATGCGCTCCGCTCAGCACTGATACTTTAATACTATATGTCAATGGATTAGATAGCCTGATCCATTTTTGACATGCTGGCAGATATTTATTAACCATGGGTAAATTAAGTCAAGTCAGCAAAACGGCTTATGTGACAGTTCGACTTTTTAGATACTCATCACGCAGTTCGCGCTTCAAGATCTTACCAATGGTACTGCGTGGCAGCTCTTCCCGAAAAACAATATCTGAGACACGCTGCGTTTTACCAAGACGCGCATTCACCCATTCTTTGATTTCAACGGCAGTATCTTTGGCTCCTTTTTCAAGCACGACAAGCCCCAGAGGCGTCTCCCCCCACTCTTCACTTGGAATCGCAATTACCGCCACATCGTCAATTGAGGAGTGCTTAATCAATTCTGCCTCAATATCCGCCGCATAAATGTTAAACCCGCCGGACAGAATCATATCTTTCTTACGATCCAGAAGATAAAGGAAACCATCCTCATCAAGACGACCCATATCACCGCTTTTAAAGAAGCGCTCCCCTTCCGATGACATCCAGATCATCTCCTCGGTCAAGTCTGGCCGATTATGATACCCGTTCATCATTGCAGTGGAGCGGCCGACGATTTCCCCGATCTCACCAACTGGAAGCTCTTTCCCTTCTTCGTCAATAATGCGAATTTCCGCGCCCAGACCAGCCTTACCGACAGATCCCAATTTATCCGGAAATTCCGTAACAGAGAGAACAGTACCTACGCCCCCTTCCGTCATTCCGTAAATTTCAATCATCTTACCAGGCCAGCGGGCAGCGATATCCCGCTTCACATCTTCTCGCAGAGGCGCACTTGTTGACAGTTTCAGTTGATAGGAGCTGAGATCATATTTATCAAAATCTTCATGCTTCATAATCCGGTGATACTGAACCGGAACAAGCATGGTATGAGTAACCCGCTCTTTCTCAGCAATGTTCAGATACTCCTCCACACCAAATTTTGGCATAACAATGACACGGCCACCCATCGCAATTGGCGGCAGCATCGCAACCAATGTGGTGTTTGAATAAAGCGAGGTTGAAACTAGACATGTTGCGCCCTCATCAAGCCCCATTGCCTGAAAACGGATCACATGCTGGAACCGCATGCCGTGGCTTTGCTCAATTCCCTTTGGAACGCCCGTGGTGCCTGAAGAGTAAATCAGATTAAATGGGTCTTCTGGCTGAATATCGACATCCACAGGCTCTTCAGACGCATTTGCCATCAAGCCATCAAAGGACTGCCAGTCTGCGTCTTCAAAATCAAAGGCAACATATCCATCCTCAGGTACATTTTTAAGCTTACCTTTGAAAGGCGCAATCAGTTCTTTGGTAGACGCAGAACCAAACAACATCTTGGAGCCGCTGTCATTCATCATGCCTTCCAGCTGCTCACTGGACGCCATACCAGAAAGCGGAACGATACACGCGCCACTTGCCAAAGTTCCCATAAACACAGTGACATATTCCAAGCTGCTACGCGCCAAAACCGCAACATAATCGCCGCGTCCAATCCCCCGACTTTTCAGGATATTGGCAACCTTATTGATCCGCGGCAGGAACTCCTTCCATGTGAGAGATACCCCCTCCACAGTGATAACAGGTAAATCAGGATGCGCGGCGGCGGCTTCTGCCATCAAAGTTGGATATGGGGTAAACGGACGATCAGGCAGTTCAGAGGCAGAGGCTGGGGAGGAATTGGAAGGCGCTTCGCTCATTATTATTCTCCATTATTTTTTGGCACAGAATAGCCGCTTGCACAGGTTATGCAAGCGGCCAGATCAGAAGGCTCTCCTCAATCAGCTTAACGGCGAATAACACCCATCTTCTTGATCGCATCAATCACTGTACTCGCCATCAATTCACCAGCGGCGGCATCCACAATCTTTGGCGCATCTTTGAGCATCGCGTATCCGTCGCCGCCTTTTGCAACATAATCATTTGTCGCCGCGATATAGGTCTTCGACGTGTCTAGCATTGCACCATTAATTTTAATATTGGACGTTCGCTGCCCCACTGGCTTGGTAACATCCAAATCATATGTCAGCCCTGCAAACTGGGCGAAGCGACCGGCACCCTCTTCAATTTCTGATACGCTATGCTCAACCAGTTTTGCGACGTCGCTACCGGATAATTTGACAGAAACGGTCACATTACCGAATGGCAGCTCTTTCAGGATGTCACGCCGTGTCAAGATACTGCCCGCTTCGTAAGTACGATCCCCGCGGATACCGCCACCATTAGTAAAACCAAAATCAGCAGAAACTTTATCCCGCATTGCGGCCGCGATAAGCGTGCCAAACACTGTTTGCTGCCCCCTAACGGACGTGCGCCTTGTATCCAGCTCAATATCTGTTCGCCCGATCTCTATATTCAGTTCTTCATTCAAAGATTTCTCAAACGCGGCGACTTTGGAGGCAATATCCGCTGATGGAGCAACATCACGCGTTGCGAGCATCCGCCAAGTTGGTACAATTTGCAGGACCTGCTTACCCCGCTTTTCAAGCCGCTCTACATCCAAGTCTAACACTCCAAGATATCTAAGGTCAGATCCGGCCTGTAAGATGGAAACGTCATTTTCTTGAAGGGCAATAACGCGGTGATCATGACCGCCAAGCAACACATCAATCCCGGGCACCTCCCGCGCCAGACGAAGGTCGTCAGCATAATTCATATGCGTCAATGCAACGACGATATCTGCCCCCACGCTTCTAAGCTCCTCCACTTGCCCTTCGGCCGCGGAGATAATATCGCCAAACCTCACCTTGTCACTGGGGGACGAAAGATCAACGGTGTGGGGCGTGGTAATGCCAAAGAACCCAATTTTATAACCGCCCACCTCTCGGATCGCATTCATCTGGCTCCCTAAGGGATCACCGCCAGACATGGAAACGTTGCTTGCAAGCCAAGGAAATTCTGACTGCTTCACCCGCGCCCGCGTCACATCTTCACCAAAATCAAATTCATGATTACCAAGTACTGCAACGTCGATTTTGAGCGCATTCATCATCTCAACCATTTCCGCGCCTTTGGAAAGTCCCGACATCAAAGACGGCGAGATTAAATCACCTCCGAAAGTGGCGATCGCATTTGGATTTCGCCGCCGCTCCTGTCGTATCAAGGTTGCCAATTCCGGAAAACCACCAAAGCCTGGCTTACCCGCAATTTCCCCCATATCATTGGTGTGCAGGAAGGTGATGCGTGCTTTCTCAGCATTTGCGAAAGAAACGGAGAAAAGCAGAATACTAAGAATAAAAACAACCTGCCGCTTAACAGCAGTGCCAAATAAACCTGTCATGAAACACCTCCCTTTCATTGACCTTTTCTGAAATTCTACCACAAATACTGAACTTGTTTTATGATCCTTTGAAGTCCACAAGGAATGAAGAAAGCCACCATGTTTACACTGCACCCCCAACTCCAAGCCGATACAACCCTCATCAAAAAGTTGGAGGTCAGCCAGGTTCTTCTAGCCCGCGACTCGCGCTATCCATGGGTTATTCTGGTTCCTGAAGTTGAAAATGCGGTAGAGCTACACCTGCTGGAGACAGACACTTATAGAACGGTAAGCGATGAAATAAGATTTGTCGCGGATCGTCTGTATCAGCATTTCCAACCACAGAAGATCAACATCGGCGCGCTTGGCAATATGGTGCCGCAACTTCACATTCACATTGTAGCCAGATGGCAAACGGATGAAGCCTGGCCCGGCCCAATCTGGGGCGTTGGAGAGGCAAAACCCTACCCAGATCAGGAAATCATGGCCAAAACTGAAGATTTCCGCAATATCCTTAAATAACCGGTTAATATTAAATAATTGGTCTAACCCATCGCCCATGAAAATCAACACGGGCGAGGTCGACCACTCGCCCCTCTGGCCAAACCGTCAGCCTTAGAAGCGCCCCCTCAATGCCGCCATCGGTCTCCATAGACAACCAAGCAAGAGGTGTGTTTTTCGATGCTCTCTCTCCCGCCTTCTGCAAGCAGAGCTCAAACGCCTGCTTAACCTCTTCGGGAAAATATTGCGCAACGACTGTGTGATACACAAACCGTATCGAATTGTCGGTTGGCTCTTGCAGTACCTCTTCCAACCAACTGACGGCATCTGCTTTTTCAACTTTGAGAGCACTTGCTGCGAACCGTTCAATTGCCGCTTTTAACCGCGACAATCGATCGGTTTGATCTGGCCAAACATAAGACATCAGGCGAAGCTGCTCTCCCCTATCCGTCAAATCTAATGGGGTCAGATCACACCCGCGCCGCGAGATAACTTCTATTTCCGGAAAAGCTTCAAAACGAGCGGAACAATCTGGCGTTAGCGCAATGGGTGCTGCGGGATTGCCCCATTGCTGCCCACCGAAATCGTAAAAATTCTGATCCCAATGAAGGTTGAGGCCTGCACTTGCCCCAACCTCAAATGTCTTTAAGCGATGAATACCAGTTTGGCGCACGGCCTCTGCCGCGCCCAGAAGAATAGCCGAGCTCCGCCGGGTCACATTAGTTTGCGGCGGACGAGTTAGTCGCTCCAACACATACTCTGAATGCTGATCAACATTTGCATGGATCACTTGCCACAGCTTTGCATCCGACACCATCTCATGATTTGGCGGATAGACAGACGCCAGTGTTTCTGATTGCCCCTCAAGCACCAAACCATGCAAGGCTGAGGCAAAACGCAATGCCACCGCATCACCGGTGGCCGTAACATCCCCCGGCCAATTTCGAATTTTCTGCCAAACCGGCCCATTTTCAGGGGACTTGGATGCCAAAAGCCTTAGAATTCGCGCTGTAAAAGGGGAGCCTAACATTTCACAGCTATCGGCTTGTTTCAGAAATGCACTTTCCAGCATACATTCCCCTTTTTATGGTTCGGGCGTTTGCTGGATCAGTTCAGCTTTGCCCGCCTGCAGATATCGGCAATGTAGGTTTCTTTGGCATATTCGTAGATGCCATCGACTTGTTCTGGTGTTTCTGAAAACATCTGCCGAAGCGCAAGGCCGCGCAAAATAACCAACAAATGAGATCGCCATTCCAATTTGGCCTGATCAGATTGAGGGAAGTCCGCAAATAACCGAAGCCACTGCTCATCCCGCTCTTTTTCAAGCACTTTTAGCGCATCAGCAACGATTTGTCCAAATTCTGGGTCCAGCCGACCATGTACCGCAATCTCAATAAACACCTCATAGGTGCTACTGCGGTAACCATGCCAATACAAATCCACCACGCGGGATAGTCTTGCTGTTTTCCCCATATCGGAGAGGTTTTCAGCCTCCAGCTGATCACTTAAAAAGCCAACAACAACAATAATCACTTCGCGCAGCATATCTTTGGGATTTTCAAAATGATATTGAATAGCCCCGCGCGTCATACCTGCGGCCTTCGCCACCTTGGCCGTGGTTAAATGCGCCGCCCCCTGATCGCGAATAATATCGATTGCGGCTTGTATGAGCTTGGCACGGGTCTCCTCGCGGCGCTGCTGCTGCGTCCGGCGACCGGCTGTCTCCGCCTGTCCCATTAAAAATCCCTTATTGTTCTTGTTTATTCGCCCATTATTTTCCGGGCGTTTACTAACAGATAAATTCCCTAATAGGAACTTTTACAGAAAAACACTTTATTTTCAACTGCTTCGCAACTTATGGCAAGAAAATGGGATTTTTTTGAAAATAAATGCATTTTTCTATTGATACATTCATTCGTGAATGATAGTTTCCTTTTAACAACAAAAATAAATGGGGAACTAGTCAGTGCAGGGTGTGCGTCTAAAACCCCTACCCAAATTTTTCTTTCCGTTTTGGATTGCAAAAAGCCACATCGTTTGGTTCGGGAATATCAATTGATACCCGTCCCTATGTTCGCCAGAACAAGGCCTCCCCTGGTTTTTCTTCGATGTTGGCTTTTTGCATTTTTCTTTTTTAAAACCTCCAATTTACACACAAAAAAACCCGACAACCTGCCGGGCTTTTTTGAGCGATAAATCAGCTCCTAATCACGGCATTTAACCAACCGTAACGGCGTATAAATCATCGCAACAGTCCCATCCTGCTTTACAACTTTGTTCCGTGTTCGAACAAGGCCTCGCCCCGCCTTACTACTCAAACGACTTTCAATCACTTCGCATTCGGCGTGAATGGTATCGCCCGCGAAGACCGGGCCTTTTACATCCAATTCCATATTCAGGAAGGCAAGTCCTGTATATTGCATCGTGGATTGAACCAGCAGCCCTTCGACAAAGGAATACACAAGCGCACCCGGCGCGACCCGCCCTTTAATATCCTCAGACTTGGCAAGATATTCTGTATTCATAAACAGAACTTCCTGCATGCCTGTCGCATTAATGAAGCTGACAATATCTGCTTCTGTGACGGTACGGCCAATTGTCTGGAACTGCCGCCCAAGCGGCAGATCCTCAAAGAATAATCCAAGCCCTACAGTTTCCATGAATCCCCCCTTAATCCGCCAGCGCCAATTTACCGATAATGTTCCGCTGGATCTGATTTGTGCCTTCCACAATTTTCAGAACTTTTGCATCACGGAAATAGCGCCCGATTGGATATTCAGAAGAGATGCCTGCCGCACCAAACAGTTGCACCGCGTTCTCTGCAACATTCATGGCTGTATCAGTTGCCATCAATTTTGACATTGCCGCCATACCCGCCAGATCATTTCCGCGAACCCCGGCATTGACCATCGCCGCCGCTTTATAAACCATCAACCGAGATGCTTCCGTTTGCGTGACCATGTCCGCAATCATCCAACGAACGCCTTGGAAGTCAGACACTTGCTGACCAAAGGCTTTACGCTCTTTAATAAATCCGATTGTATGGTCAATCGCACCCTGGGCCAGCCCAATAGCGCGCGCGCCGATGTAAGGGCGAGATTTATTGAAAGCTTCCATCACGATTTTGAAGCCTTTCCCCTCAGGGCCAAGGCGGGCACTTGTTGGCACAAATACATCGGAGAGGAACAGGCCATTGGATGGCACCCCGCGGGCACCCATCTTGTCTTCCTTTTTGCCAATTTCAAAGCCCGGCGTATCCCTATCAATAATAAACATATTGATGTTACCGGTGCCCTTGCCCTCTCCCACTTTTGCCGCGACCAAGACAAAGTCGGAAACTTCGGCATTGGTACACCAGATTTTGGCACCATTAATTACATATCCACCATCAACCGGAACCGCGCGGGTTTTGATACCCGCAACATCAGATCCGCTTTGCGGCTCTGTCGTTGAAAAAGCACCTCGCAGATCACCAGAGGCGAGTCCCGGAAGATACTTCTGCTTTTGCTCTTCAGAGCCTCCGGCCAAAATAGCCCCAAATGGCAACCACTGAACCAGCAGCAGATAAGCTGTATTATAACAAACGCGCCCTAGCTCTTCGATCGCAAGACAGCAGGAAACACTATCTTCGGATCCGCCATATTCTTCAGGGAATGGGAGGGTAAACAAGCCCAACTCTTTCAGCAGGTCGAACATATCTTGCGGATATTCTGCTGTTTTATCGATTTCATTTGCCCGCGGAGCTACTTTTTCATTGGCAACGCGGCGGACCAGCTCCCGCACCGCTTTTTGATCTTCTGTCAGTTCGAAATTCATCTTTTTCTTCTTCTTTTATCCCATCGAACCCGCCGATGGCGTTGAGGTCAGCTTCACTATGGCAGAAAGGAATTCAGACATCCAATATATTATTAGTTTACAAAACATACATTATATATATTAATGAAAGCATGCCTGACATTCGACATCTTAGACATTTTATCGCTGTAGCCGAAGAAAAACACTTTGGTCTAGCGGCCCAGCGTCTGAATATGACGCAACCCCCTCTCAGCCTTTCCATCAAAAAACTGGAGGAGGAGTTGGGTGTCCTGTTATTTGATAGAAATACCAAAAAAGTTGTCCTAACGCCAGCCGGTGAGGTTTTTCTCGTAGGGGCGTACGAAACACTCGAAAAAATGCAAGCGCTTACAAATGATACGGTGCGCGCGGCCCAAGGGGCTCTCGGCCGTTTGAAGCTTGGCTTTGTGGGGTCTGCTGTCTACGAGGCACTCCCTAAAACCGTGCGTCAGTTCCGGACCCTGTTCCCGGACGTTGAGCTTGACCTTAAAGAGTTAGCGACCGTTGAGCAGATTGAGGCCTTATCGAAAAACGAAATTGATGTAGGACTTCTCCGCCCCCCGATTACAGGCGGCGCGCTTTATCACCAAATCGACTTCTCCTCAGAGGAAATGGTCGCGGTTTTACCGCAGAACCATCCGCTCGCGAAAGAAGACAAAATCAATTTAAGCGATTTGAAAGAAGATGGTTTCATCCTCTTCCCTCATAATATCTCACCGAACCTTCATGCACTGGTTCTGTTGGCATGCCGCGAGGCTGGCTTTACCCCAACCATTGCCCAGACCGCCCCACAAATTCAAACGCAAATCAGCCTTGTATCTGCAGGGCTTGGGGTTGCATTGGTGCCAAAATGTGCCGCCCGTATTTCCTATCCGGAAATTGTGTTTAAGCACTTATCTGACCCGACACGCAATATCGGTACTCAAATGTCGATTGTTTACCGAAAAGAGGAAAAAAGCGTGATCGTCAGCTCCTTTGTGGATGTATGCAAATCAATGGCCACAACCTAACCAAAAAGCACGAAGCGGCACCCCACATCACATTGGCGTTCCAGCTTCATCAATGATGATATTTCCTTTCAGCCATTCAAACTCATAATATTTGAGATCCTGGAACAAAACTGAAAAGTCATCAGCACCATCCCCCTCGACCGTCAGAATATAATCCTTCTTCTGCCACCAGTGTTTGCCCTCATCTTCGGGAGAAACTTCAAGATTGTAGGTTCTCTCATACGTGCCGCCGCTCTCAATCAATTCGTCAAAGAGCATATCCAGATCGACAATATCTCCGAAAGAATAATCCTTGATCACATCATGCCCATCTTCAATAGAGATATATGTGAAGATATCTGATCCGTGCCCTCCAACAAGATAGTCATCACCGCCACTACCAATAAGAATGTCTGAACTTGCTCCGCCGAGTAGAGTATCATTGCCACCTCCACCCACAAAGGTGTCGCAGCCCTGGTTTCCAAAAAGGGTGTCGTCGCCTTCATATCCAATCAGATAATCATCTCCCACAAGACCAATGATTAAATCAGCAGCACTTCCGCCCTCCAAACTGTCATCAACCGACGGTGTGAAACAAGCAACCTCATCTAACACGGCTTCCGCCGTCCGCCATTGGCCGCATTGAATAAATGGGAAAACATAAATCTGAATAAAGAAATAGATGAATGAAACTTCTGTGCCTACTAAAGTGAGCGGCTCATCCGGAGTTGGCTCTGGCTCCGCAATTATGTTTTGGGTAACTTCTTCCAACCTTTGATATTCTGGCACATCTGGCGTTTCAAAAGATAAGGCCGTTGGCTCCAACAGTTGATGAATACCAAGACCATCAGGTAGGTTTTCCGCGACATAAGATACAAAACCATCCCCGCCACCAGCTGAGGAAGCAACTTTTTTGCTGCCGCCCTCCGGTGCGATTTCTGCGAGTGTCTCTTCTGCGTTATTCCGGTTCAGGGTCGGTTTATCTTCAACAACTTCTACCAACTGATCTTCAGGTATCAACTCTTCACTCATAATGCCCCTCCATTTTCACGAGATATAGAGAGGGATATCGGAATAAGAGCGCGCTTCACCAGCGACCAAAACAGTGAAACCCGGACTATTCACATCCAATAGCGTGCTAATATCCGCCTTATTTGGGGGAGAAGATTAATGTATGGCGGTCAAGCTTGTAGCTGCGTCACCACATCCTGCCACCAGGAGATAGTGTGCGTTGCAGTGTCAGAAAATTCCGGAAAGACAGCTTGAACGACTTCGAGGTCTTCAGAGTTTTTCTCGATAATAGAGGCTTGCAGCGCCAGTTTGTCTGCGCACATAGAGCCTGCTACACCGGCAATAGTATGTGCCGAACGGAAAATCAAAGCCTGATCAGCGGCATCCATCGCAGCTTTTAGAACACCCAGTTCTTTTTCGATGGTCTCAGGGCTTTTAGAAATAAGGGACACAGTTACGTCCGCACCCAATTGATCAATATACTCCCGAAGCTTCATATCACTACCGACCGGCAGATCCACTGCTGGGGACAGAATGTTATTACTATTACTCATTTCTGCTGCATTCTCATCTTGAGCTAGATTTTCAGGCAGCAGCATCTTTTCAGGATTTTTTACTTCCGGCTCAACCAAAGTGGTTTTCTCTGGTGCATATGTCGACACAACTTTCAGCAAAGCCGCCTCTGTGAAAGGTTTGGTCATAACCTCATTCATTCCAGCTTCTTTAAACACGACGTGACGATCACTGAATGCTTCGGCAGTCAGACCAATGATAGGAATATGTTTTCCATCTTCCCGCGCGCGAATACGCCTTGTAGCTTCAATCCCGTCCATCTCCGGCATGTGGACATCCATCAACACCAAATCAATGTCGGGGTTTTGCCGCACGGCATCGACAGCCAGTTCACCGTTTTCAACCACTTGAACATCCACACTCAAGCGTGACAACAAGGCTTTGATCACATGCTGGTTAAGC
>JAEPMY010000104.1 GCA_017643685.1 Sneathiella sp.
ACCTAAATCATTTTGAAAATTTGAATCTGATTTCACTTCTCCTGCTTCAACGCTTAATTGTTCTGAAACAATAGAACAGACTTTTTCGAGAATTTCTTGTGCCCCTACTGTTTATGGCTGGCTTCATGACAGATTTTGCCTTCGCCGTCGGAGATTACGCACAATCCTCAACTGCACTTGGCCACATGGAGTTTTTGAATAATGGGGGATGGCGTGTGTTTCTGGATTTGAGTGCAATTTCCATTACCGCCGGGATTTTTGTGGTGCCCCTTTACGCGCTTATTCAAGACCGCGGCGATAAAGAACATCATGCCCGCATTATTGCCGGACTCAACATTGTAAACTCTTTGGCCATGGTTATTTCTTCGCTGATTGTTATGGCGCTATTTACCCTTGAGGCGGATTTCAAGCAGATCATTCTGGTCTTTGCCGCCCTCACATTAGTTTCTGTATTTTATGTTTCTGCGAAGACCGACGACTGCTTCTTCAAGCGCTTCGGCCTTGGCAAACAAAGGACCTGAACCTTTATACTTTGATGAGGATCGCCTCAAAACCTGCTGCGCAAAAGGTGACAAGGCGATCCAGCTCTCGCTCGTTATGGCCATCGCCAAGCGCATCAATCCGCCAACCAGAGTTTAAATGCGCCAACATGCTGGAGACGGAATAAACTTGACCCGCCGCCGCTGCCGCCCGGTCCGCCTTCGGGTATAATTTCAAGATTTCGTCCAAGTAAAGACCCGCCGTCGGGTCAAAACATTCTGCCGTCAGCTCCCGCCAACGCGGATCAGAGGAGACATGTGCAACCAAGCGCCCGTAAGCCCGCCAATGATCACCGCCTGTCTCAGCCAGCGTCATATACGCCCGCATAAAACAATCCAATATTTTATGGAGCGTCAGATCGCCAGCAGCTTTTAATTCTTCAAGGCTTTGCTGGCGAATATCGGCCATTTCAGAGGCCCGGCGGCGCACCGTCTGACAAAAAAGTTCCTCCTTGCTGCCTCCGTGGTGATGGACAAGCCCAACCGGAACCGCTGCCTGCCCTGCGATATCGCGAAGAGACGCCCCTTCAAAGCCCCGCTCGGCAAACACCATCTCAGCCGCATCCAGAATTTTAGCCTTCGTCTCCAGCGATCTAGCGGAGGGGGCTCTCTTTCGCAATGTACTCAACAAAACTCTCCTTTAGAAAAAACTTATTGCCTTATTTTGTACAATTGTTCAATCTAATAAAAGTGGGGAGGAACAATGAACGATACAAATAACAGATATGCCCTCATCGGGGCAGGCCCAATGGGGCTTGCCATGGCGAAAGTTTTAAAGGAACTG
The DNA here is from genome assembly GCA_017643685.1 of Sneathiella sp. GTDB lineage: Bacteria > Pseudomonadota > Alphaproteobacteria > Sneathiellales > Sneathiellaceae > Sneathiella. Next base: position 1,324 of record JAEPMY010000104.1, read on the forward strand.
GGCATTCCTTATCAGGGCTTTGAATTACATTCAGATGTGGGCGGGCTATGGGATATCGACGGGCCCAAATCCACTATGTATGAAACGGCGCACCTAATTTCGTCGAAGCGCATGACGGAATTTACCGACTTCCCCATGAAAGAGGAGATAGCCGAGTATCCATCCCACAGGGATCTAAAAAGCTACTTCCAGGATTTCGCAGATCATTTTGGCCTTAAAGACGATTATCTGTTTGAGACCGAAGTTTTAAAAGCGGAGCCAGTTGGTGGCCCGGGTGACGGCTGGAAAGTGACATGGAAAAATAAAGATGGAGAACAAAGTGCGACCTTTAAAGGTCTGATGATTGCCAATGGCACTTTGTCAGAACCCAATCTGCCCAGCTTCAAAGGGGAATTTACGGGCGATATCATTCATTCCTCCGAATATCGATATCCAAATCAATTGACCGGAAAAAAGGTTCTGATTGTAGGGGCCGGCAACTCTGGATGTGATATCGCAGTGGACGCAATCCATCACGGGGCAAAATGCGACCTTTCCATGCGGCGGGGCTATTATTTCGTCCCCAAATACGTATTTGGCAAGCCTGCGGACACGATGGGGGGCCTGATTAAGCTGCCCATGTGGCTCAAACGGCGAATTGATGGAATGATCCTTAAATGGTTTGTTGGCGATCCGCAGAAATACGGCTTCCCCAAGCCGGATTATCAGCTTTACGAAAGCCATCCGGTGGTTAATTCCCTTGTCCTTTATCATGCGGGCCACGGGGATATCAAAATCCGTAAAGACATCGATCATCTGGAAGGCAAAACCGTCCATTTCACCGATGGCAGCAAGGATGATTATGATATGATCCTCGCGGCAACCGGATATAAACTCCATTATCCATTTATCGATAAAGAACTGCTGAATTGGCAGGGAGATGCTCCGCATATGTATCTCAACGCCATGCACCCAAATCGCGATGATCTGTTTCTTCTTGGCATGGTGGAAGCGTCAGGCCTTGGTTGGCAGGGCCGCCATGAGCAAGCCGAGATGATCGCCCGGTACATTAAGGGGTTAGAGCAGGGAAGCGCCGCAGCGAAAGAGTTGCAAACCACAAAATCCAGCGGGTTTGAACGGGCAACAGGTGGCATGAATTACCTAAAACTCGCCCGCATGGCCTATTATGTGGATAAGGCCACTTATCGGGGCGCAGTCACCGGCTGGATCAAAAAGCTGAAGGGGGCAGCGTCATGACCGGAATTGACGAAATTACGCTGAACTTCAGTCCGGCGTCCCTCACCCTTCTTAATGCCATTTTGGCAATCGTGATGTTTTCCATTGCCATCGACTTGAAACCAGACGATTTCAAACGATTGGGCAAAGCCCCCAAACCTTTGATCATTGGGCTTATTTCACAGTTCCTGGTTCTGCCTATTCTGACCTTTATTCTGGTGCTGATCACGGAACCCCGCCCCTCAATTGCCCTTGGGCTGATTTTGGTGGCGGCCTGCCCCGGCGGTAATATTTCAAATTTCATCACCCATCGCGCCGGTGGCAATGCGGCCCTTTCTGTCTCCATGACTGCCTTTGCCACAATAGGGGCGATCCTGCTCACCCCTATTAACATCGCCCTTTGGGGCGGCCTTTATGGCCCCACACGCGAGATTTTGCAAAAAACCACCATCGACCCTGTGCAGATTGCAATCACGGTCGGACTCATGCTGGTTCTACCCCTCATCCTTGGGGTGCAGCTCAATATGCGAAAGCCTGACATTACACGGAAAATCAGAAAACCACTTCAATGGCTCGCAATGGGAATTTTTATTGCCTTTATTATTCTTGCGTTGCTCGCCAATTGGGATTTCTTCCTGAACTTTGCAGGCGCCGTTGCAGGTTTGGTCATCCTCCATAACGCCCTCGCTCTGGGAGGGGGCTGGGTGGCCGCGACGATCGGCGGGGTCAGCCCGTATAACCGGCGCGCCATCACCATTGAGACCGGCATCCAAAATTCTGGCCTTGGGCTCGTTCTGATTTTTGCATTTTTCGGGGGGCTGGGGGGAATGGCTGTGGCAGCTGCCTTTTGGGGCATCTGGCACGCCATTTCCGGCCTCGGCCTTGCCATGCTATTCGCAAGGACGGAGGCCCCAAGGTGATACAGAAAGTTTTGATCACGGGCGCCGCTGGCATGGTCGGGCAAGAGCTCATCTCCCTTTTAAAAGACGATCCCCGCTATGATGTGCTGGCAACAGACATCGTGAAACCAAACAAGCTCCCGGATAACATCCGGTTTCAGCGCATGGACATCACATCCGACGATCCAGATCTAATCATCGGGAATGAAAAGCCAGATGTGATCATTCATTTAGCCTCGATCGTTAATCCACCGAAGGGAAGCGGACGAGATTTTGCTTTTGCAGTTGATGTAACGGGCACCGAAAAAGTTCTAAGAGCGGCGGTTAATTACAAGACGCGGCGTATCGTGGTGACTTCTTCCGGAGCAGCATACGGATATCATGCGGATAACCCGATCCCGCTTCAGGAAAAAGACCCAGTGAGAGGAAACCGGGAATTTGCCTATTCTGATCACAAACGGCAAGTGGAGATCATGCTTGAGCGTTACCGGCAACAGCATCCGGAGTTAGAGCAAGTGATATTACGGGTCGGAACCGTTTTGGGAAAAGGTACCGAAAACCAAATTACTGCCCTGTTTCATAAACCGCGCCTGCTTGCCGTTCGGGGGAGCGAAAGCCCTTTTGTCTTTATCTGGACCCGTGACCTGGCGCGTATTCTCGTCCGGGCCATATCAGATGGTCCCACCGGCATCTTTAACGTAGCGGGGGATGGCACCATGGGGGTGAGTGATTTAGCGCGAGTTATGAAAAAATCAGTTCTCCGCCTTCCTGCGTGGGGCCTGAAAACCGCGTTATTCATCGCCAAGCCCCTTGGGCTGACACAATATGGCCCCGAGCAGGTTGGGTTTTTGCAATATCGACCTGTTTTGGATAACCGCGCGCTCAAAAAAGATTTTGGCTATACCCCGGAGAAAAACAGCTTTGAAGTTTTCGATCTATGGCGGCGGGAGGCTGGTTTATGAAAGTAGCTGTCATCTCCGGCGGGACGGGGGGCCTTGGCCGTGCGCTCTCTCACAAATTACAAGCGCGCGGATATAAAACCTATCTGCTTGATTTAAACATCTCGGATACGGAACAAACAAACACCCAAGTTCCAATACAATGCGATATCACAAACGCAGATACCCTGAACGCAGCCGCGAAACAGATCCTGCAGGATCATTCAGAAATTGATCTGATGATTTATAACGCAGGGATTACACAGATTTGTCCGTTTGATCAGGTTAGCGAAGAAAGCCATCGAAAAGTCTTCGAGATAAACTACTTTGCTGCCGCAAATATGGCGTCTCTTTTCCTTAAAGCAGTGCGAAAAGCTGGCGGAACACATCTTGCCATCTCATCTGTTGCAGGCTTTGCGCCGCTATATCACAGAACCACATATGCAGCGTCCAAACACGCATTAGAGGGCTTCTTCAAGTCGTTAAGATCAGAAGAAAAACCTTATAACGTCAATGTGTTAATCGCCGCGCCGTCTTTCGTGGCAACCAATCTTGGGAATGGCGACCAACAAGCTGATGGCACCGGCAGACCAGGCGCAGCAGAAGACGGCAAAGATTACATGAGCCCCGAAAACGCGGCGGAAGAGATCTTGCGCGGATTGGATAAGGCCAGCCCAATGATACCGGTAGGGCGCATCGCCAAATTAGCCTGGCGCATTAACCGATTTGCCCCGCGCCTCTATCAGAAATTGATGGAAAGAGAGATAAAAGACATCTGACCTTTCCCCGACCATTCATTTGATTTCAAACATGTTTTCGCGATCCAAATCGGCGAAACCCTTTGCTTTGCGCCATTTTTTAACAAAAGTGTCAAATTCCTGATTGACATTCATCTGACGAATTAGCATTTTATTCATCAGATGAATTCAGCAATTACCTTTGAAATCGCGGAAAAAAGCGGAAAAAGGTAATATTATTAGCTGAATTAGTCAGATGAATGTGTGTGGGACTAATCAGGACAACAAATGCAGTTGCATGTGGAAAAGCCGCTACAAGCGCGGGTTCAGGATGCGATCCTGGATTACATTTCCGAACAGAAACTGACCGGCGGCGATCAATTGCCGACGGAACCTGAGCTGATGGAACGCTTTGGCGTTGGCCGCTCCACACTGCGGGAGGCTATGGCCAACCTGGAATCTAAAGGCATTTTGGAGCGTATTCAGGGCAAAGGAACGTTCATTCGCCAAACACCCATATTGCTGGAAAATGGGTTGGATGAACTGAGATCCGTGTCAGAGCATATCCGCTCCGTTGGGGCTGTCCCTTCAACCAGCCGGTTGAATGTGACTATCATGCCTGCCACACCCGATATTGCGGAAAAGCTGCAACTTGAAGTCGGCGAGGAAGTGGCAACAATCGAACGTGTTCGCCGCGCTGATGGCGCCTTGGCCGCCTACTGCATTGATACAGTTCCCAAAAAATTGCTGCCAGATGTCACCGAAGAGGGCTTTAGCGGGTCTCTGTTCGAATTGTTTGACCAGCATGATCGGATTGTCTCCAACGCGGAAAGTACACTTCACCCCACTGTTCTTACACGCCGGGACCTGCCGGAGCTGAAAAACGAAATCGGATTATTTTTGTTGTTCGATGAAGTTTTCTACGACTCGCGCGGTGTCCCTCTTTGCTACAGCAACGATTATTACAGCGCCGACATTTTCGATTTTCGAATTGTCCGCCGTCGCTAATTCAAGCGTTCAAATTACGGGTAAATGCATATCATGGAATATCGTCAACTGGATATCGACAACGTCGCGAACTATATGCGCGAGCTGCCTGAAATGCAGGCGATCTTCTCTGGGTTTGATAATCTGGACATTCAGGAAGTTGGCGACGGCAACCTGAATTTTGTCTTTATCGTTACCAATAAGGATAAACCTGCCGAAACAGTAGTCTTGAAACAGGCTGTTCCGTTTCTTCGGGTCGTTGGAGAAAGCTGGCCCCTGTCACGGGAGCGCATGAACCATGAAGTTCGCGCCCTGAAATTCCAGCAAGATCTGTGTCCGGGATTGGTCCCTGAGATTTACTATTCATCAGAAGATATGTCGCTGGTGATTATGCAGAACCTGAAAGATCACGCGATCCTTCGCGGTGAAATCATTCAAGGGAAAGTCTTCCCGCATCTGGCAGATCATGTGTCCACCTTCCTTGCAAAGACACTCTTTTTCTCCTCTGACCTGTATCTCGGTCATGACGAGAAAAAAGAGCAGGTTGGCAAAACCATCAATATCGAGCTTTGCAAAATTACCGAAGATTTTGTCTTCACACATCCATTTGAAGACAATGAAACCAACGAATATAACGACGCCCTCTCAAAAGAGGCTATTGGCTCCATCCAGCGGGATCCTGCCCTTCGCGCCGCTGTAGCGGAAATGAAATACGCCTTTATGACGAAGGCAGAGTCGCTGCTTCACGGAGATATGCATATCGGCTCCATCATGGCAAATGCCGATGATACCTATGTGATCGATCCGGAATTCTCATTCTATGGCCCAATGGGATTTGATGTGGGCGCCTATGTGGGGAATCTGTTCCTGTCCTATTTCTCTCACGATTATCGCCAGCGCCAAATGGGCAACGATCCGACGGAATATCGCGGGTGGCTTCTGGAAATTGCTGAAAAATCATGGGTTCAGTTTGAAGAGAAATTCCTTGAGCTATGGCGCGCTCATGACGCCAAAACAGACGCCCCTTTCATGGGTAAGGATCTGGATGGCAGCAGCGCCGAAGCTTTCCGCAGCGCCTTTATGAAGCGGGTATTTGCAGATACGATCGGATTTGCCGCCTGTAAAATGATGCGCCGGATTGTTGGTCTGGCCAAAGTGGCGGATATCGCAGATATCGACAACGCTGAAGAGCGGGCCCGCGCAGAAGAAAATGCACTGAAGATGGGCCGTGAAATGATCCTGAACCGGGATAAATTCACTTCCTTCAGCGAATTGGTTGATCTGGCCACCTCCATCTCTCCTGTTGGAGGAAGCAATTAAATCATGACAGATAAACGAGGCATTGAGGTTCGAAATATCGGCAAGAGCTTTGGCGCGACCCGCGCCCTTGACGGTGTTTCCTTCGACTTTAAACCCGGCGAGATTTTCGCCATGGTTGGCGCTAATGGTGCGGGAAAATCCACACTCATCAAAATCATCTGTGGTTATTACCCTGATTACGAAGGGGAAATCCTAATCGATGGAGAACTAAAGCAATTCAGCTCTCCTCATGATGCGACAAATGCCGGCATCGCCACCGTGCACCAGATTATCAATCAGGGTGTCGTGCAAACCATGACAGTTCGCGAGAATCTGGCACTGGCAGAACTCTTGAACGGGGACGGCGGAAGTGTTCTTTATCGCCCCGCCCAAATCGACGCCCGCGCCCGCGAAATCGCCGCAAAAATGGGTCTCGACGATATCGATTTTGATCAGGAAGTGTCCGAACTGGAGCAAAGCGAGCGGCAGATGATTGCCATCGCCCGCGCACTTGCCACCAATCCGAAAATGCTGATTTTGGATGAGCCGACCTCCTCCATCTCTGAGCGGGAAACAGAAAAACTCTTCGAGACCCTGTTCCGCTTGAAAGAGATGGGTGTCACCATCTTATACGTGTCTCACCGTCTTCATGAAATTGAACGGATTGCGGACCGGGTCGGTGTTATCCGTGATGGTACATATGGCGGCGTTCTCGATGCACCCTTTAATGTGCGTCAGATTGTTACCGCCATGGTCGGTGAAATTGAGCATGTGGACCGTCACGCGCCCGTCATTGATGGCAGCCAAACCCCGAAAATCGAGGTTCGGGATCTGGTAATCGAAGCGGGCCAGCCACCAATTAACCTGAAAATTCACAAAGGCGAAATCGTTGGGGTCACTGGCCTGATCGGGGCCGGTAAAAGTGAGCTTGCCAGCGTTCTATTTGGTCTGACCCAGCCGGTTTCCGGTGAAATTTTGGTCGACGGCGTTCCGATTTACAGCAAATCTGTTCGCGCCGCTATCGACAACGGTATCTTCATGGTTCCCGAAGATCGCGCCAACAACGCCGTGGTTGCCGATTTTACCATTCGTCAGAATATTACGCTGCCCTTTTTGCAGAAATTCTTCTCAAACCCACTAGGGCTGCTGAAACACGGCCACGAATCCCGTGAGGCAACACGCATGGTCAAAGCCATGGGTGTGAAATGCGAGAGTGAACTTTCGAACATTGGCGAACTGTCTGGTGGGAACCAGCAGAAAGTGGTCGTTGCCCGCTGGCTGATGACCACGTTCAATCTATTGATTTTGGATGAGCCGTTCCAAGGCGTCGATATCCGCTCCCGCCATGACATTAACGCCCACATCCACGCTAACCGCGGGGACCGCGCCATTCTGATGCTGGCCGCGGACTTGGATGAAGTGCTGGAGGTGGCTGATCGGGTAGTGGTGATGAACCACGGCCAGATCGTTGGCGAACAGCATATTACAGACATTGATCGGGATACCCTGCTGCACTGGACATCCCAATCCCCTGAAGATTTAAAGTTGCAGGCTTAGTTGAGGACATTATGGAAAAAATTACATCCTTTTCCATCAAGTACGGATTTATCATTGTAATGATCGCCTCCTTTGTGGGGTTCGGTCTGGCAGAGCCTGCCTTCTGGGGATGGCATAACCTGTTCTCAATCCTGCTTGGTGTAACCATTTACGGTATTTTGGCCCTTGGCGTAACGTTCACGCTGGTAACCGATGGCCTTGATCTGTCCGTTGGCTCCACTGCGGCCATGTCCGTGATGATGGCATCCTATTTCATGGTTGTGATGGAAATGAGCGGGATTGCCGCCCTCGTCACCTGCCTGATCATTGGGGCGCTCATTGGTCTGGTCAACGGCCTGCTGATTGTGAAAATCAAGATCCCTGATCTTCTGGCAACCCTTGGTACTATGTTCCTGATCCAGGGCTTGCAACTGATACCATCAGGCGGCCGTTCTATCGGTACAGGCATGATGCTGCCAAATGGCGACGAAGCCATGGGCGAGTTCACAGAAGGTTTCCTCTATCTGGGGCAGGGACGTGTATTCGATATGATCCCAACTCCTGTGATTTTCATGCTGGCGCTTGGCATTGTTGTTTATGTCGTTCTGGAGCATACCCGCTGGGGCCGCGTATTCTACGCCATCGGCGGCAATGCAGAAGCCGCCCGCCTTGTGGGTGCAAATGTGGATCGTTACCGCATTATGGCTTATGTGCTCTCTGGCTTGATCGCGTCTTTTGGTGGGGTTTTGCTGGCTGCCCGTGTGGGCCGCGGCGACGTTTCCAGTGGTGCCGGTCTGCTTCTTGATGCGGTGGGCGCTGCCCTAATTGGTTTTGCTGTGCTTGGCGCCCGCAAACCAAACGCGTTCGGTACTATCGTTGGCGCCATTTTCGTTGGCATGCTGCTGAACGGTCTGACCATGTTGAACCTGCCTTACTTCTGGCAGGACTTCATCAAAGGTGCCGTTCTGGTGGCCGCGCTTGCCTTCACATTCAGTCTTGCAAAACAGCGCTAAGGCGCCGCAAAAATATCAACAAGGAGGAAAACCCATGAAACTTAAAGGCTTGTTCAAGTCAATCGGTCTAGCTGGCGGTCTGTTCGCAGCCGCAGCCGGTACCGCTGTCGCAGCCGACGCCCCGGCCCCATTTGATGGATCCAAGAAAGTCCATATCGCCATGATCCGCCAGATGGTGGAAGGTGAGTTCATGCAGATGTATCAGGCAGGTGCCGACCGTCAGGCTGACCTGATGGGCATCAAACTGACCACTTTTGGTAAAAACATGGACAACCAGGCGCAGGCCAACTTTGTCTATCAGGCAATCAACATGGGCGTAGATGGCATCATCATCGACCACGGCCTGACCGAAACAATGAAAAAGCCAGCAGCCGACGCGATTGCCAAAGGCATTCCAGTTGTTGCATTTGACGTTGATCTGCAGCACCCAGAAGTCAATCAGATTGCACAGGACGACCACATGCTGGGCGAACTGTCTCTAAAAGCGCTGATGGAAGACTACAACAGTCAGGCTAATGTCGGTTACGTTTATGTTGCTGGTATTCTGCCACTCGACAAACGTCACGTTGCGTTTGAAAAAGTGAAAGAAGCCAACCCAGGCATCAAAGAGATTGCTCGTACAGGTACACTGGAATCTCCGTTTTCTGTTAAAAACGCTGAACAGGTGAAAGCCGTTCTGCGAGCTAACCCAGAAATCAATGCTTACTTCGCGCCATTTGATGAGTTCGGTAAAGGCGTGATCATGGCTCTGGAAGAAAACAACATGACCGACAAGGTCAAAGTTTACACAGCGGACATCTCCACTCAGGACATTCAGCTGATGATCAAAGACGGCAGCCCTTGGGCCGCAACAGCCGCCACAAACCCAGCTGCCATTGGTGCGGTAAGTGTTCGGGCAATCGCTAAGAAAATTGCGGGCGAAGAACTGCCAAAAGACATCACAATCCCACCAATGCTGTTCACTCAGCAGATGCTGAAAGATGCTGGTGTTAAAAACATGAAACAACTGCGCGCTAAATTCCCTAAATTCAACCATGTTGAACGCGCTATGGCCCCTTGGATTCCGGTCGACAAAAAAGGCCTGTTCTAAGATTGCCAATATCAGGGGCGGCACTCCCTACCTTCCTGCCGCCCCTGACGAACATCACAAGTACGCTATATCATTTTATATCTTGAATTCAGGAGACACCCGTGAGCGAAACAACCTTGATTGCAGACACCCTTCCCCGTGCTGTTGAGTGGGAAAATGGTGAGTTGTTTCTTCTTGATCAGACACAGCTGCCACAAGCCACTGTTATGGAAAAACAGGAAACGGCCGAACAGGTGTGGGACTCTATCCGGGTGCTGAAAGTCCGCGGGGCCCCTGCCATTGGTGTCGCTGGCGCCTATGGTCTATGCGTGGCCATGAAGGACAAAACAAATCTGTCACTGGACGAATTTATCGCTGAAATGGATAAGCAGGCGGCTTATCTCGATAGCTCCCGTCCAACGGCTGTGAACCTGGGCTGGGGCCTACGCCGCATGGTGCGCGTTGCCAAAGCCTCTGGCGCAGACAGTGCAGAAAGCCTCTTTAAGGTGCTCGTTGACGAAGCTGTCGCGATCCATGAAGAAGACAAAAAACTTTGCCGCGGAATGGGTGACAATGGTGCACCGCTGATCCGCGAAGGCATGGGCATTCTAACCCATTGTAATGCCGGCTCTCTTGCAACTTCTGAGCTCGGCACAGCAACAGCCCCCATGTATGTCGCCCACAGCAAAGGCGTTAATTTCCGCGTTTATGCCGATGAAACACGTCCGCTTCTTCAAGGTGCGCGCCTGACCAGCTGGGAACTTCAGAAATCCGGTATCGACGTTACCCTGATCACTGACAATATGGCTGCCCATATCATGTCTCAGGGTTTGATTGATATGGTCATTGTCGGCACAGACCGTGTGGCCGCGAACGGCGATGTAGCTAACAAAATCGGCACCATGGGTGTTGCGATCCTTGCCAAACATTTCGGCATTCCATTTTATGTGGCATGCCCCTCTTCCACCATTGATATGGAAATGCCATCTGGCGCTGGTATCCCGATCGAAGAACGTGAAGATGACGAGGTGACCAATTTCGGTGCCCGCCGCACAGCGCCGGAAGGCATCAAAGTTCGCAACCCTGCCTTTGACGTCACACCAAACGAAATGGTTGCTGGCCTGATCACAGAAAAAGGCATTGTTACCGCCCCATATACTGAAAACCTGAAAAAGCTGTTCGGTGGTCATAATGACTGAGACATCTCTTCGGGAAGAGCTTCTAAAAACTGCTCGCGACATGAACGCGGTCGGAATTAATCAGGGCTCTTCCGGTAATGTCAGCGTTCGCTGTGGTGATGGATATCTGATCACGCCATCTGGCATGCCTTATGATGAATGCACCCCGGAGGATATGGTTATGATGGACATGTCCGGGGAATGGAGCGGGACC
>JAEPMY010000087.1 GCA_017643685.1 Sneathiella sp.
ATCACGTCATAAAATTGAGGAAAATCCTGAGAGAGTAGATAGTTGGAATTATCCTTCTCTCCGCGCTGTGTAGGTTGCAACCTCGGAGGATGACGGTTGGCATTTAGCAAATTTCCGCCTGGTAAATCTAATGGTAAAGAGAGACAAAAACGCTCTCCTGCTTGTATCTCAAGAGCCGCTTGTTTGATGGTATCTGGAGTAATCAGGTTCAACCGCCCATTTTGATCATCATCTCCAAAATCCCCCCAATTCGACCCCTCAGGCCGTTTTGTCCAGCGCCGCATTTCATTCCCCATTATTTTTATTGATTGTTTTGGTCAGAAACAAAAAGGCCGCAGCAATTTTTCGCCACGGCCTTTTTAATTTTTAGTGGGCGTAATTACTGCCCTTGCGATCCAGAATTCTTAAGAGACCTGGCCACTCCAGTGTTTGAACATCAGAGCGACTCATGAACTGTTCCTTTGCTGTGAGGCAGACCTCTTCCGGAGGCAAAATCAGCTCGGCGCCACCAGACAAAGCCTGAATTTGAGCCTGACACGCTTTTTCAAGATAGAAAATTCGGCGGAAAGCCTCAGAGATGGACGCGCCAACTGTTAGCAAACCATGATTCCGCAAAATCATCGCGATGCTATCTTCACCAAGATCTCGGACAAGACGTTCCCGCTCATCAAGATTAAGCGCAATACCCTCATACCCGTGATAAGCAAGACGTTGATAGAACATCAACGCATGCTGTGTCATTGGCAGCAGACCGTGTTTTTGCGAAGAAACAGCCATGCCCGCCGCGGTATGCGTATGCAACACACAGTCAATATCATGACGTGCCCCATGAACCGCACTATGGATCGTATAACCCGCGGGATTGATATGAAACTCGGTATCATCCAAAATCTTGCCGTCAATATCGACTTTCACAAGGCTGGAAGCCGTAATCTCGTCAAAGAACAAACCGTATGGGTTGATCAGGAACTGATCTTCCGTCCCTGGAATGCGAGCAGAAATATGGGTAAAAATCATATCTGACATCCCATAATGCGCCACAAGCTGATAGCAGGCAGCCAGGTCCACACGGGCTGCCCATTCCTCTTCTGACACCTTACCTTTAAGGCTTGGCACCATTTTGGTTACGACATCTACACCCATATTCCTCTCCTTTAGCTTTCTTATTCTTCGTTATTTTAGTTCACTGATTCCAGCATCTTTCTGGCAATCACCAACTGCTGGATTTGTGTGGTTCCTTCGTAGAGACGAAGAAGGCGGACATCGCGATAGAAACGCTCCACCTTGTATTCGGACATATAACCCGCGCCGCCATGAATTTGGACGGCTTTATCAGCGATCCGACCAGAGGCTTCTGTTGTAAACATTTTACAGCAGGCGGCTTTCATAGAAATATCTTCACCTGCGTCAAATGCATCTGCCGCATCGAGGGTCATGCACTTACCAGCGTACAGGTCCGCCTGACTATCTGCAAGCATAGCCTGCACCAACTGGAATGTACCGATCGGCTTACCAAATTGCTCACGTTCCGCTGCGTATTGAAGGCCTTCGTTCAAGATCCGCTCTGATATACCTGTTGCGACGGAGCTCAGATGCAAGCGTCCGCGATCCAGAACACGCATCGCTGTATAGAAGCCTTGGCCTTCTTCTCCGCCGAGAAGAGCGGAAGCCGGCACACGAACATCTTCAAAGATAACGTCACTGGTTTTCGTCCCGCGCTGACCCATTTTATCGTCCGCTTTAGCGATAGTGATACCTGGCGTTTTTGGATCAATCAAAAATGCCGAGATACCGGAAGCCCCTTTTTTGTCCGGGTTTGTCCGCGCCATAACAGTGAGCATGCCAGCCCGAAGCGCATTTGTAATGTAACGCTTTGTTCCGTTAAGAACATACTCGTTCCCATCTTTAATCGCCGTGGTCCGAAGGGACGCCGCGTCAGATCCGGCTCCCGGCTCGGTCAGGCAGAAAGAAGAGCTAATCTCACCGGATGCCAAACGTGGCAGGTATTCGGTTTTCTGCTCTTCTGTTCCTGTCATAACCAAGCCCTGACTGCCGATACCGACAGTCGTTCCAATGACTGACCGAAAGGAGAGTGACGCCTGACACAGTTCATGAATGATTTCACATTCCTGACGCATATTAAGGCCAAGCCCCCCATATTCGGCAGGAATAGAAAGGCCGAACAACCCCATTTCACGCATTTCCTGCACGATTGCTTCTGGGACCTCATTTGTCCGCTCCACTTCGTCCTCGGCTGGGATGAGCCGCTCCCGAACAAATCGGGAGACAGTGTCTTTCATCTGATTAAATAATTCTTGATCCAGTTCCATAACAACTTCCTTAGAGTAACCTTGTTCTTATTGTTCATTACCCCCGAGGGACGGGGAGGTTCTTCTTTCCGAATTAGATGATGGGGTCTTAACCCTGCCCGCACATGATTTCAACACCACGCGCCAATGAGACCAATTGCGGTCCCAATTCTTCAATCAACTCTTCTGGCGTTGCCAGATAAGCCGAGCATCCACAGTTAATAGCCATGAGATCCCCCTTTGCCCGATCCCGTATTGGGACCCCCACAGCATGGGTAGCTCTCTGCCATTCCCCTATGGAAATGCAAAATCCACGCTCTTCATAATCGATCAAAGCCTGCTCTATGCCTTGTTTTAGTATTGGCCACTCAACACCTGAGTGATGCTTGATACTATCCAGCAAAAAATCCCGCTCTGTCTCCTGCATACCAGCAAGAAAGGCACGGCCCATCGCCGTATTGGCAAGCGGGATATAAGAGCCAACTTCTAGCACCAATGTGCTTGCTTTCGCCCCACGTGCCGCCTCAACATAAAGCATATTTAATTTATGCCGTGCCCCAAGCGCCAAACTATATCCAGTGTTGCGCGCCATTTCACGCATCGCAGGCGCGGCCATTAACCGCAAGCGACTATTAGCCAAAAATGTGTAGCCAAGGCTCAAAACAGTAGGGGAAGGCTCATATCTTGCCTGATCTTCACGATGAATCAAATAGCCTAACTGCACCAAAGTGCTCGTTAGCCGGGAAACAGTAGACTTAGGCAATCCCGTTCTAGTCGCAATCTCAGCATTACCGACAGCCCCTTCACCCGGGCGAAACGCACGGAGCACTTCCAATCCCCTCGCGAGAGAGGTGACAAAGTGACGATCCTTCTCTCCGTTATCCAATTGAATTGCCTTAATATTTTCAGTTTTCATAAGAGTATTTTATTAAAGTGTAATCTTCATAAATGCGAAAAAAATATACTTGCGGAACCCTGTTCCACAATGCAGAATACAATACTGATAAGGCAGCGAGAAGAAGAAAAATGTCTTATCCAACTCGGGAGAAACGAAATGCGATTGAAATTTAGTTCCATTACCGTAGCGTCAGCAATGGTTCTGGGCGCTGCAAGTGTAGCGTCTGCAGCCGATGTAAAATTGCCGAGCACCATTGCATGGAGTGCCTATAACACTGGCTCAACAGGTTACAACCAGTCTGTTGCCATTGGTAAAGCACTTAAAGATGCATATGGCGTTGACCTACGCGTCGTACCTGGCAAAAACGACATTTCTCGTATGGCACCACTCCGTAACGACAAAGTTCAATTTGTGAATAACGGTGCTGGTACCTACTTCGCCTCTGAAGGCGTATTTAACTTTGGCACCAAAGGTTGGGGCCCACAAAAAGTCCGGATGGTGATTTCCGCCACCTCCGACGGTAACGTTTCCTTGGCAGTCGCTGCCGATGCAGGCGTTAAAACCATGGCGGACCTGAAAGGTAAACGCGTAGCAGTTGTCCGCAGTTCCCCTGCGCTGACAATCGGCGCTGAAGCTCACCTGGCCTTCGCTGGTTTGACATTTGACGATGTCGAAGTTGTTGAATTTGGCGGCTATGGCGCTTCTTGGAAAGCTATGGTGAACGGTCAGGTTGATGCTGCGATTGCATCTACAACATCTGGCCCAACTAAAAAACTCGAAGCATCCCCTCGTGGCATTATGTGGCCAGACATGCCACATGACGACAAAGAAGGCTGGGCTCGCGTTCAAAAAGTTGCACCTTACTATGTTCCGCACACGGCAACTCTGGGTACTGGTATTTCCAAAGAAAACCCAAGTGAAGCAGGTGGCTACCCATACCCAATGCTGATCACACGTGCCGACCAGAACACAGACCTGGTTTATAACATGGTCAAAGCCGTTCACGTTCAGTACGACAACTACAAAGATGTGTCTCCTGAAATGAAGGGCTGGTCTACGGAGAACCAAACTTTCAAATGGGCGGTTCCTTACCATGAAGGTGCTGTTACATACTGGAAAGAAGCCGGTGTTTGGACAGATGACATGGAAGCACACAACAACCAACTCCTGAAACGTCAGGACGTTCTGGCTGCTGCTTGGGAAACCATGAAAGACAAAGACCTTGGTAAAGATGAATTCCTCAAAGAGTGGATGAAAGTCCGTGCGGCAGCTCTTGAGGCAGAAGGCATGAACCCAGTATGGAAAGAGTAGAGGGTTCGGAGAAGCAGGTTCCGGCGGCTGAAGAGGGCAATCGGAACCGCACCCTTTCCAAAACTTGGAAAATTATTTTGGGGCTGGCAGCAATTTTTGTTGTCGGCCTCGCTGTTAATCAGCTGTTTAACTTCGGTTTCTTCATGAATGTTATCTGGCTGGATAACAAGTATCAGTACGCTGTCTTCGGACTTTTGGTCCCGTTTGCGTTCATTATTTTTCCAAGAAGCGGAAAGTCGGATACGTCCCGCGTCGCCTGGTATGATGTCATTGCCGCAGCTGTGATGTTTGCCATCCTCGCGTATTTCTTCCAACATGCAGCCGACATTGTTGACTACGGCTGGGAGATGGGCGGAGCTCCGGATTACATCATCTATATGGGTCTCACCCTCTGGCTTCTGGTTCTTGAAGCAACCCGTCGCGCCGGTGGTACTGCCCTTTTTGTCATTGTTGCTTTGATCTCTCTCTACCCGTTGGTAGCAGACGTTATGCCTGGCCCAATTTCTGGCCTAGCAAGCAGCTGGCAAGATACTGTTGCATACCACACGCTGAGTGCAGAAAGTATGCTGGGTATTCCTATGCAGGCGATGGCAAACTTGGTCATTGGCTTTTTGATTTTTGGGGTTGCTCTCACCCAGACGGGTGGCGGTAACTTCTTTATCAACTTGGCTTTTGCTCTGTTGGGACATGTACGTGGTGGTCCTGCCAAAGTGGCGATTTTCTCATCCGGCCTTATGGGTTCCATGAGTGGTAGTGTTGTCTCCAACGTTATCACAACGGGTGTTCTGACAATTCCAGCAATGCGTAAAACAGGCTTCCGCCCGTCTTATGCAGCAGGGGTTGAGGCATGCGCGTCAACTGGTGGTGTTTTGATGCCACCGATCATGGGTTCAACTGCCTTCATTATGGCTGTGTTCCTGAGCATTCCATATGTTGAGATTGCCATTGCTGCAATTGTTCCGTCTGTATTGTATTATCTGGCACTTTTTATCCAGATTGATGCTTATGCTGCTCGTAACAATATGCCTGGTGAAGACCGTGCAAACCTGCCGAAGGTTAAAGACACGCTTAGAGACGGTTGGCACTTCATTGCTGTGTTTGTTCTGTTGATTGTGATGCTTGTCTTCTTGAAACAAGAAGTATTGGCACCATTCTACGCAACAGTTCTGCTGCTCGTTGTGAACCAGCTGTTCCCTAAACATCGTTGGGGCATGCAAGAGTTCATCAACTTCATTCAGGCGACGGGTAAGTTGCTTGTTGAAATCGGGTCTATCCTTGTTGGTGTTGGCCTGATCGTTGGTGCGCTCTCCATTACAGGTATGGCAGGTACACTGGTAAATGACCTGATCTTCCTGGCAGGAGGCAATACACTTGTTCTCCTTCTAATGGGCGCGATCACAAGCTTTATCATGGGTATTGGCATGACAGTAACGGCCGCCTACATCTTCTTGGCGATTGTTCTGGCTCCAGCTTTGGTTCAGGGTGGCTTGGATCCAATGTCTGTGCACCTATTTATTCTCTACTGGGGTATGGTTTCCTTTATCACTCCACCAGTGGCGCTTGGTGCATTTGCCGCGGCATCCATCTCTGGCGCAAGTCCGATGAGAACTGGCTTCGAAGCAATGAGACTAGGATCGATTATTTATTTCGTTCCATTCTTCTTTGTTCTCGACCCAGCCTTCATCTTCCAAGGTGACCTGTCTAAAACAGCGATACTATTTGTTTCTGCTGTTGCTGGCGTCATCTTGGTAGCGAGTGCGCTACAAGGTTACTTAAGCGGGATCGGAAACTTACATCGTCATCCAGTGATGGGATGGGTCATTCGTGCCCTTATCCTTGTGGCGGGCCTATGCCTCGCAACGCCTGGTGGCAACCTGATACCATTCTCAAATCTAGAGCTGGCTCTTGCCGCTCTTGTAATGGGCGGTATCGGTGCAGTTCTCGCACTAACTTTCGAGAAAAAGTACCAACAAGGTCTCACGACTTAAAACCATCGCGAGGCTAGTTCGCTAGCCTTGCAAATCGCACACCCGAACTTGAAGCCTCATGTCAAACACATGAGGCTTTTTTCTTAAGTATAATCTAACAAAGTCCCTTGCGATCACGGCGGGTTATAGACAGAATGGCGCCACAAACATCGATGGCAAAGATCCAATGGGGGCAAGGTCTTGTATTCAACCATTCTGCGTATGTATAAGTTAGTCGCACTTGTGGCAGCAACGCTCATGCTTAGTGCAGGATCCTATGCTAGTGAGCAGGATAACCAACCTCTCACGCTCATCTCAGATACAATACTATCCGGGGGGTATAACCAGGCCCGCCTTATTCGCGACAGCATCACCCCTGCCCTTAACCAACGTATCCAGCTTGTAACTAATCCGGATAAGTTAGCACAAATCAATGCACTGTCTACCGGACAAGCTCACGCCTGTTTTTGCGGTCCCACAGCTTACCTCGCCCAAGAGGGCCTCTCAGGTTTCGATGACATTGAGGCTGGCCCTCAACCAATAAGGCTTCTACTCAGCTCATCCGGCTCCTTCGCGATGACCTTCTTGGTTGATGATACGATCGCAGACAAAAACTTAAATGGTTTGCGTGGCAAACGGGTCGCTTGGCTCAGAAAGGATCATCAGTACAACTTTCATACAACCGCGCTTCTCTCTTACTTTGGAATAACTTGGCAAGATGTACAGCAAATTGTCTTTCCAGATTACAATGCTGCTGTCGAAGGATTTGAGAGAAATTACGTCGACGCTTTGTTGGTTCTAAGCTCAGATCCAAGCTTGGCTCGCCTTCTCTCAGGAAAGAGGAATTTTGCTCTGGCTAGGTTCTCGACCGATAATAAAAGCGCGATTTCCCGCATGCAATCTGTTGCCCCGTATCTCACGCCTCAACAAACACCCCCTAGTGGATCCATTTCAGGTATTTCCGGAATTACCTTCCCCTACCCTAATTTAATCGCGACGGATAAGCTCTCTGAGCAAAAAGCTTATGAGCTAACTCGTGCTATTATTGAGCAATTTGACAGTTTTGCGGATAGCTCCACCGCAGCGGAGGGATGGAATATTTTGTTCCAGAACTTTTTCGGTAGCATCCCTTTCCATGCAGGCAGCGTCAAATATTTCAAAGAGCTGAACCTGTGGAGTCCTGAAGCCGAGGCCCATCGGAACAACCTCCTTGAGCGGCAAAATTACTTAAAGCAGGTATTCAATCAGCAAAAACAGCTCCGCAAAGAAAATCAGGATTTCCGACTACAGTGGCGAAATGCAAGGGAAGCCGCGCTCATAGCCCGGCAAGCAGACGAGTAATCCCCTCTTGTTCTTTTGCAGCTCAATCACTAGTTTAAGCCGCAGATTTGAACCATAAGAGAGATCGTCATGCAACGCGGCCTTACCATCGCCATCGCTATTTTCCTTCTGATTTTCTGTGCGGTAATTGTGACGATTTATGTCTCTATTGGGTCTGTAATCAGCGATTCAGTCCGGCAAAGAACTGAAGCTATCACCCAAACCCCCGTTTCCGTCGGGGAGGTAGATTACTCAGCGAATACCGGCCTCACGTCAATTACCTCTGCCGCGATTTCCAATCCGGCAGGCTTCTCAAGTACCCAAGCAATTCAGTTTGGTAAAATTGAACTATGGATTGATCCGGAAACGCTGAATACGCCAATCATTCATGTGAAAGCGATTACGATCTCTAATCCGGAGGTTACCTATGAGATTCAAGATCAATCTGACAATTTGCGAACGCTCCGTCAGCAAATCGAATATTCGCTCAGAAACAATAAGCCACGGCCGGGCGATAAATTATTTTATGTAGAAAACATCACTTTTGCCCCTGGAACACTCGTCATTCATTCCAATAATCTGACGGGTAAACGGAGTACTGCAACGCTTAGTAAAATCACCCTTTCAAATATTGGTAGCAAAACCGAGGGTGTTACGGCGGAACGCCTAGCTTATGAGTTAGTCTTACCGCTCCTCCGTGAGACAACTCTCTCCGCTTTAAACACTGATTTACCGTTAGATGATCAAGCCCGAAATTTGCTGAACGGCGCACTTGACGAAACGAACAAGGCTGTGGATATGCTCAAAGGGATTTTAAACAAGTAGAAAATAAATAATCTATTGCCGCGTTTTTTGGTACAGTGCATAAGCATATAACCAACGACTGTTTGTTAGGGAGGCAAAACAAGCGTGGCAGGGAAACAAGGTAAATCAGAAGAGCATCCGCATCGCAGTGACAACCGCCGTCAGGAATTGATGGCGGCAGCCGCGCATCTTTTCAACCAGCGGGGTTATGACGCAACCTCCATGCGTGACATCGCCCGCGAGGCAGGCATGCTTGCCGGTTCAATGTATTACCATTTCCCATCAAAAGATGACCTGATCATCGCAACCTATGAAGAAGGCACGCGCCTAATTGCCGAAGCCGTACAAGAAGCAATCAAGGATGAAAAAGATCCTTGGGAGCGATTGTACAGGGCTGCCTCAGCGCATATGGAAACCCTCTTTGGGGGAAATAACTTCTCGATCCTACTTTGTGCCGATATTTCAAGAACAGCACCAGCTTTGCGAATTCGCCTTGTTGAAAAACGTGATCGGTATGACGCGCTTTTCATGGAATTGATCGAAGCTCTACCGTTACCTAAAGATGTTGATCCCACTTTGATCCGACTGAGCCTACTAGGCTCTCTGAACTGGTCAAGTAGTTGGTACCGCGCGGGTGGCCAAACCCCTGCACAAATTGGACGCTTCTTCGTTCGCCTTCTCAAAGAAGGCCTCGATGAGTAATCTTTAATTCACATATATTATGTGTTTATTTATTTTATTTACAAAAATTAAAGATTAAATATATTTGAAATCCATGCAACAAGATGCATATACTTTGTTATGAGAACTGTTTATCGTTTATTTAGGCAACCCGATCATAAGGTTTGCCTAATTAATTTTAAGCCGTTTAACAAGCTATTGCCTGTATGTTGATTGATATCATGGTAGCCGTGTGTGCGCTCAGATAGTTTCCAGATATACATGGCAGCGTCATTTTGGAAGCGAGTGAAAAGTTGAACGAAATAAGCAACACTGTCGCCAAAGCGGCAAAAGATCGCATCAACGTCCCAAGCGTCGTTATCCGTTTCGCAGGAGATTCCGGTGACGGAATCCAAATTACGGGAAGCCGATTTACAGATACAACCGCTTTTGCGGGAAATGATCTGGCCACATTCCCTGACTTCCCTGCAGAGATACGAGCCCCTGTTGGCACTACATTTGGGGTATCTGCCTTCCAAATTAACTTTGGCTCCCGACATATCGAAACGCATGGTGACGACCCTAATGTTCTGGTTGCGCTCAACCCTGCAGCACTGAAAGTCAACATTGACCGCGTTAAACCGGGCGGCTCCCTCATTATTGATGAAGGCGCGTTTTCAGATCGAAACCTTAAAAAAGCTGGATACCAAAGCAACCCACTCGAAGATGGCTCACTGGACGCTTACAAAATACTTTCAATTGATGTTACGAAAAATGTCCTAGAGTCAGTAAAAAGCTTCGGTCTTTCCCAAAAAGAAGGCCTTCGTTGTAAAAACTTCTGGGTGCTCGGGCTGGTCTACTGGATTTATGGACGAGACCGCCAAGATACGATCAATTGGCTTAAAAACAAATTTGCCAAACGCCCCGAAATAGCGGATGCCAATATCGCAGCCTTAAATGCAGGGCACGTTTATGGGGAGGCAGCAGAAATTGGAGATAGCCTGGGCTTATTTGCCGTTGGCCCCGCTCAAATGCCAAAAGGTGTGTATCGCACAGTGACTGGAGGAGAGGCCTTAGCCTGGGGGCTCGTCGCGGGCGCGGAGCTTGCTGGCCTTGATATCTTCTTTGGCTCCTACCCGATTACACCCGCCTCCCCCGTTTTGCATTCTCTTGCAAAAATGAAGCAATTTGGCGTCACAACATTTCAGGCTGAAGATGAAATCGCAGCGATCTGCTCGGCGATTGGTGCCTCCTACGCCGGAGCACTCGGCATTACCTCATCCTCAGGCCCTGGCATTGCCCTGAAAGGGGAGGCCATTGGCCTTGCCATCTCAACAGAGCTGCCGCTAGTGATCGTTAATTCACAACGGGCTGGGCCTTCCACTGGCTTGCCGACAAAAACAGAACAATCAGATCTTTATCAATCTGTCTATGGACGCAATGGCGATGCACCGCTGGTTGTTCTTGCGGCTCATGGTCCCGGTGATTGTTTTGAAGTGGCGATTGAAGCCTGCCGTCTTGCTACCAAATATATGACCCCGGTGATGCTGCTCACCGATGGATATATCGGGAATGCAGCGGAACCATGGCTAATCCCATCGGTTGCAGAACGTGAAAAATTCACTGTTCAACATGCAACAGACCCTGAAGATTTTGCCCCGTTCAACAGAAATCCCGAAACGCTGGCCCGTAATTGGGCCGTACCCGGGACCCCTGGCCTTGAACATCGGATTGGTGGCATCGAGAAAGCAGATGGTTCTGGTCATATCTCATATGATCCCGAGAACCATCAGAAAATGACAGACCTTCGCCGGAACAAGATATTGGGAATTGCAAAAGACATTCCCAAAGCGAAGCCGGAGCAAGGACGTGAGGGCGGCAAGCTCGCTGTGGTTGGCTGGGGATCCACCTTTGGTCCGATCAGCCGTGCGGTTAGCAACAAAATCGCTCAGAGCAAAGAAGTGGCGCATATCCACCTCCGTCACCTTTGGCCTCTTCCTGCCAATTTAGGCGGGCTGCTGAAAGGCTTTGATAAGGTCATCGTCCCGGAAATGAATGATGGGCAGCTGAAAACCGTATTGAGAGATCAATATTTAATTGATGCCATCCCAGTGACCAAAGTAACCGGTCAACCGTTTAAGATTACGGAAATTGAAGACGCCATTGATACAGCGTTGGAGGCGTAAAATGAACGTTATTTCGACAACTGAGAAATTAAAACCCGCTGATTTTGCCTCTGATCAAGAGGTCCGCTGGTGTCCTGGTTGCGGGGATTACGCGATACTGAAAGCCGTGCAGAGAACTCTACCGAATTTTGACACAGCAAAAGAAAACTATGTTTTCGTGTCGGGAATTGGATGTTCTTCCCGCTTCCCTTACTACATGTCCACTTATGGCTTCCACACTATTCATGGGCGGGCCCCGGCATTTGCCACAGGCATTAAAATGACAAATCCAGAACTGGATATCTGGTTAGTCACCGGGGATGGAGATGGATTTAGTATCGGCGGCAATCACATGCTACATGTGCTGCGCCGTAATGTGGATATGCAAATCCTTCTTTGTAATAACGAGATTTATGGCCTGACCAAGGGGCAATATTCCCCGACATCTGGTGTAGGTCTCAAAACTCCATCCTCACCAAATGGCTCCATTGACGCACCATTGAAACCTTGTGTTTTTGCCCTTGGGGCTGGTGGTCATTTCATTGCCCGTGGGTATGATACGCAGAAAACACTTCCGGATCTCTTTACCCGTGCCCATGAACATAAGGGAACTTCGTTAGTGGAGATCCTACAAAACTGCATTGTGTATAACGATGAGGTTTTTGAGGATGTGCTGAACCGCAAAACAGCGGCAGACCGACAGATCCATGTACAGCACGGACAACCTTTGATTTTTGGCGCTGAGAATAATAAAGGTCTCCGTCTAAACCCGCAGAGCCTATCACTTGAGGTCGTGACAATCGGCGAAGATGGTATCACAGAGGATGACATTCTCATTCATGATGAGAAAAACCGCATCCTGGCAACTTTGCTTGCCGACATGGGCGGAGAGAATTTTCCAACAGCCTTTGGGGTTCTATATTGCAATCCTGCTGAAACATATGAGCATGAGGTTACTGATCAAATGACAGCGGCCCAAAATACTGGGGCAAAACCGTCCTTGGATGACGTTCTTCGAGAAGGACATATCTGGGAAGTCAAATAACAAGACCTGCCCCATAAATAACAAAGCTACCGAATATCAATTTCGGTAGCTTTTTTTATGCTTATTTTCGAAGAAATCAGTCGTTATTCTGCTGTTTATTACGCCGTTCTTTTCGGCTTTTCTCCTGCAGAAAATTAATCGCTGCAACTATCCCCCAGATAGGCACCACAATTACCGCACCAAGAAGGATATAATCAGCGGCCCACCGAACACTACTGAGAGCCAGTGCATAAATCTCTCCAATTGTTCCGGTAAGATCCTCAAGCAACTCCAACGGCGTAATGTCAAACCAAGTTAGCATCCACCCTACAAGGAAGGAGCCGATCAACAGCTTGATTATCAATGAACCTGCATTTTTAGACATGTCACGCCACCTCAGTTCTTAGTCGTAGAGCCATCATAAAAGCACACCGGACTTATGACCAGAGCAAAGACAGAAGACAAGAAAAAAGCCCGGCAAAAGCCGGGCTTCTTCGTTGGAATAATTTCCGTTATTAGCTTTCGTCGCTGACGATAATGCTGTTTTTCAGAGCATCTAGATCACCTGAATCTGTCGCATCAACATCCTCCAGAGTGATAGAGAAGCCAGGAGCACCATCTACAGTAATCGTTGTATCAGTACCGCCATCTGTAATGATCAGGTCACCTTCACGATCTGCATCCGCAACGCCAAGCTCATCGAACAGAGCGTCTAGATTGATCGTGTCTTCCGCCACATCAAAGTCAACGATTGTGTCATCACCATCACCGGTTGATGTGTAAGCAAAGACATCGGCACCTGCACCGCCTTCAAGGGTGTCATTACCGCCGCCGCCGACGATATAGTCATCTCCGCCGTTAGCGTAGATCATGTCCGCGCTAACGTCTGCGATAAAGATTTCACCCTCATCACCACCGGTCAGAGTATCACCAGCCTGAACCTGAACATCAACAGAGGCAGTATCAGTCTCATCACCATCCGTAACGGTATAATCAAATGACATACCATCGCCCGGTACTGGGTCTGGCGCCTCTTCATAATCAACCCGAAGGTTAATTTTATCTACAAACATGCTGCTCCAATTATCATCATCTTCGTTGACAATCGCGATGGAGACCTTGCCGTTCGCATCAACATAATTAGAGATGCCAGATGCAATATCAATATTCACATTTTCATCGATGCCATAATCGTTCAACCATTCGGTTCTAACCAGGTCATACTGACCTGTTTGGAAATTATAAATACCAAACCTGACATGCTCTGTATCTCCATAATACTGAGCGCCTTCACGGTGACCATTGAACTCAATCCTCAGGTTCGTGATATCTGCGACATCTTGAGTGACTGTGAAATCAACCTGCACAACAGAATTGTCAGTATCCGCAATATCAATAGGGAAGCCCATAAAACTACCCCACTCATCGTTCGGTGAAGCTGAGGTCAACCTACTGCCGTCATTTGACGCAATTCTGCCCAAATGGTTAGCAGTAAACTCTCCATAGCTATCGTAATCTGGTGTACCTGGGCCATACTGAGTGAGAACATCGAAAGGATTATTTCCGGCATCATCAATCTCAAAGGTCCGGCCAGATGTCGCGAAATATGTCTCGCTTGCCGGGGCACTTTGACCAAGAACCTCGTCAACCGTGACCGTCACCTGATCTGGATCAGTGTCAGCATCTGCGGTTCCATCAGCCTCATTATCAACAGACGTGACATCAAGTGGCTCAACATCCACATCTGTATCATTGTGCGTCAATGCGGCATCCGGAATGTCGATATCGCCGCCGACAATGTTTGTGATGACAATATCATCGGCTGCAACTGGTGCATCATTTTCACCTGTTACGTTGATAGTTACCTCTGCGCCCTCTCCGTCTTCAATATTCGCAGAATAGTTGAAGGTTACAGAAGCCGTTTCGTTGTCATCCAAGCCCTGCCAAGCGGAGTCAACCTCATCAGGCAGATCCAGCTTGACGCTGACATTTTCCGGATCACTGGCATCAAACGTTAATGTTCCGAAGTTAGCGCCATCTTTAGTCAGGTCCATTGTCCAGATATCTGGATCAACAAGATCGGCTACCCAGTTTGCATCGCCCATCATGAAGGAGGCGAAACCAGCTGGCAAAGTAACATTTACATCACCAGGCTTATTGAATACCGCGTCCCCATCATTTGGAACAAAGTCCTGATCAAACGATCCAGTATCGGTAATGATCTGCTGAACAAAATCGGCATCTTCATCTGTTGTGAGGACATCATCCAGCAGAACTGGAACTTCGTCACCATCAACATGAACCGCAACATTTTCAATACCGGAGGCCGTTAGAGTACGTCCACCAAT
>JAEPMY010000167.1 GCA_017643685.1 Sneathiella sp.
ACCTTCGAAAATCCGCCGTTTCTAGCGCCTTGCAACTCCCTCCGTTTCCGGCTTCGTCGCTGCCCCGTCGTGCGGTGTGGGGCGGTTTATAGGCCCAACCCAACAAACCGTCAAACCCTTTTTTTAAAAAAATTCAAAAAAACTGTCATTTAATTGAAACCTAAAATTCACCACATAGAAAAAGGTCAGCAAAACTGCCATTTAACCTATTCCTATGTGGTAAGGCTGATGTACCGACCTAAAGGAATTAATAGGATCTTGGCAGGTTCAGTTCATGCTCTGCCAGGAAAGAAAGGATCAAATTCGTTGAAATCGGAGCGATTTGATAGAGACGAGTCTCTCTGAATTTTCTTTCCACATCGTATTCCTCGGCAAATCCGAATCCACCATGTGACTGCAAACAGGCCTCGCCTGCAGCCCATGATGCTTCTGAAGCCAGCATCTTGCACATATTGGCTTCCGCACCGCAGGCTGCGCCGGCGTCGTAAAGACTATAAGCTTTCTCCACCATGAGCTTGGCCGCCTGAGTTTGCGCATAGGATCTGGCTATTGGGAACTGCACTCCCTGGTTCTGACCAATAGGCCGCCCAAAAACTTGCCTATCGCGGACATAATCAGAAGCCGTATCAATAAACCACCGGGCATCACCAATACATTCTGAGGCGATCAAGATCCGCTCAGCGTTCATTCCCGTTAGAATATATTTAAAGCCCCTCCCCTCTTCGCCAATGAGGCTATCCGCTGGAATACGCAAATCATCAAAGAAGACTTCAGTTGTCGCATGGTTGATCATTGTGCGGATGGGTCGGATGGTCATTCCATTTCCAACGGCTTTACGCATATCGACCAAAAACACCGACAATCCCTCGGAGCGTTTTCTCACCTGATCTTTTGGGGTGGTCCTTGCGAGCAGGATCATCAGGTCAGAATATTCTGCCCTAGAAGTCCACACCTTTTGCCCGTTGATAACATACTCATCGCCATCACGAATGGCCGTAGTTGAGATACTTGTCGTATCTGTTCCCGCGGTTGGTTCAGTTACCCCAAAAGCCTGCAGGCGTAATTCACCGGTTGCGATCTTTGGCAAATACTCCCGGCGCTGTTCTTCATTTCCGTGGCGCAGCAATGTTCCCATCGTATACATCTGTGCATGACACGCCGCACCGTTACAGCCCGCTGCGTGAATTTCTTCCAAGATTGCGGAAGCAACGGAAAGCGGCAATCCGGCACCGCCATATTCTTCAGGGATAAGCGATGCCAACAAACCCGCTTCGGTTAGCGCATTTACAAATTCAGTAGGGTATGCCCGATCCCGATCTTTTTCCTGCCAGTATGTTCCCGGGAATTTCTCGCATAGCTGCCGGACGGTCTGACTGATTTGTTCAATGACTTCTTTGTCCATTTTATGTGTCCGTTATCTCTCTAAATCAAAACCCGCGAAAGCTGACAAATTCATCCAGTTCCGCACGCTCACTTTGTAGCTGGTTAATCAGTGCCCCCTCATCAGCCTCACCCAGCGCCATTCCGCAGAAAACCATTTCATCTGCAGCCACCCCTAGAAAACGGGCCGTTGTCTCTGGCCATTGCGCCCATGCCTCCTGCGGGCAGGTATGAAGGCCATAATCCCTTGCCATCAGCATGATGTTCTGCATAAAGATGCCCAAATCAACGAACTGACCAATTTCCATTTGCCGATCCATTGTAAAAAACAAACCGACGGGAGCTCCAAAGAATTCAAAATTCTTGGCCAGCTGTTTCAATTTGCCGGCCTTATCCTCACGAGGAACACCGATAAGCTCATAAAGCGCCTGCCCCACTACGCGGCGGCGGGTTTTATAGGGATCTTTTAAATTTGGGGGATACACATTGTATTCCGGTGTTTCCATCTGGCCAGCACGCAGTTTTTGCCGAACCTCGCCCACCAGATCCTGTAGCGCCTCGCCGCCCAACACATGAACATTCCAAGGCTGAAGGTTCCCGCCCGAGGCTGCCCATTTGGCGTTCTCCAAAATGTCTTTGATAATATTTTCACGAATTGGCGTGTCTTTAAATTGACGCACTGACTTTCGGCTTCTAATGGCCTCTTTTAACTCCACCTTACAACTCCTCTATTGTGGAATAGTCGGCGGGGAGCCTCCCCGCCAGACAATTTATTTTACAATAGCACGGCCATTATTGAGAACAACCACATCTCGCTCCTTAACCCGAGAGCGGAAGGAAACCTCATTTCCATCTTTCCAGATTTCTGTCTGGATCGTTTCACCCGGATATACAGGTGAGGTGAAACGAAGCGCCATGGATTTGAATTTTTCAGGATTATAACCACACACCTCTTTAAGAAGCGCGTGCCCGGCAACACCCAGCGTTGCCAAACCGTGAAGAATAGGTTTCTCAAAACCTGCTGCTTTGGCAACCCGCGGGTCTGCATGCAGCGGATTGAAATCACCGCTCAAACGATAAATCAATGCCGCTTGTGGCAATGTAGGCATCTCGACAACACTATCGGGATCACGATCTGGAATATTATGAGGTTTTGGAGCCTCAACCGCCGGACCACCAAAGCCGCCGTCTCCCCTCGCGAATGTCGTCGAGGTCAGAGTACAAAGTAAATCACCTGTAGATTTCTCGTAGACTTTACGTTCAGAGAATAAAAGCGCACCGCGCCCTTCACCTTTATCGATGATCTCCGTGAACTTTGTCTCCCCAACGACTTTAGCCGCTGCGGGCAGTGTTTTATGGATTTCAATGCCTTGCTCTCCATGGAGGATTTTCACCCAGTCCACGCCAAATTCAGGGTTTTTCAAAAAGAAACCCGGATAGGCAAGAACAACAGACATAGTTGGCAAGGCCAACTGATCCTCTTCATAAGTGAAGCGAAGTTGGTCCATATCCATTGGGTCGGCCGAAAGGCCAACCCCAAGAGCATAAAGAATACTGTCTTTCGACGTGTACTCGCTTTCAATTGGATCAAACTTCCAATTGATCAATTTATCATAATCGATTGCCATAAGAGCCGCTCCTTAGACCGGATCCCAACAGAACACATCACCAGAGCGCTCAAGCGGAACTAATGAACTCTCAACCGCAGGGCCAAAACGAGCTGCAACTGTTTCAGGTGTCCAGCCATCAGACGACTGAAGGTTACGGATCGGCCGCGGCTGACTCATCAAACAAAGCTCGTTATTCCGGACCACAAAAATCTGCCCGGTGATCGCAGCAGCGGCATCGCTCAGCAAATATACAGACAGAGGCGCAATTTTCTCTGGAGTCATTTGCTGAATTTTCTTCACGCGCTCACGCTCAGCGTCTGTGCCTTGAGGAATTGTTCCAATCAAACGGGACCACGCAAATGGAGACACACAGTTGGAACGAACATTAAAACGAGACATATCCAGCGCAATTGAAC
>JAEPMY010000042.1 GCA_017643685.1 Sneathiella sp.
ACCATCTCAAGTTCGGTTTGTAAAGGAGTGGGTTTTTTAAGCATTCCCCATTGAATCAAAAGTCCCCGCAAATAGCGAGGACTTTGTCAGCAGTCTGAAGCCGCCTCATCTAGGCGGCTTTTTTATTGGTAAAATCGGAAAGATTAGGTTTAGCGGCTCCAGATCGGATCTTTAACTTTCTCAAGAAAAGCCGCGTGAGCTGCAATTTCCTCATCACTTGCCGTATGGGGTCGGGGCGGACGCGCCACAGATTTGGCGAGTTTTGGCCCCCCATCTTCCCCTTCATCTGCATTCAAGGAAAAACCGGTCTGACGGCCCCCGCGAAGTTCCAGATAAACCTCGGCCAACAGCTCCGCATCGAGGAGCGCGCCGTGCTTTGTTCGGGCGGAGTTATCGATACCAAATCGGCGGCAAAGTGCATCCAGATTTGCCTGAGCCCCCGGAAAACGGCGGCGGGCCATGGCAACCGTATCAATGGCCTGTTCCATTTTAAGCGGCAGGCGCTTATGACGGATCAATTCGGCATTGATGAATTTCATATCGAATTCGGCGTTATGGATGACCAGCTTGGAATTACCAATAAACTCAAGGAAACTGTCAATTTCCTTCGCCATAACATTATGCTCTTTCAGAAACTCTTCACTTAGTCCGTGGACCTTGAAAGCTTCTTCCGGCATATCCCGCTCTGGATTGATATAGCGGTGATATACCCGGCCCGTGGCGACGAAATTTTCCATCTCCACACAGCCAATTTCCACAATCCGGTCACCGGAAGCGGGATCAAATCCTGTTGTTTCCGTATCCAGCGCAATCTCACGCATGTCCGAAATCTTCCTTTAAGTCTTTAATCAAGGCTTTTACCTGCTCGTGGGTTTCTTCTTCTGTGCAATGGGTATTGATCACGTGATCAGCCAATTCCCGTTTTTTCTCATCCGGAACCTGACGGGCCAAAATCTGCTCAAACTTTTCAAGGCTCATATCGTCGCGAGCCAAAACCCGATCTTTTTGCACATCATAAGGGGCGCTCACCACCAGCACCTTATCGAGACGTTCCTGACCACCTTTCTCATAGATCAGCGGCACATCCAGAATAGCCATTTTATGACCGGCTTCCGCGGCATTTTTCAAAAACTGCTCGCGATCCTCATGAACCAGTGGATGCACAATGGATTCCAGCTTTTTAATGGCCTCTTCATTGCCGATTACCAGTTTACTGAGCGTTGGTCTGTCTACCTGATCATCTACAATCGCCTCTGGAAAAACGGCACGAATAGGCTCAACCGCAACGCCGCCCTTATCATAAAGCTTATGCACCTCTGCATCAGCGTTGTAGATGGGAATTCCCTCTTTTTCGAACATGCGGCCCACGGTGGATTTCCCCATCCCGATGGAGCCTGTCAAACCGACCAGTTTTATTGTCATTTTTGTGCCAGTCCCTCTAATACATAGGCGCGGAGTTCTGCATCCACCTCAGGTTTAACGCCAAACCATGCCTCAAACCCGGCTTTTGCCTGATGCAGCAGCATACCAAGCCCATCTACGGCCACAAGGCCATATTTTTCCGCTTCAAGAAGCAGATCCGTTTTAAGCGGCACATAAACAATATCTGTCACCACTGCGTCTTTTTTGGCATTTTTAAGCGATATTTCCAGCGGCGGTTGCCCCTTCATCCCCAAGCTTGTGGTATTGACGATCAAATCTGCAAATGCCAGCTTTTCCTCGCGTGCGTCCCACTCAAGCGGGATCACCTGATCCCCCATATCCTGCGCCAGCTCTTCCGCGCGGGCCAAAGTTCGATTGGTGAGATGTATTTTATCAAATCCTATCTGGATCAGCGCATAAACTATCGCGCGCGCCGCACCTCCTGCGCCTAAAACCAAGGCTTCTTTGCCTTTAAAGCGGGCAATATCCACATGCTCGGCAAGGCTGTCAGTAAATCCGATCCCATCAGTATTTCGCCCGACAATCAACCCATCCCCCTCCATCACGATGGTATTAATTGCGCCGATAGCACGGGCGCTATCTTCGATAATATCCACAATGGAAAGGGCTTTTTCTTTAAGCGGGATGGTTAGATTTGTGCCCCGAAACAGCTGCCCCTCTTCTGCCAACGTGTCGGGCAGGGATTTAAGCCGCGCGGCCAAACGCTCCGGCGGGACTTCCCACGCCACATAGGATGCATCCAGATCATATTTTTTAATCCAAAATCCATGAAGTCGAGGAGAGAGTGAGTGAGAGATGGGAAATCCCATCACACCGGCGGCAAGTTTCATGGCAGTACGACCTTATGTCCACGGAGAAAATCAAGAAGCGGCAGGAGCGGCAATCCGAGGATGGAGAAAAAATCCCCCTCCACTTTATAAAAAAGCTGCGCGCCCAATCCCTCCAACTGATATGCCCCAACAGACCAAAGAATGTCCTCTCCAGCCTCAGCCAGATACATATCCAGAAATTCTTCTGTAAAGGGGCGCATTTCAAGACGCGCCTCGTTTTTATAATGCCAGATCACCTGACCAGCCTTCACCACGCAAACGGCATTATGAAGGCTGTGTGTTTTGCCGCGAAGGGCCATCAAATGAGCCTTGGCATGTTCCATATCCGCGGGTTTATCAAACCACACATCACCACATTCCAACATCTGATCCGCTCCCACCACAAAATGGTTAGGAAAATCACGGGAAATGCGCATGGCTTTCAATTCAGCAAGGGAAACAGCCGTTTCAGCAGCACTCACCCCAGCGGATCTCATGGAATATTTGACTTCATCCTCATCCACATTGGGGGAGATGGGTTCAAAATTCACACCTGCATTGGTGAGCAAGGTCTTCCGCGATTGACTGGAAGAGGCGAGAATAATCTCGTCGCGAACCGTTTCGCTCATACTTTCGTTAAATCCTTTTCGGAACTGAAACGTTTATTATAAAGGGTGATGATCTGGGCCGCGGTTTCTTCAACAGATCGGCGCGAAACATCAATCAGGGGCCAGCCATGCTTTGTGCATAATTTGCGGGCGAAAATCACCTCTTCTTTAATGCGCTCCAAATCCACATAGCTGGTTTCGTTTTTCTCTTGCAGCGACAGCAATCTGTTTTTGCGGATTTGCGACAGACGATCCGGGCTTGTGGTCAGTCCCACAATAAATGGCCCCTTCACATTGAATAACTGATCCGGCAGCGGGCAATTAGGGACAATCGGAACGTTAGCCGTCTTAATTCCCCGATGGGACAAATAAAATGACGTTGGTGTTTTTGACGTTCTGGAAACCCCCACCAGAATGATATCTGCATCCTGCAGCCCCTCTGGCATTTGACCATCATCATGCGCCATCGTGTAATTTAAGGACTCGATCCGCGCGAAATACTGCTGATCCAGCATATGCTGGCGGCCGGGGCGGTTTCTCGCTTCCTGACCCAGATATTGGGAAAACGCAGCCAGAACCGGATCAAGGATAGAAACACACGGGATATTCAGCTCCCGGCATCCCTTTTCCAGAATATCCCGAAGTTCTTTATTCACCAGCGTAAACAGCACAAGACCCGGATTTTCCTCAATGGATTCAATAATATCATCCAATTGCCGAACTGTACGGGTCATGGACCAGACATGTTCAATGGGAACGGCTTTTTCAAACTGTACAAGGGAGGCCTTGGCCATGGATTGCAGGGTTTCACCAGTTGAATCCGATACCAGATGCAAATGAAATTCAGCCATCGTCAAACAGTCCTGATCGCGATTGTGGATTATGTGGATAACAGGGATAACACGGGGTTTAGCGCTGCTGCAAAAATTTTATTCCCCGCTCACCCTATTTTTTTAAAGTCAGCTCTGCACCCGTTGATAACTGTTCATACAGGTATGGAAAAGTGGGGATAAACGAATTTTTTGGCCGCATTTAAGAAGTTATCCCCATAATCCACAGATTTACACACACCGTGAAAACGCGGTTATTGAGATGTTATCCGCAAAAATTTGAAATCACTGGATTTCGTCCACAAATTTCCTGTAAGACATGTGCATGGAAAAGCATCCCCGTTATCCACAGGCATCAACAACAACAACTACCTTTTTTATAAATAAATATAGAAAGGGATAACTTGTTAAAGGAATTCACCTCCGTGACCCAGACAACTGAAAAGCGTTTCTTAAAAGCTCTCAATAAAGAAAAACTGGACAGACCGCCTTTCTGGCTCATGCGTCAGGCAGGACGCTATCTTCCAGAATATCGCCAAACACGAGCAGATGCCGGCTCATTTCTGGATTTATGCTATTCCCCAAAACTTGCAGAAGAAGTAACGCTGCAACCACTTCGCCGATATGATTTCGATGCAGCTATTCTTTTTGCCGATATTTTGTTGATCCCAGATGCATTGGGTCAGCCTCTTGCCTACAAAGAAGGTGAGGGCCCGGTTCTTGATCCCGTTCGCTCGGCAAAAGAATTATCGAGCCTTTCCATGGATAAACTCCATGAGCATCTGGCACCTGTTTATGAGACCGTCAATCGTTTGAGCGGCTCCATCCCAGCTCATTGTAGCCTAATAGGCTTTGCAGGGGCTCCCTGGACCGTTGCAACCTATATGGTGGAGGGGCGAGGCTCCAAAGATTATGCGAATATCAAAAAATGGGCTTATTCTGATCCGGATGGTTTCCAGAAATTGATGGATATTCTGGTCATCTCTACGTCTGAATATCTGATTGCTCAGATTAAAGCCGGCGCTGAGGCCGTTCAGATTTTTGATACGTGGGCGGGCGTTCTTCCAGATAATGAATTTCAAAAATGGGTGATCGAACCCACACGCCAGATCGTAAGTAATGTCCGGGAAGTCTTTCCGGGGTTCCCTGTTATTGGCTTTCCAAAGGGGGCCGCAGGCAATTTGATGGAATTCGTCAAGAAAACAGGCGTGACTGCGGTCAGTCTGGATGCCTCTGCGCCGCTGGAGTGGGTTAAAACAGAAATTCAGCCACATGTAACCGTTCAGGGTAATCTTGACCCGATCATGGTTGTTGCTGGCGGTAATGCCATGGTGGACCGTGTTCATCAGATCCTGGAGACTTTCAAAGGCGGATCGCATATTTTCAATTTGGGCCACGGTATTATTCCGCAAACCCCACCTGAAAATGTCGCGCTTCTGGCTGAAACAGTGAAAAACTGGAAAAACAGCTAAAGGATCGAAATTGTGGCGGTAAAGGCAGTCGTTTTATTTAATCTTGGAGGTCCGGACAATCTGGAGGCGGTTGAGCCGTTCCTGTTCAACCTCTTTTATGATCCAGCCATCATTCGATTGCCAAAACCGCTTCGGTTTTTAATCGCTAAGCTTATTTCAAAGAGGCGCGGTCCGATTGCGCGGGAAATTTATGAAAATATGGGCGGTCGCTCCCCCATCCTGCCGCAAACAGAAGATCAGTCAAAGGCGCTGGCAGCGCTACTGAATGAAGGGGATGATGAATATCACGTCTTCATCGCCATGCGGTATTGGTATCCAAGGGCAAGTGAGACGGTCAAAGAGGTGAAAGCCCTTAACCCTGATGAAGTGATCCTGCTACCGCTATATCCGCAGTTTTCAACGACGACAACGGCTTCTTCTTTGAAAGAATGGAAGGAAGAGGC
The DNA here is from genome assembly GCA_017643685.1 of Sneathiella sp. Classification (GTDB taxonomy): domain Bacteria; phylum Pseudomonadota; class Alphaproteobacteria; order Sneathiellales; family Sneathiellaceae; genus Sneathiella. The sequence goes on from JAEPMY010000042.1 coordinate 5,606, forward strand.
GGCGAAAATCGGGCTTGATGCGCCAACGTCGTCTATTTGCTGTTATCCGGATGAAATCGGTTTTGCCAAGGCTAATGCTGAATTAATTCGTGAAAAACTGGCCGAAGTTAAAGGGGATCAGCAACCAAGACTGCTTTTCTCTGCTCATGGCCTGCCAAAAAAGATTGTGGATGCAGGGGATCCTTATCCCTGGCAGGTTAGTCAATCAGTTGGGGCCATTTTGAAAGAGCTTGGCCGCGATGATCTGGAACATCTGATTTGTTTCCAAAGCCGGGTTGGTCCTGTTGAATGGATTGGACCAGATACCGAAGACGAAATTAAACGGGCAGGGACGGAAAAACGCGCCGTTATGGTGATCCCGGTGGCTTTTGTCTCTGAACATTCGGAAACACTGGTTGAGCTGGATATCGAATATGGGGAATTAGCCCATGAAGTTGGCATTCCAGAATATTTACGGGTTCCGACGGTTACCGTGCATCCAAAATTCGTAGAAGGGCTTGCGGGTCTGGTAAAAGGATGCCAAAAGGGGACCACATCAAGTCTATGCGGCGGCCGTATCTGTCCAAGTGACGCGGCAGGCTGTCCGCTAAAAAGCGCTTAAAATCAATATATTGGCTTAAATCTAGGGGAAGAGCGTGGAAGATTTTCTGATCAATCATTATCAGTGGATCAAGGCGTTCCATATCATGTCAGTGATTGCCTGGATGGCGGGCATGTTTTATTTGCCGCGCCTTTATATTTATCATTGTGAGGCAGAAATCGGCTCTGTTCAGTCAGAAACCTTCAAGATTATGGAGCGCAGACTGCTTCGGGCGATTATCAATCCGGCGATGATTTCCTCTTTTGTCTTTGGTATTTTCCTTCTGATGACGCCAGGGATCGTGGATTGGAGTGCGGGCTGGATCTGGGTAAAACTGGGTATGTTATTTCTGATGACCGGTTTTCACGGGAGTTTATCCCGCTGGCGTAAAGATTTCGACGCGGATCAGAATAAAAGATCTGCGAAATTCTATCGGTACGCAAATGAATTTCCGACTATTCTAATGATCATCATTGTTATTATGGTGGTTGTTAAGCCTTTTTAAGGGGTTAAAAGCGCAAAATCTCGCGAAATTCCGTTGACTTGTGCGATTTTAGCTGGCATTGATATCCCCCATCCAGAGGGAGCGATGATCAGCTAACCCTCACTCTTAATCGGAAAATCGATCAATCATCTTACAGGGAAGACTGATTATCTTTTAAAGCAGAGACAGACTCTCGCCGCTTTTATCCACTTATCTCCACTTAATGTAGTATTTACTAATCTTCAGAGATTTACATGAATCTTCAAGAACTTAAAAAGAAATCCCCGCCTGAACTTCTGGCTGCGGCCGAAGAATTGGCAATTGAAAATGCATCTACCATGCGCAAACAGGAACTGTTGTTTGCCATATTGAAAGAAAAAGCCGAAAAGGGTGAAGAAATCACCGGTGGGGGCGTTCTTGAAATTTTGCAGGATGGTTTTGGTTTTCTCCGCTCTCCCGATGCAAACTATCTGGCAGGTCCTGATGACATTTATGTCTCTCCAAGCCAGATCCGAAAATTTTCACTGCGGACCGGTGATACAGTTGAAGGCGAAATTCGAAGCCCAAAAGATGGTGAACGTTATTTTGCTCTCCTGAAAGTTCAGAAGATCAATTTCGAAGAACCTGAAAAAGTCCGTCACAAGATCAATTTTGATAACCTGACACCTCTTTATCCGGATGAGCGCATCAAGCTAGAAACGCCGGACCCAACCAAAAAAGATATTTCCTCTGCCCGGGTGATTGACCTGGTCTCCCCACAAGGTAAAGGACAGCGGGCCCTGATCGTGGCGCCGCCTCGTACCGGTAAAACGGTTCTCCTACAAAATATTGCTAACTCCATCACCACCAATAACCCGGAAGTGTATCTGATCGTTCTGCTGATCGATGAGCGCCCGGAAGAGGTGACGGACATGAAACGCTCCGTAAATGGAGAAGTGATCTCCTCTACTTTTGATGAGCCAGCTTCCCGTCACGTTCAAGTGGCAGAGATGGTAATTGAGAAGGCGAAACGTCTGGTTGAGCATAAACGGGATGTTGTTATCCTTCTGGATAGCATTACGCGCCTTGCACGCGCCTACAACACGGTTGTCCCATCCAGTGGTAAGGTTTTGACCGGTGGTGTGGATGCGAACGCTCTGCAGCGTCCTAAGCGCTTCTTTGGTGCTGCCCGTAATATTGAGGAAGGTGGCTCCCTCACCATTTGTGCAACAGCCCTGATCGATACAGGCTCGCGGATGGATGAAGTGATCTTCGAAGAATTTAAAGGTACAGGTAACTCCGAGATTATTCTCGATCGGAAACTTTCCGATAAGCGTGTCTTCCCAGCGATTGACATCACCAAATCCGGTACCCGTAAAGAAGAGCTTCTGGTGGATCCGGCAACCTTGCAGAAAATGTGGGTTCTTCGCCGTATTCTCAATCCAATGGGTACAACAGATGCCATGGAATTCCTGCTCGACAAACTGCGGGGCAGCAAGACCAACGACGATTTCTTCGATTCTATGAATACATAGTTTATGGATTAGATATTATTAAAAAGGCGCAGTTTTCTGCGCCTTTTTTTGTCGAAAGATCAATTCCGCAGGCTTTTGCAGAGCTGGCATAAAAAAGGCCGGTTTGAAAACCAGCCTTCTCCATTTAAGTAACTATTTTGATTACAGAGTGAAAATCGTGGATCCGGTTGTTTTCCGGCCTTCAAGATCTTCATGGGCTTTTGCCGCTTCTGACAGGTGATATCGCTGGCCAATATTGATTTTAAGGGCGCCTTTATCGACCATCGCAAACAGATCTGCTGCTGATTTTTCCAAATCTTCGCGTTTGTCATTATAGGTCATCAGGGTAGGACGGGTTACGTAAAGGGAACCTTTTGCTGCCAGAATACCCAGATCAACATCTGTAATTGGGCCGGTGGCATTTCCGTAAGTCACCATCAACCCCCGTGGCTGTAGGCAATCGAGGGACTTTTCAAAAGTGTCTTTACCGATGCTGTCATAAACAACCGGAACCCCCTTACCATCGGTAATTTCCATCACCTTTTCATGGAAATCCTCTTCGCGGTAATTGATGGTGTGATGACAGCCATGAGCCTTGGCAAGTTCTGCTTTTTCGTCAGACCCAACGGTCCCGATCACCGTTGCACCAATGTGGTTTGCCCACTGACATGCCATCAGACCGACACCACCCGCTGCCGCGTGGAAGAGAATGGTATCCCCCTGTTTCACGTGAAACGTCCGCTGCAGCAGATATTCTGTTGTCATACCCTGCAACATCATGGCGGCCGCAGTTTCATCATCAATGCTGTCTGGCAGCTTAATCAGGATATCCGCAGGCATCACCCGCTCTTCTGCGTAGGCGCCAATCGGACGGCCTGCATATGCCACGCGATCGCCAACGTTAAAGCCGCTGACACCAGAGCCAATTTCTGTGATGACACCAGCTGCTTCCATACCCGGTGAATTTGGAAGCGGGGCTGGATAGAGACCTGTGCGGAAATACACATCGATATAGTTCAGGCCAACCGCGCCATGTTTAACACGAACTTCGCTTTCGCCAGGATGTCCAACTTCAACATCCTCCCATTTCATCACTTCCGGTCCACCGGCTTCATGAAATTTAATTGCTTTTGTCATTTTGTACCTCGCAATGGAGCGCCCCATTGAGTTTTGAATTATAGATTCAGACTTTGTTGCTGAGGGGGAAGGGCCCCTTCAAGCTGCAATAATATTTTCTTTGTCTCTACGCCGCCTTGTCCGGAAAATCCGCCCATTTCTTTGCCAGCTGCCAACACCCGATGACAGGGGATGATCACAGGAATGGGATTTAATCCGCAGGCATTCCCAACAGCTTGCGCGGAGCTTTCCAGTTCATTAGCGATCTCACCATAAGACTTGGTCTGACCACCGGGAATGGCCTTCATGGCGAAACACACCTGTTTTTGAAAATCAGATCCAGGGGGATTCAGCGGTAGATCAAAATCCAGCCTCAGACCATCGAAATAATCATTCAGCTGATCAATGGCCTCTTTCAAAATCGGTGTTTCTGTTTGCCATTCTTCGGGGACCCATCCCCAATCAAGAGAGATAATCTCACCATCTTCTTCTGTGACGGTCAGATCGCCAACCGGGCTATGCATGCAAAGTTGCGGCATTAATCATCCCTTTTCATCAAAACGTGAAGATCGGTAATATTTGTAACCGGCTCTGAACAGGTTGGGCCTGTACAAAGATAAAGCGTTGTCTGCTCATCTTTGGCGATTTTACCGTTTGCGGGGTGATCAAATGGCAAATGTTCCGTATTTTTGAGAATATTGATCACCTTGTTAGGCAGACTGTAATCTTTAAGCGCGTTCAGGAAGTTTTTGGTTTCTTCCTCTTTACGATCCCCAATGATGATAATCTGGGCCCCGTTGATCATGGTCTCATAATTATTCAACATGGTTGCCAGCGGGAAGAAATTCCGGCCCACTTCAACAGAGAAGACCTTGATAAGATCAGCCGCCCGCTCAAAATAATCGCGGCCCCCGGTCAGGTAATGCAGCTTGGAGAGAACCTCAATCATGATACCATTACCAGCTGGTGTGGCATTATCATTGGCATTCTTGGTTCGAATAATCAGACTTTCTGCGTCATCTGCGGTCAGGTAATACCCCCCATCAGGTGCCCAGAAATGTTCATTTAAGGCTGATACCCACTGCTGCGTTTGATCGAGATAAATAGCGCGGCCTGTTATTTCATAAAGAGTGATACCGGCACGAGCCATATTGGCATAATCATCCAAAATTCCAGCATGTTTAGCCTGGCCAAGACGGTAACTGTGATAGAGGCGTCCATCTTTTTCCATAGCCGTGCTTGTAATGGCAAAGAAGGCGCTTTCTGCCCGATCAATCCAGTTTGCCTGGTCATAATAATCACCGGCCTTGGCAAGCACCGCGATCATCATTCCGTTCCAATCGGTCAATATCTTGTCATCAAGACCGGGACGAATACGGCTCTCCCGCGCTTTTAGCAATTTGTCTCGGCAGGATTTCAGATGAGCTTCGGTCTCTTCATCCAAACGGGTGGGGTAGGCAAGGCGGTTGAGGATATTAACACCTTCCCAGTTGCCTTCTTCGGTTACATCATAAATTTCGAGGAACTGTTCAGCATCCTCGCCGAGGACTTTCCGAATTTCAGCTTCGCTCCAGACATAGAATTTACCCTCTACGCCTTCGCTATCAGCATCAATGGTCGCAGAGAAAGCCCCATTTTCTGCAATCATTTCCCGCTCAAGCCAACCAATAGTCTCAAAAATCCGATCTTTAAATAGCTCAGATTTATTCTCTGCCTGAACCAATAGCATCAGATCAAGGATCTGTGCATTGTCATAAAGCATCTTTTCAAAATGAGGGACGAGCCATGCCTGATCAACGGTATAGCGGGCAAAACCACCGCCCAGATGGTCATAAATACCCCCTTGGGACATATGGGTAAGCGCTTTGATAACAGCCTCGGCCAGGCGTTCATTTCCCGTACGAAGATAGCTCCGCCAGAGATTTTCCAGAACATAGGTGTGTGGGAATTTTGGCGCCGATCCGATCCCCCCATGTTCAGGGTCAGTTTCTTCCGCATAGCGTTCGGCAATTCGATCAAGAACCTCCAATGTCAGTTTTGGACGATCTCCTTCGCCTGTTTCATTCATTTTCTTCAATGAAGTGCGCAAAATATCGCGGTTTTTACTAACCTTTTCCGGCTCATTTTTGAAAATACCGTGAACGGTTTCCAAAACATGGATAAAGCCCGGACGACCATAAGCGCTTTCTTTTGGAAAATAAGTACCGCCCCAGAAAGGCTCGCCTTTGGATGTCAGGAACATGGTGAGCGGCCATCCTCCTTGTTCTCCTAACAGGGCGAGGGCGGTCTGATAAATGTGGTCAATATCCGGGCGTTCTTCGCGATCTACCTTGATATTGATAAACAGATCATTCATTACATCGGCAACTTCCTGATCCTCAAAGCTCTCATGGGCCATCACATGGCACCAGTGACAGGCCGCATAACCCACGCTGAGCAAAATCGGTTTACCTTCCTTTTTGGCTTTTTCCAACGCCTCAGGTCCCCAGGGCATCCAGTGAACCGGGTTATCTTTATGCTGTAGAAGGTATGGGCTTGTTTCCTGATCCAGGAGATTTGTCATTCAATATTCCAATTTTTTGGGTCAAGCGACGGCTTTGATTGATCCTTGGCAGCCTTTAACCTAATCTTTCCGCTATATGCGTCAAGGGACAGAGGAGCCTTCCCATGAAGATTAAACTTGATATTGATTGCACACCAGAAGAAGCCAGAAAATTTTTTGGTCTTCCGGATGTGGAACCTATGCAAAAGGCGCTGATGCAGCAGATGCAGGATCGGATTTCTGAAAATATCAATCAGCTGGATCCAGAAAATATGATGAAAATCTGGATGCCACAGGGTATGCAGGGCTTTGACCAGATGCAGAATATGTTCTGGAATGCCATGTCCGGTAAAAAGCCGGATGATAAATAGACCCTGAAACCAAAGTTAAAGTTCGAATTTCATGGATACAGTATTTGCGCTTGCAAGCGGAAGAGGGCGCGCCGGCATTGCGGTTGTGCGTCTGTCTGGCCCTGCCGCGTTTGACGCGATTACCAAGCTGACCGATAAACCGTTACCGAAAATCCGTTATGCGGCCCTTCGGGAGGTGAAGTCGCTGGATCGCAGTTTCCTGATTGATGAAGCGATGGTCATTCTGTTTGAAGGGCCAAAAAGCTTTACCGGGGAGGATGTTGCTGAAATTCATCTTCATGGTGGCCCCGCCATTGTGGAGGCCCTTTTTGCAGAATTGTTGAAATTGCCGGATTTCAGGCTGGCGGAGCCTGGTGAATTTACCCGCCGGGCATTTGAACATGGCCGGATGGATTTAACCGCGGCTGAGGGCATTGGCGATCTTGTTAATGCGGAAACTCATGCACAGCATCAACAGGCGTTACGTCAAATGCGCGGGGCACTTGGGGAATTATATTCCAAATGGCGGGAATCACTTGTGGGATCACTGGCCCATTTGGAAGCGGATATTGATTTTCCGGATGAAGATCTACCTGACGGGGTTGCCGGGGCAATCCGACCAAAAATTGCTGAGCTTCGATCCGAAATTGAACGTCACCTCGCCGATGGGGGGAGAGGGGAGAAAATTCGTGATGGTCTTGATGTGGCCATTGTGGGAGCCCCAAATGTGGGTAAATCGTCCTTGCTAAATTATCTGGCGCGCCGGGATGTTGCCATTGTTTCAGAACAGGCGGGAACCACCCGTGATGTGATGGAAGTTCATTTGGATCTGGGCGGCTATCCGGTGACAATTGCGGATACTGCGGGTATCCGGGATGCTGAGGATATGGTGGAACAGGAAGGGGTTCGCCGGGCACGTATGCGGGCGGAGGCAGCGGATATCATCATTTTTATGAGCGCTGAAAATGTCTCGGAAGGCGCAGAAATACTCAATTTCTCAAATAGTAATTACATTCGTTATGATGTGCGAAACAAGGTCGATCTAAGTGGGGATGAACCCATCACTCGGGGGGAGCGGCAATTTGATCTCTCCGTGAAATATGACCGGGGGGTGGAGGCACTTCTCAGCAAACTAACTGATGACGTCACCTCTATGTTGGACGTATCAGGCGCCCCGTCATTGACCCGTATGCGCCATCGTCGGGCTTTGGAAGATTGCGTGCAGGCGCTGTATCGTTTTGATCAGGCACCCGATCCTGAACTTGCAGCTGAGGATGTTCGCTTGGCTACACGGGCTTTGGGACGCATCACAGGGCGGGTAGATGTAGAGGATATTCTGGACGTTGTTTTTGGTGATTTCTGCATTGGAAAATAGCGTCTTTGTGACATGTTTCACGTGAAACATAACTCTCTTTTAAGGCCATTGAATTATTGTTTTGACATTTGATCCGGTCTTCCTAAATTGGCGGTCATGATGGTATATGACGTAATTGTAATTGGGGGTGGACATGCCGGCTGTGAAGCTGCTGCCGCCTCTGCTCGGTTGGGTGCGAAAACCCTGCTGCTCACTCATAAATTAGACACTATTGGTTCTATGTCCTGTAACCCGGCAATCGGAGGATTGGGCAAGGGACATTTAGTGCGTGAAATTGATGCCCTTGATGGGGTAATGGGTCGGGTGGCTGATGCTGCCGGAATTCAATTTCGTCTGCTTAATCGCCGGAAAGGTCCAGCGGTCCGGGGGCCAAGGGCGCAGTCCGATCGCAAACTATATGCGAACGCCATGCAGGATGCGTTATCGGCACAGGATAATCTCGATATTCTCGCTGGCGCAGCGGAAGACCTTAAAGTAGAAGCAGGGGAGGTCAAAGGTGTCATTCTGGCCGATGGGACCGAAATCCCTTGCGGTAAAGTTATCCTGACCACGGGAACCTTCCTTCGTGGATTGATCCATATGGGAGAGAAGAAAATCCCTGCGGGTCGGATCGGTGATGACCCATCCAACGGCTTATCAGAGACTTTGAACAGGGCTGGTTTTGAACTGGGCCGTTTGAAAACGGGAACACCAGCGCGCCTTGATGGGAAGACCATCAATTGGAAAGTGTTGGAAGAGCAGCCAGGTGATGATGTACCGGTTCCTTTCTCTTTCCTGACCAAGGAAATCACAACACCGCAGATCCCGTGTCATATCACTTATACGACTGAGGTTACTCATCAGGTGATCCGCGATAATCTTCACCGGGCGCCGATGTATTCCGGTGAAATTACGGGGACGGGTCCTCGTTATTGTCCATCTATCGAAGATAAGGTTGTTCGTTTTGCTGATAAGAGCAGCCATCAGATCTTCCTTGAACCTGAAGGGCTTGATGTAGACACGATTTATCCAAATGGGATGTCAACATCACTTCCAGCAGATGTTCAGGTTGAATTCCTTCGCTCCATTCCGGGGCTGGAGAAGGTGGAGTTTTATCAGCCGGGTTATGCGATTGAATATGATTTCGTGGATCCCCGAGAGTTGAAGCCCACATTGGAAACACGCCGTTTGAAAAATCTTTACCTGGCGGGTCAGATTAATGGCACCACAGGATATGAGGAAGCGGCCGCCCAAGGATTGATGGCTGGCCTTAATGCCGCCCGCAGTGCTGGTGGGGAAGGGGCGTTTATCCTCGATCGGGCGGATGCCTATATCGGTGTGATGATCGATGATTTGATTACACGTGGCACGCAAGAGCCTTACCGGATGTTTACATCCCGCGCTGAGTTCCGTCTGATCCTTCGGGCAGATAATGCGGATAGCCGTCTGACGGGATTGGGCCTTGATATCGGCTGTATCGGGTCAGAACGCCGAGAAGCCTTCACGCAGAAACAAGACGCATTGTCTAAAGCCCATGCAATGTTCAACGAGCTTAACCTGACCCCAAATCAGGCGAAGGAATACGGTCTTAATGTTAATCAGGATGGTGTCCGCCGGTCCGCGTCTGATTTGCTCGCTTATCCGAATATCGAATTGGATGACATCGCTGGTATCTGGCCAGAGGTTAAAGAGTTCTCTGCTGAGGTGTTGGAGCAGGTGGCCATTGATGCACAGTATAAAGGTTATCTTGAGCGGCAAATGGCAGACATTCAGGAGTTTCGGAAAGACGAAGGCCTGCTACTGCCTGATGACCTTGATTATAGCAAAATCGGTGGTATGTCTGCCGAGGTCTGCCAGAAGCTGACCAATGCGCGGCCGGACACATTGGGGCAGGCAGCTCGGATTTCTGGTGTGACACCCGCAGCGTTGACAGCCCTTCTTTCCTATGTCAAACGTGGCGATCATCGCAAACGGGCTGGATAACTACTTTTCATGACAGAACAGGAATTTCAAAAACTGACCGGTGTTTCACGTGAAACATTGGAGAAGTTATCTATTTATGTGGCGCTTCTGAACAAGTGGCAAAAGGCGATTAATCTCGTTAGCAGGACCACACTTGGCGATGCTTGGCGGCGGCATATTCTGGATAGCTATCAAATTTTGAAATATGCGCCAGAGGGAAATAAGACCTGGATCGATTTTGGAAGTGGGGCAGGTTTTCCGGCTTTGGTGGTCGCAATGTGCAGCGATCATGATGTTCATGTGGTTGAAAGTGACCAGCGAAAGTGCCAATTCATGCGAGAGGTTTCACGTGAAACATCGGCACCGATCACGGTTCATAATGGCAGAATTGAAGAAATTGAGCCGGTGAAAGCCGATATTATCTCTGCTCGGGCGCTTGCTTCATTGGAAAAACTCTTCGAATATTGTGCGCCCTTTTCCACACCTGAGACTCTATTTTTATATTTAAAGGGGCAAGATGTAGATGTTGAATTGACCAATGCCTCAAAATATTGGAATATAGACAGTATCAAACACCCAAGTTTATCCAGCGATGAGGGCTGCATTTTGGAATGCAGAAATGTCCGCCCTCTCATTTAAGGGGGCAACAATGGAAGAGCTTAAGATGGTTGGATCGTCGCGGATCCTGGCAATTGCCAATCAGAAGGGTGGGGTCGGTAAGACCACAACAGCTATTAATCTGGCCACGGCTTTGGCCGCCGTTGGAAAAACAGTCCTTATTATTGATATCGATCCTCAAGGAAACGCTAGTACAGGTCTTGGTGTTGACCGTCATAATCGCGATAACAGCGTTTATGAAGTCCTGATGGGCGAAGTTTCCTTAGAAGAGGCCATTTGCAAAAGCGTGATCCCGGGTCTTGATCTGGTTCCGTCTACTGCTGACCTGACAGGCGCAGAACTGGAACTGATTGATATGAAAAATCGGAGCCATCGTCTGGTAGAGGCCATTCAGCCGATTAAAGATCGCTATGATTATATCCTGATGGACTGCCCACCATCACTGAACCTGCTGACATTGAACGCTTTGGTCGCTGTTCAGTCCGTTATCGTTCCGTTGCAGTGTGAGTTCTTCGCGTTGGAAGGGCTCAGCCTGTTGATTAAAACCATTGAGCGCGTTAAATCCACCTTGAACCCTAAATTGGAAATTCAAGGGGTGGTTCTAACCATGTTTGATAAGCGGAATAACCTGTCAGATCAGGTCGCACAGGATGTTCGCGACTATCTGGGAGAGAAGGTTTATCAAACAGTGATTCCCCGAAATGTGAGGGTTTCTGAGGCACCAAGTCATGGAAAGCCTGCGTTGATTTATGATCACAAATGCGCCGGTAGCCAGGCTTATATCAAGCTGGCCAGCGAAGTGATTAAACGGGAAAAAAGCCTTTACGCCGCCTAAAATCCATATTGCGATAAAGAATAATGTCTGAAGATACTGGAAAAAAGAAACTGGGCCGCGGTCTATCCGCGCTTCTGGGAGATGACACTGCCGCAGATTATTCTGAACTGGATAAGGTTCGGACGTCTAAAGAAGTTCCTGTGGAATATCTGCATCCTGGACGCTTTCAGCCGCGTCAGGATTGGGATCAGGATGCTTTGCAAAGCCTGGCAGATTCCATCGCAGAGAAGGGGATTTTACAGCCTATTCTGGTTCGTAGAGACCCAGATGATAGTGATTTATTTGAAATTATTGCTGGTGAACGCCGGTGGCGCGCGGCACAGATCGCAAAATTGCATCAGGTTCCTGTAATCATCAAAGAGCTATCCGATGTAGATAGTCTTGAAATTGCGATCATTGAAAATATTCAGCGGGAAGATCTTTCCGCCATTGAAGAGGCAGAGGGCTATCGCCGTTTGAGTGACGAGTTTTCGTACACTCAAGAAACACTTGCCAAACAACTTGGAAAAAGCCGGTCTCACATTACCAACATCATGCGTCTGTTGAATTTGCCAACTTCTGTACAACAGATGGTTCGAAATGGCGATCTCAGTTCGGGTGCCGCGCGGGCACTCGTCACAGCAGATGATCCAGAAAAGTTGGCAAAGAAAATTGTCAGAGAAGGGCTTTCTGTTCGTCAGGTCGAGAAATTAGTGCAGAAAAAACCCTCAAATAGAGCGCCGTCAGTGTCCCGGAGTACGAAGGATCAGGATACGCTCGCTCTAGAGGGGGATCTATCTGCGGCCATCGGGCTAAAAGTTCAAATAAATCATAAGGATGACCGTGGTGGACAGATTACAATCAACTACGAGCATTTGGACCAGCTGGATGACATCTGTCGTCGTCTGACACGCCAGGTCATGGCACAGTCAACAGACGAAGATTACTTCGAAGGCGATATGACTTCCGCCCTCGATGAAGATTTTCATTAAAAATCAATAAGATAGATAACTACCGATTTCGGCTGGCCATTGCGATGCGCAGAAGTGCCCTTCTACAGATGGCCTCAGCCGGAAAACCGGTGGTTTTCGTCTCAATTTCTGCGGCCAATGTAATTTCGATGGCTTGCGCGAAATGTGCTGCCTTCTTCCGTCCAATTTGAACAGACGCTTTATTTTGATTGAAGAAGGGGATGCCGGCTTTTTTAACAGCATCTGCAACAGCACTCCCCTTATCGACAAAGCAGGCCGCCTTGTGAAGTTGTTTCAACTGCCCTTGAATAAGCCGAAGGAATGTCACTGGGGATTCGCCTGCGAAGAAGGCTTTATTGAGAGACTTTTCCAGATCATCCATTTTGCCAAGCAAGGTGGCATCGATCACTTCGAAGATGTTTTCTTCTGAACTATCCCCGATCATCTGTTTTACATCATCAAGGGTTGCCTGTTTTTTATCATTCCCAAGGTACAGCACCAGCTTTTCTAGCTCTTTTCGGGAAATGGCACGGTCACTACCAAGATTTGCACGAAGATATTCCATGCCTGCGGCATCCACCTGACATCCAGCTTCGCTTAACACTTCTTTGATCAGGGCACTGATATTCTGGGCATTGTCATGATAACAGGGCAGGACACCCGCCAGCTTCTCTTTACTGAGAAGTTTGGGCATAGAGCCGGTTTTCTTAAGATCCCCGCCCTCCAGAATTAAGACAGAGTTGCTGTAGTCAGCGTCTAGGAGCGATGTGATGAGCTTGGTATGCTTGTTTGTCACGCCGCGAACCCGAACTACGCGTTCCCCGCCCATCATGGAGATCGCTTCCAATTCATCACGGAGACGGGCTGGATCCTCATCAATTTGAGAGGATTCCATCTCTACATAACAGAATGGATCATCCAGACTTTGAACGAAGTTAAGCGCGAGTTTCTTACCGCGTTCGCGGACCAGTCCTTCATCTTGCCCATATGCGAGATAGATCCGGATGCTGGGATCCGGTTTTTTAAGATAGCTTTCTATGGTGGCAGGTTTAAGCTCCACCGGTCTTACCTCGAGAAGTAAACGGACAACTGGCGGTGGATTTCTTCAGCCAACACAATAGCTGATCGTTTTTCAGCATTTTTCTCAGCGGATAGATTAGCAAAATCCGAATCGACCACATTGTAAGCGGAAATTGATTGTGCAACGCCGTTATAGAAAGATGTTTTACCGGTTCGGTCCAGAAGGGAATAGCGTGCTCGCAATGTCAGGTTAATCCGGTTTGTTGATGCATCGCTATCGATCGCAACGCCAGCTTTCTTGCTCTCTAGAACAACTCTCAGCTGGTATGCTGCACTGGCAGGGACACCTGTTGGGGTTACCCGATCAAGCAGGTTATTGCGAAGGATCTGTCCTGTTCGCCCTTCAATCGGTAGAACATATGTTTGAGAGAGTTGGGCCTGCACCTTGGCATTATCACCTGTGCGGCCGTAAAGAGGTTGGAACCCGCAGGCTCCAACCATAAGTAGTAATATAACAGAGGTGAGAAGTTTAGATAACCACATTGACGATCCGATTTGGCACCACGATGACTTTCCGAACTGGGTTATCACCGATGGCCTTCTGTACATTTGGTTCCGCAAGGGCCTCTTCTTCGACCTTCTTGGCATCTTCGTCTTTTGCCACTTCGATCGTTGCCCGAAGCTTGCCTTTCACCTGAACGGCAATAGTTACCGTGTTATCCACGGTCAACTCTTCGATGGCAACTGGCCAAGGGCTATCCGCAAGCAGGACATCATGGCCCAGCATTTCCCAGATTTCCTCACCCAGGTGAGGCATCATGGGACCGATCATGCCGGTCATCATCTCCAACGCTTCCCGCAACGCCCATTTATCTCCGTCGGAGCCATTGCCTTTAAACTCGCTTAGCGCCTTCATAAATTCGTAGATGCGGGCGATTGCATTATTAAAGTGCAGCTTCTCGATGGCATCCGTGACGTGCTTAACGGTTTTATGTGCTTCTTTACGAAGGGCAAGCGCGTCACCTTCAATAGCAGAAGACTCTGACGCACCAAGCGGTGCAATATTCTCAAGATTCTCTACAGCGAAGCGATAGAGACGCTGTTTAAAGCGCCAAGCACCGGTTGCGCCTGAATCTGTCCATTCCATGTCGCGATCAGGCGGGCTGTCCGAGAGGACAAACCAGCGGGCTGCATCGGCGCCAAATTTGTCGATAATTTCGCCCGGATCCACAACGTTTTTCTTGGATTTTGACATCTTTTCGACGCCGCCAATTGTGACAGAGGCACCTGTTTCGATGTGGACAGGTTTTCCGTCATCGTTGGTGACAACTTCCTGAGGGAAGAGCCAGGTGCCATCTTCCGCACGATATGTTTCGTGGGTCACCATCCCTTGGGTAAAGAGACCGGAAAACGGCTCTTCAAAATCCACTGCACCGGTTTCCTTCATCGCCCGAGAGAAGAAACGGGAGTAGAGAAGGTGCAGGATCGCATGCTCAATACCGCCGATATACTGATCCACTGGCAGCCAGTAATCTACCGCTTCACGGCTAACGGGGTCTTCATCCCGAGGGGCACAGAAACGGGCGAAATACCAAGACGAATCCACGAAGGTATCCATGGTATCTGTTTCACGAGTAGCCGGTTTTCCGCAGGATGGACAGGTTGTTTCTTTCCATGTTGGATGGTGATCAAGCGGATTACCCGGTTTGTCAAATGTCACATCTTCAGGAAGTTCAATCGGCAGATTTTCAGCCTTTTCCGGAACAGTGCCGCAATTATCGCAATGAACCACTGGAATAGGGCAACCCCAATATCGTTGACGGGAGAGACCCCAGTCGCGCAGACGGTAATTGATGGTTTTTTCACCTGATTGCATCTCAACCAGTTTGGTAATAGCTGCCTCTTTGGCATCCTCAGTTGTCAAACCGTTCAGAAACTCTGAATTAATGATTTTACCGGGGCCCATGTATGGTTCTTCGCCAATTGGGCTTTCATCACCTTCTGGTCCAGCAACAACGCGGGCAATTTCCTGATTATATTTTTTGGCGAAATCAAAGTCGCGCTGATCATGACCCGGGCAGCCAAAGATAGCGCCAGTGCCGTAATCCATCAGAACAAAGTTCGCGACAAAGATTGGCAGCTTTTTGCCTTCGATAAATGGATGCTCAGCATAAAGTCCTGTTGGAACGCCTTTCTTTTCGGCTTTCTCAATGGCTTCTTCACTTGTGCCCATGCGGTGACATTCAGCCACAAATTCAGCGATTGCCGGATTATCATCTTTCAGGCTTTGCGTCAGCGGGTGATCCGCCGCAACAGCCATAAAGCTAGCTCCGAACAGCGTATCAGGACGGGTTGTGTAAATTTCCAGATTGTCGTCAGAGTCTGCGATTTTAAAGTTTACCTTGGCGCCGGATGATTTACCGATCCAGTTTTCCTGCATCAGGCGCACACGCTCTGGCCAACGATCAAGTGTATCAAGGCCTTTCAGCAGCTCTTCACTGTAATCGGCGATGCGGAACATCCATTGGTTCAGTTTACGTTTTTCAACAAGCGCGCCAGAACGCCAGCCACGACCATCGATAACCTGTTCGTTCGCAAGAACGGTCATATCCACAGGGTCCCAGTTCACCCAGCTTTCTTTTCGGTAAACGAGACCTTTATCCAAAAACTCAAGGAAGAGTTTCTGCTGGTGCCCATAATAACCAGGGTGACAGGTGGCAAGCTCTTTGCTCCAATCCAGGGAAAGTCCCATGGATTTCAGCTCACGGCGCATATTTGCGATATTGGCGTATGTCCATTCCGCCGGGTGGATTTTTTTATCCCTTGCTGCATTTTCGGCGGGTAGGCCAAAGGCGTCCCAGCCCATTGGATGAAGGACATTAAAACCACGGGCCCGTTTAAAGCGGGAGACAACATCCCCCATTGTGTAGTTCCGAACATGGCCAATATGGATGTTCCCGGATGGGTATGGGAACATCTCCAGCACGTAATATTTTGGCTTGCTGTGATCTACGCCAACTTCGAATGTATTCTTTTCATCCCAAGCGGATTGCCATTTGGCTTCCACCTGTTTTGCATTGTAGCGGGACATGATTGATTGGGTCCGTATACTTAAATAATCATATAGAGGTTAGAAAAAGGCCCACAGATGCAATGCGCACGGGGCCTGTTTCACAAATATTTAGTCGCCTTCGCGGACAATGCGAAGCTCACGCGCCCGGCGAAGAATGGCATTTTCCAGATTTGTCACTGTTTTCGGAGTGAGCTGTACAGGTACCCAGTTATTGGTGCTGTCACGATTCTGTTTAAAGGCAGACACCCGAAGGCCGTCGGCTCGAAGGCGGCGATCAAGGATATAAACAGTGACTTTAAAGCGCTCACCTGGAGATTCCGGTGGGATGTACCAGTCCGTAATAATAACGCCGCCAAATGGATCAGCAGAGCTTAACGGCATAAAGGAGAGGGTGTCGAGTGATGCGCGCCACAGATAGCTATTCACACCAATACCACCGCCACCACCTTGGCCTTCTTCAAGTGACTTATCGCTACCAAACAATCCACCTTCACCGAAGACTGTGTCACGATTGTCATCGAAGCCTTCTTGATAAACTTGACCACTACGTTCTTCTGGGAAAGTAGAATCTGTCCCTAAATTACCGCCGCAAGCGGAGAGAAGCAGTAATCCTGCTGAAGCGAAAAACAGATTTCTAAATTGAATACGCGACAACATGGATAGAAGACCCCTTAAGCGCCGAGTGTTTCAGTTTTCAAAACACGAGGTTGATAGTTCATTTAGCCGCGCAGTTTAATAGAGCTTATTCAAAGGGACAACCTAAGAAATGGTATATTTCCGAACCTGTCATATGAATGAATATATTGGGCAACAAAAAGATTCTCGAAACCGGTAAAAGTGATGAATTATTGAGGTTTTTCGTTAACAATCAGAAGTGTGATGGAGACCAAAGATCACGTTCGTGTCGATGTGATCAGTATTACAGTCTGCGACCGCAAGATGTTTTGTGTCTTTTTGAGCACAGTTTTTAGGAAAGAGGAAAAAGTAGGCAGGGGTACCGCTTGACCAGAAGGCCAATAACGTCTTTTACTCGTCCTCGGCTAACAGGGCCTATGTGCCTTGCGTCGTTTTAATTTTTTATTTCTCTAGCTTTCGGGCAGAGGGGAGACAAAATGAAAAAAGTTATCTTGGGCACAACAGCTCTCGTTGCTGCAAGTGCACTGACAGCAGGCTCAGCTTCTGCTGCTGAAAAAATCAAACTGAACGTCGGCGGTTACCTGCAGAGTTCATTCGTTGTAGCTGACTACGACGATCCATCAAACAGCGATTTCTTGCCAACTGACATCCGTCACGAAGGTGAGGTATTCTTCACTGGTGAAACTACACTGGACAACGGTCTGACATTCGGTGTGAACATCCAGCTGGAAGCTTACACAGCTTCTGACCAAATCGACGAAACTTTCATGTATGTTGAAGGTAACTTTGGTCGCGTAAACGTTGGTTCTGAAGATTCTGCATCTTACCTGATGCACTACAATGCTCCATCACCAGTTCCAGCATGGGGTCTGTCATCTCCAAACGCAAACGCGTCTGGTTTTACAACACCATCCACTCTGACAAACGAGCTGGGTGATACAGACAAAATCACTTACTTCACACCACGCTTTGCTGGCTTCCAGATTGGTGCTTCTTACACTCCAGATGGAGACAAAGAAACAACAAGTGCTACAGTATACGCTCCAATCGCTACTGAAGGTACAGCTGACGAAGCTTACTCCCTCGGCGTAAACTACGTTCAGGACTTCGACGGTTTCAACGTTGCTGCTTCTTTGGGTTACCAGGTTGTAACTCGTACAGGTGCTGGAGTTGATGATACTGACGAAATTTCTGCTGGTGTTCAGCTTGGTTTCGCAGGCTTCACAGTTGGTGGTGCATATAAATACACTGACAACGACAGCACAGTTGCTGCTGGTACAGACAACGACGAGCGTCAGGACTGGAACTTGGGTGTGACTTACGGTCAGGGCCCATGGAAAGTTGGTCTGATGTATGCTGGTGTTGATTTTGAAGACGATTCAGCTGCTACAGACGGTGACGTTCACGCGTTCGTACTCGGCGGTCAGTATGTTCTCGGCCCAGGCGTAACAGCCTTCGGTGGTGTTCAGTACTGGGATGCAGACGGCAACCTTGAAACTGCTACCACAGGTGAAGATGCGACTATCTTCTTCGTAGGTACAGCTCTCTCCTTCTAATTTGAAGCAGAGTATGACCTTGAAAGGGTGGGGTTTTCCCCACCCTTTTTTATTGAGAAATTCTTGGTTTCCGCCTTTAAAAAAAGTAAAGTCAGGACCTTGTTATAAGGTGGGAAAATATGGGCGGTATCATCTGGTTAGCATCCTATCCGAAATCCGGAAATACTTGGATGCGATCTTTTCTTCAGAATTTAATCGTTGGCCAGCAGAAGACAGTTCATATCAATGAATTGTCAAAATTTGCTTATGGGGATGGTCAAAAATTCTGGTTTGAGAAGGCGGCAGGCGGTTCTTTAGAGGGGCTATCTGCCGAACAGAAGATGAAACTGACGCCAAAAGCACATCTATTAATGACCAGGTCTCGGCCGCAGTCTGTTTTTGTGAAAACCCATAATTGGATGGGTTTTACATATGACACTCCTTTGATCACGATGGACGCGACTGCCGGTGCTATCCATATCATTCGAAATCCACTTGATGTGTCTATTAGCCTTGCTCACCATTTTGGTTTTTCTATTGATGAAGCCATTAATTTTATGGGCGATCTACATGCGCAAACCCCAGAGGACGACTACAAGATGCCTCAATATTATGGCAGCTGGTCGGACCATACAAAAAGCTGGGAGAGGTTTAATCGAGACTTTATTCACAGGGTTCGCTATGAAGACATGCTTCTAAAGCCTGGTAAGACATTTTCTAATGTCGTGAAGTTTCTACAAATAAAAGCCCCAAAACCTGCTATTGCAAAGGCAATTAAACAATCCTCGTTCAAAACCTTGCAGGCGCAAGAGAAAAAGGACGGCTTTCTAGAGCGATCTGACAAAGCGGATAGCTTTTTTCGGTCAGGTAAAGCGGGGGAATGGCGTCAGGTTTTAACTGCTGACCAAGTGAAAAAGATTACCGATATCCATCATGATGTGATGGAAAAATACGGTTATCTTCCAAAAGCTTAAACCAGCCTTTCAAATAAATCGATAGCGCCGAGGCCGGAGAAGCCGAGGGAAGAAAGCTGTTTTGATCGCCTCCAATTGACACCGCCGAGGCCAAGCACGGGTATGCGGGATTTTTGTACGTATGGCGCGGCGTTTAAGAGACAGAGAGCCCTTGCGCCTAGATGGCTGCGGCTTGGATAGAGGGGAGAGAGGAAAGCAAAATCTGCCCCAAGCTTTTCTGCCTCAATTAAATCTCGCACCGAATGACAAGCCACCGAAAATATAAGGTTCGGATATCTGGATTTAAGGCGGGGAAGGGTGCTGATCATATGGGTTGGAATATGGCAGCCATCCGCCTTAACCTTTGTCGCTAATGCTGCGTTTTTTGCCACAAACAGGGTCAAACCCCGTTTTTTTGTGATTTTTTTGATCTCTTTTGCGAGTAGCTCTCGCGAGGGATGATCATAATGGCGCAATAATACGGCGACATCAGGGGATAACCCAGCCGCCATTTCAAGCGGATCCCGGCCTCGTTTATCATCCGTGAAATAGAAGAAAGCTGGCAGCGTCATAAAAGACTGATACCACCCTAAGGCTAACAGCTTCAAAAGGTTTTTTTTCTAGCTGAATGATGCTATCTGCTAATCAGTTATCCCAATGAAGAGCCCGTATAACATGACAGACATTGCTGAAAACCTAAAAGACGTACAGGCCAAAATTGCCAAACGCGCCGATAAATGGGGGCAGGATGCGTCACGGGTGGAACTTGTAGCCGTCTCCAAAAAGCAGCCTGTTGAGAAGTTGAAAGCCGCGTTGGATGCCGGGCAGCGGGTCTTTGGGGAAAACCGGGTTCAGGAAGCGCAGCAGAAGTGGCCAGACCTCCGCGAAGAGTATGGTGATATTACTTTGCATTTGATTGGTCCTTTGCAGACCAATAAAGCCAAAGAGGCGGTTGCGCTATTTGATGTGATTGAAACGGTGGATCGCCCGAAACTAGCCCGTATTCTTGCTGGTGAAATGGAAAAGCAGGGCCGTCAGATCCCTATTTATATTCAGGTGAATATCGGCGCTGAGGACCAAAAAGCGGGTATTCCCATTGAAGAGGCTGATGACTTTATTACCCTTTGCCGAGAAGAGCTTGGGTTGAATGTTAAAGGGCTGATGTGTATCCCGCCCGCAGGAGAGCAGCCCGCCCCGTTTTTTGCGCTTCTTGGTAAAATCGCGGAGCGGAACGGGCTTGAATATCTCTCTATGGGGATGAGCGGTGATTACGAATATGCCGTCCAGTTTGGCGCCACATCCGTCCGGGTGGGCACCGGTATCTTCGGTGCCCGGGAAGGGTAGAGGTTACTCCTCTACCGCGCCCAAACGGGTATAACGCCGCTCCATCCAGATTTTGAGA
>JAEPMY010000034.1 GCA_017643685.1 Sneathiella sp.
AAGGGTGTGCACATGTGTTTCATCACCGCGGGTATGGGTGGAGGTACTGGTACAGGTGCTGCCCCGATCGTTGCGAAAGCAGCGAAGGAGGAAGGTATCCTCACTGTTGGTGTCGTAACCAAACCTTTCCAGTTTGAAGGCAATCACCGCATGCGAATTGCTGAGGCTGGTATCGAAGAATTGCAGCGTTATGTGGACACACTGATTATTATCCCCAATCAGAACCTGTTCCGCATTGCCAATGAAAAAACCACCTTTGCAGACGCTTTTAACTTGGCCGATGACGTTCTCCACTCCGGTGTTCGGGGTGTTACTGATCTGATGGTTATGCCAGGTTTGATCAACCTCGATTTCGCTGACGTCAATACCGTGATGAGCGAGATGGGCAAGGCGATGATGGGAACTGGTGAAGCTGCCGGCGAAAATCGCGCTGTTGAGGCGGCCGAAGCGGCTATTTCCAACCCGCTCTTGGATGATGTGTCGATGAAAGGCGCGCGTGGTGTTCTCATTAACATCACTGGCGGTATGGATCTGACACTTTACGAACTGGATGAAGCGGCTAACCGTATCCGGAGCGAAGTGGACCCAGAGGCAAACATTATCGTTGGTTCTACCTTCAACACAGAAATGGAAGGCACAATGCGTGTCTCTGTTGTTGCGACAGGTATCGGCCAGAACGAGTCTATGCAGCCGGTTCAGACAAATGTTACGTCTCTGCATAAACCAACGGCTTCTGCTGAACGTCCAGATGGTATTGGTGCGGGTTATGGTTTTGGGGCATCCCGAGGTTCTGACAGCTCAGTAGGTGACAGCGCATCTGCCATTAACATGAGCGGCTTTGGTGCCAGCATCCCAGAAACATCTGCCCCTGCGCAGCCATTGATGAGTGCGGGCACTGATGGTCAATCTGATGTGAAAGTGACTTTGGGCTCCGCTGAAAGCCTTACAACAACAGATAGCCTTGCGCGCGAAACAGAGCCGGACCTGCTGTCCGAAATTGAAGATGCCTTGGAGCCAAGCGAGCAGCCAAAAGCGTCTGACACAGAAGGTCAGGATGTTTTCCGGGCGCCTCCTGCGATGAAAGTTGAAAAAGCTCCTGAGGAGCGGATTAATCCAGTTGCCCGTGAAAGCGCGGAAGAGGCTCAACAGCCTCGTAAAAAGCGGAAAGGTCCAAGCCTGTTTGAGCGTATGACCGGTGTTGGTCGTTTGTCTCGTAAAGTTGAGGCGGAGCGCAAAGAGGTTGGGCTCGAGCAGCCAACAGTTCGTAAAGAACCGTCCGCTGCAGTTTCTCGTCCAGCCGAGAAACCGGCAGAGCCGAAGGCGGAAGCTCCGGTTCATAAAGAAGAAGCTTTGACGCCTCCTTCTGTGAAGATTGAGAATAAAACAGAGGATGAAGATCTTCTCGATATTCCAGCGTTTCTTCGCCGTCAGGCAAATTAACGAAGCTTACGATTGATTATTAAAAGGCCGTCCGAATGGGCGGCCTTTTTCGTTTTACGGCAAATTGTTTGAAGCAATTGTTTCAAATTGGAAATAATTGGTAACAAAGAGTGATTTGAGTTTCGATAGGGCCTTCTTTAATCATAGGATCAGAGAATTAACCTTACACAAGTTTAAGTGAACCAAATGATGACATATCAGAAAACTCTGCGGAATAGCATTAGCTGTACAGGTGTTGGTGTTCATGGTGGCCAGTTGGTCAATATGACATTGAAGCCGGCCCCGGCGGACACTGGTGTTATCTTCCGTCGCACTGATGTTGCTGATGAAGTTGCTGAAATTCCAGCCCGCTTTGATACGGTCACTGAACTGGTTATGTGTACGACTATTGCTAACGACGCTGGCGTGAAGGTTGCGACGATCGAACATTTGATGGCGGCCCTTTCTGGTTCTGGCGTGGATAACGTGATTGTTGAGATCGACGGTCCTGAAGTTCCTGTAATGGACGGCTCTTCCGCACCTTTCATTTTTCTGATTGAATGTGCGGACACTGTAGAGCTGGATCAGCCACGCCGTTATATCAAAATCCTGAAAGAGGTAGAAGTTCGTGATGGCGATGCTGTTGCTGTCCTGACACCTGGTGATAACATCTCTGTTTCTTTTGAGATTGAATTCGACAATAAGCGAATTGGACAACAGCAGTGCCGCGTTAATCTGCGTAATGGGGCGTTCAAGAAAGAACTGTCTCGCGCGCGGACATTTGGCTTCTTGAGTGAACTTGAGCAGCTTAAATCCATGGGGCTCGCAAAAGGCGGTTCTTTGGACAACGCGATTGTACTGAGCGGTGAGGATATTCTGAACGAAGAAGGTCTTCGTTATGATGATGAATTCGTTCGCCATAAAGCTCTGGATGCGGTTGGTGACTTGTACCTTGCGGGTTCTCAGATCATTGGCCAGTTCACTGGTTATCGGTCAGGTCACGCGCTGAATAACAAGCTTCTGCATGCAGTGCTACAGGATGATGATGCCTGGTGTTACACAACGGAAGCTCCGCTTCGGACTTCTCAGGTTGGCGGTGCTTACTGGCCTGAACAGAAAGCAGCAGCCCCTGCGACAGCCTGATATCAAGGCAATTCAGATCACCTGATAAAAAAGGCACGGATTAAACCGTGCCTTTTATTTTTTATGTCACAAAACTTGCTGACTTTATGCTGTTTTGCGTTTTCTCTCGCGCCCTGCAAGGCTTTTAATTAAACCGCTGACAGCAGACCGAACGGCTGGCTCTTCAATTTCACCGTAATTGCGAACCAATTCGATTGTTGAGCGGTTTTTGCCACCATGTTCCATAGGGGAGCTGGATGTAAGTGGCTCGAGTTGATCAAAGAAATAAGCGACATCAACTTCCAGACGTTGTGCGATCTCGTAAAGACGACCTGCACTCACCCGGTTAGCTCCTGTTTCATATTTCTGTACCTGCTGGTAGGAAATTTCAAGCGCTTGTGCCAGATGTTCTTGGGTGAGACCCATCATGGTCCGGCGCTCTCTGATCCGTTCTCCAACGTGATCGTCAACCCGTTTGGCGAGTTTACTCATTAGCTGGTACCTCTCTCTTGTACTAAGGGCAATTGGACTGCCCGATTACATACTACTACTTTACACTTCAGGGGTTAGAGAGCAGTCAAATTTGAGTTGTCAGGCGGAATCTTCAATTAGAAGCTGACGGGCAAATTCGCGCTACCCTCGCATGAAGTGTAGCACACTGGGGACGAAAAACAAATCCATATAAATACGACCTATGATTAGTGCTTATAAATTAAGTACTTAGTTTAGGTTAATTATACTATTAATTGCATAGATGAGCGAAATATTGTGAATTATCTTCATTATTTATTTATCTCGGAACAATGCTTTTCAAGCCTCATTTCATTGGATAGAATGCGCTTTCTTCGAATGCCTTTGGACGGTTATGAATATGCGGTTTCTGAACGTGAAATCAGTTGTTAAATCTGTTGCTATCCCTTTGATTGTTGGGACTTTCCTAACGGCCTGTAGCAGCGATGGGGAAGAAGTGGCGTATCAGGAGGAGCCTGTTCAAATCCTGTATAACCGCGCCTTGGCACAATTGAACAATGAAAACTACCTTGAAGCCGCTCGTGGCTTTGATGAAGTGGAACGTCAGCACCCTTATTCTGTCTGGTCTACCAAGGCACAGGTGATGTCTGCTTTCGCTTATTATCAGAGCAATAAATATGATCAGGCGATCCTCGCAGCGGATCGTTTTATTGAACTGCATCCGGGGAATAAGGATGTGGCTTATGCATATTATCTGATTGCGATTTCTTACTATGAGCAAATCACAGGTGTAGGCCGTGATCAGAAAATCACGCGTCAGGCACTGGAAGCCCTTCAGAAGGTTGTCAGACGTTTCCCAACGACCGAATATGCGCGCGACGCCCAGTTGAAAATTGACCTGACCCGAGACCATTTGGCTGGTAAGGAAATGGAAATTGGGCGTTATTACCAAAAATCCAAACATTATGTGGCTGCAATCAACCGCTTTCGTCAGGTGATTGAACGGTATCAGACCACCACGCATGTGCCAGAAGCCCTTCACCGCTTGACTGAGAGTTACTTGTCCCTCGGCATTAAAGATGAGGCTCAAAACTCCGCTGCTGTTTTGGGATATAACTTCCCGGGCAGCGAGTGGTATCAGGATAGTTATGCCTTGCTGGATGAAAATTATCTTCGTCCGAAGGTAGATGAAGATTCCTGGCTGATGAAAACCTGGAAAAAAGTATTTTAAGGCAAGGCTCTCTGGATGCTCGCCTCCCTTTCTATTCGTAACATTGTCCTGATCGACAAACTGGATCTCCGGTTTGATGGGGGCCTTTGCGTGCTGACGGGCGAGACAGGTGCCGGTAAATCTATTCTTCTGGATAGTTTGGCGCTGTCGTTAGGGGCCCGTGCCGATACCGGCTTGATCCGCGCTGGCGAGGAAAAAGGGTCGGTCACTGCAGAATTTAGCTTAACCGCCAATCATCCTGCCTATGACTTGCTAGAGGATCTGGAAGTGGAACCGGGGGAGCCACTTTTGCTCCGCCGTGTTGTCAGTGATGACGGCCGCAACCGTGCCAGTATCAATGATCAACCGGTAAGCGCCGCGTTATTAAGATCTGTCGGGGAAATGCTGGTAGAAATTCATGGGCAAAATGCAGAGCGGGGCCTATTGGATGCACGGGGACACCGCGCCGTTCTGGATACTTTTGGCGCTCATGACCAGCTTCTACAAACAACGCGGAAATCATTTCAAAGTTATACTGCGCTGAAAACTGAGTTGGCTGAAGCTGAGGATGCGATTGTCAAAGCCCGTGAGGATGAAGAATATCTTCGGCATGTGGTGAGCGAACTTGAAGATCTCTCCCCAGAGGAGGGGGAGGAAGAGGCGCTAGCAGAGCAACGCGCGCAGCATATGCATGCAGAGAAAATTGCCGAAGCGTTGCAAGATGCCTCGAAAGCGCTGACAGACAATGGGGGCATTGAGGGCAAAATCCGAACAGCAACGCGGGCCGTTGAGCGGGTTCTCGATAAAGCGGGTGATAGTTTGGGCCCTGTTCTGGATGGGTTGGAGAGAGCCGCGATCGAACTCTCTGAAGCCGTAATGACCATTGATGCGGTTGGCAGTTCCCTCGATATGGATCCGAAAGCCATGGAACAGGTGGAGGAGCGTTTATTTGCACTGCGCGCCGCTGCGCGCAAACATAAATGTGAAGTTGCGCAGCTTCCCGCTTTGCTCGTGCAGTTTCAGGATCGCCTGAAAGCTGTTGAGTTTGGTGATTCAGAAGTGGCGCGTCTTCGTGAAGAGGTGAAAGAGGCGCGCCTTACTTATATTGCTGCAGCCGAAAAACTTAGAGCCGCACGTCAGAAGTCGGCTGCCGCAATGGATAAGGCCGTCATGACTGAGCTGGGCCCCCTTCGCTTGGGGGCGGCCAAATTCACCACCCTTATTCAGGAATTGCCTGAAGAGAATTGGTCCGCTCTGGGAATGGATCGTATTGAATTCCAAATCGCTACAAACCCCGGTAGTAGCCCCGGGCCGTTGATTAAGGTTGCATCAGGCGGTGAGTTGTCGCGCTTTATGTTGGCGCTAAAAGTTGTACTCGCGCAGTCAGGATCAGCTCCTACACTTGTGTTCGATGAGGTGGATCGGGGTGTCGGCGGTGCAACGGCTGATGCGGTGGGGGAGCGCCTGTTGCGCCTTGCCGATGAATTGCAGGTTTTGGTGATCACACATTCCCCTCAGGTTGCCTCAATGGGACAGAGTCATTGGAACATTGCCAAAACGCAAAAGCCAAGTGGCACCGTCACGCGCGTTGAACGATTATCAGAGCCAGAGCGTCTTGAAGAGGTTGCTCGGATGCTCTCTGGCGCGACTATTACAGATGAAGCAAGGGCCGCGGCCCGCACATTGATCGAAGGATAATCCCATGTCTGAAACTGATAAACTTTCGCTTCAGGATGCGGCGGAAGAGCATGAGCGCCTGTCCGAATATCTTCAGGAGCAGAACCGTGCCTATTATCAGGAAGATGATCCAAATATCTCCGATGCGGAGTATGATGCGCTCCTCCGTCAGTTAAAAGAGCTGGAAGCCACTTATCCTGAACTGATGAAGGAAGATAGTCCTACCCAAACAGTGGGGGCAGCTATCTCACGCGGGTTTGGCAAGGTGCAACATACGGTGCCGATGCTTTCCCTCGATAACGCTTTTGATAATGATGACCTTCGGGAATTTGAAAAGAAGGTGAAGCGTTTCCTTGGTCGCCCGGTAACTGAGGATGTGGCTTTTTTTGCTGAGCCTAAAATTGATGGTCTCTCTGCCTCTCTGCGTTATGAAAAGGGTAAATTCGTGCGAGGTGCCACTCGTGGTGATGGGCGTGAAGGGGAAGATATTACAGAAAACCTTCGCACGATCGATGATATCCCGCTGGAGCTAAAAGGCGAGAATATCCCGGATGTATTTGAGGTGCGCGGCGAAGTTTACATGGCAATTTCAGACTTTCAGGAATTGAATGCCGGACAAGCTGAAAAGAATGCGAAGGTATTTGCAAATCCGAGGAACGCAGCCGCTGGTTCTTTGCGGCAATTAGATGTGAAGATCACGAAATCGCGTAAACTGAAATTCTTCGCCTATGCTTGGGGGGAGGTTTCTGAAACTCCGGCCGACACTCAAGCTGGCGTGTTGCAGAAGTTTGAAGAATGGGGGTTCGTCGTTAATCCCTATTCTAAAGTCTGCCAGAATATGGAAGAGGCTATCGACGCCTATAACCGCATTGAAACTGATCGTTCTTCCCTTGATTACGACATTGACGGTGTTGTCTTTAAGGTGAACCGGCTGGATTGGCAGGAACGTCTCGGTTTTGTAAGTCGTAGCCCTCGCTGGGCCATTGCCCATAAATTTCCCGCAGAACAGGCCACAACCAAATTGCTGGGCATTGATATACAGGTAGGGCGGACCGGGGCGCTGACCCCGGTGGCACGGTTGGAGCCTGTGAATGTCGGGGGGGTCGTTGTGTCCAACGCCACCTTGCATAACGAAGAAGAAATTGAGCGAAAAGACACGCGCATCGGCGATACAGTTGTAATCCAGCGAGCAGGTGACGTTATCCCGCAGGTTGTTGAAGTGAAGCTGGAGCTTCGTGAAGAAGGGGCTGCGCCGTTTGAGTTTCCTAAAACCTGCCCTGTTTGTGGCAGTCATGCCGTTCGTGAGAAAAATCCGACTACGGGTAAAGATGATGTGGTGCGGCGCTGCACAGGCGGTCTTATTTGCCGGGCGCAGGCAGTGGAGAGATTGAAGCATTTCGTCTCTCGTAATGCTTTTGATATCGATGGGATGGGCGCCAAGCAGATTGAGCTTTTCTATGAAAAACGACTGATTAAAGCCCCCGTTGATATTTTCCGTCTTGAAGAAAACGACAAGCGCAGCCTGACAAAGATCAAAAATTTTGAAGGGTTTGGCGACAAAGCCGTGAAAAACCTTTTCGAGGCCATCGATGCGCGGCGTGAGGTCGATCTGGATCGTTTTATCTTTGCCTTGGGTATTCGTCATATCGGTCAGGGAAATGCCCGGTTACTTGCCCGTAATTATCTGACGATTGGTGCGCTGATGGATGTGTTTGATCCAGATAAGGACGCGCTTGGACTTGCGTATGCTGATCTGTTGAATATTGACGGTATTGGCGGTGCTGTTGCGGATGCGGTTAGGGAGTTTTTTGCTGAACCTCATAATCGGGACTTGCTGACTGACCTTCTAAAAGAGGTCAAAGTTACCGAATTCGAAGCCCCGGATTTGGAAAGTGATGTTGCCGGCAAAACGGTGGTCTTCACTGGATCATTAGAGCTGATGACCCGTCAAGAGGCGAAAGCCCAGGCCGAGAGCCTGGGGGCCAAGGTAAGTGGTTCTGTGTCTGCTAAAACTGATTATGTGGTTGCGGGTGCAAAAGCCGGCTCCAAGCTTAAAAAGGCGGAGGAGCTCGGCGTTCAGACCCTGACCGAACGGGAATGGCTCGATATGATTGGAAAAGGTACCGCTTAATATCAAAGCGGTGCGGTTGCCTCTTTCAGCCAGCTTTTCACATTTCCCTCCACAAGGGGGGAGATTTTTTGCCAGACGTCGCTATGATACTCATTTAGCCAGTGGATTTCATCTGCGGTCATGATGGCTTGATCCACAAGACGTTTATCGATCGGTGCGAAAGTGAGATTTTCAAATTGCAGGATCTCACGCTCCGCTCCCTCTGGCTTTGCGGCCTCAAAAACGGTCACTAGATTTTCGATGCGAATGCCGTATTCGCCGGTTTTATAGTAACCCGGCTCATTAGAGAGCACCATCCCCACTTCTAGCGGGACTGTTCCTGGCATCTTTGATATCCGCTGTGGCCCTTCATGAACGGAAAGGTAACTCCCAACTCCGTGGCCTGTCCCGTGATCATAGTCGAGCCCTTGTTGCCAAAGGAATTGACGGGCGAGGGTATCAAGCTGACTGCCATTAGATCCTTTTGGGAAGATGGCTTGTGAGAGGGCAATGTGTCCTTTTAAGACCAACGTAAAGCGGTTCTTCATCTCTGCGCTTGGGGCGCCAATGGCAACGGTTCGGGTGATGTCGGTGGTGCCGTCAAGATACTGACCGCCACTATCCACTAGATATAAGGTGCCGGGTTGCAGGGCGCGATTGCTTTCCTCACTTGCGCGGTAGTGGACTATTGCGCCGTTCGGGCCTGCGCCGGAAATTGTGTTAAAGCTGATATCCTGGAAATCGTCACCCATCGCACGGAAGCTATACAACCTAGCCTCTGCATCTAGTTCGGTTTTGCGGCCATCCTGAGCTTCAGTATCCAGCCAATGGAGGAACTTCGCCATTGCGGCCCCATCCCGGATATGGGCGCGGCGCATGCCTTCAACTTCTATCTCGTTTTTGGCCGCTTTCGGCAACATGCAAGGATCATTGCTGCGAACAATATGAGCGCCAGCATCTGTCAGTTTCTCAATAAACCATTGACTGGTCACCGTTGGATCAATCTGAACAGTCTTACCTGAAAGGGAAGACAAATAATCGGCCAAGCTATCTGGGGCGAGAATTTTCACGTTGCTGTCTAAGGTCGCTTCTAGTTCTGACGTCAGCTTTGCATCTTCAATAAACCAGTCTACTGATCCATCTGCATGGGTTATCGCTTGGGACAGAACAAAAGGTGTGCAGGGGAGATCCATACCGCGGACATTTAAAAGCCAACAAACAACATCTGGCAGGGTGTGCAAAACAGCGTCGACTTGATCATTTTTGAGTTTTAAAGCGATTTTTTCGCGTTTTTTAGTGCTTTTTTCGCCGCTGAATTTCTCTGAATGAGGCAGAACGCGTGTCATGGGTCGGGGGGGGCGCCCCTCCCAAACTGTATCTATTGGGTTTTCCTCCACCAATTTAACGGTCGAACCCGCTTTTTCCGCAACCGTTTTGAGGTGTTTATATGACGCTTCCGTATGTAGCCAAGGGTCAAGGCCAAGTTTCATACCGGGCTTCAAATGCTCTGTCAGCCAGTCCGATAAAGGTTCGTCTGATACATGACGGGGGGCGAATAGATTTTCGGCTACTTCATTTCGCACCTGCAGCGTATATCGTCCATCAACGAAAATAGCCGCTTGCTCTTGCATAACTGCGGCAAACCCGGCGGATCCCGTAAATCCGGTCAACCATTTCAGTCGATCCATTGCCATAGGGCTCGCTTCACCATGGAACTCGTCATTTAGCGGTATCAGAAAGGCATCAATTTCTGCCTTTTGCATGTCTTTCCGTACAAGGCGCAGGCGTTCTGCGGATTTTGCCGGGTTAAGTAGCTCTGCACTCAGCGCATGTCTCAGCTCCTCCACCTGAATCTGGAGTGATTTATGCAGAGATTCTGAAATATCAGGGTAGCAATGGGTGATAATTAAGGGATTATCAGGCCTTTTCGGCGCTGCAGCGATAGCTTTTAGGGTTAATAAAAGCTTGCTTTCTGTCAGGTTCGAGGTGTCGGCACTGGTTTCACTTCGAACATTTTGGGCGAGATTTGCGAGCGGCGCTGTCACAGGAATTCCTCATAATTTCAAAAGCTTGTCTGTTGAATATGGACTAGTTCCATATGGATTTCAATTGTAGCTATGCGTTTTTTGCAACGCACCATTTCCAACTTAGCGGGCAGATTTGGGGTGTAAGCTATTGTTTTTTCATGTGTGCAGTGCAATATAGGATCCGTAAGCAAGACACATGTCACGGAGATTACGATGTTTAGTCGGAATGAAAAATACGGAAACGCGTTGCACCTGCCATATGGTTTTGAAGCTGTAAAGCCTCATCACACGAATACAAAAGCAGAAACGAAGACGGATTTTTTCACGAAGCTGATGTCCTTCTTCCTGCCAGCAAGTGAAGCGCAGTCAATTGTCGATCTTAACCAGCAGTTGGAAATGGATTTTGATCGTTCTTTTGTAAACAGCGCCATCACTTCAGACCTTAGAAATCACGAGTCTGCCGCCAACCAGAACGAAGGTGTGGCCCCAGACGAGAAAATTGCATGAATTTGATCAAGCCCGGAGCGGTTTGAATTTAGGAGAAAGCAAATGTTCAGTTTTACAGAAAAAGACCTGGACGGTATCGCGTTCCTGCAGCCTAAAACTGCAAACAATAACAAATTTGACGTTGACGCCGCTGTTGCCCGTGCGCACCAGCTTCGCAGCGAGTTTTTTACAAGTTCAATTAAGTCTCTGGTAAGTAAAATGTCCGCAAAACGTAAAGAGCGTGCAGCTGCACGCCGCGCTATCGCACAGCTTAGCGCGATGTCCGATTACGAACTGTCTGATCTGGGTGTTGCCCGCTCTAACATCGCATATGCGGTAATGGGTGAAGAAGCAGCTCGCACTCCACTTCGCGGCGTGATCAAAAGCAAACTTGCAGCACTGGCCTCTTCTTTCAAGAAATGGCAGCATCAGCGCGCCGGTTACGATCAGTTGATGGCAATGGATGCCCGTCAGCTGAGCGACATTGGCCTGACACGCGGCGATATTTCTGCAGCTGTTGCAGGACGTGGTCGGATGGCGAACGACAACTATACTGCAGCTAACGACGACGGTGGTCGCAAAGTTAGCTAATTGTAGATGGTGTATAGTTGATCAGAAAAGCCCGGAAAAATCCGGGCTTTTTTGTGTCTGAAATCAGCGGCGTTCCAGCACTAATGTGCACCACTGTCCGATGGGGTAGCGTTTTTTCAACACAAGCCCCTGTAGTCGATAGGCATTTCGGACCATCACTTCCTGTTTTTGCAAAAGTCCAGACAACACCAGCGTTCCATTATCCGCAAGCGCCCCATTGATGGATGGTGCAAGCGCTACAAGCGGCCATGCCAGAATGTTGGCAATCAGCAAATCATAAGGCGCTTTCTGTTTTAGGTAATTATCGTTTAGACCGGTTGCCTCAACCGCACGAACAAGTGGATGAAGTCTGTTCTTTCGGGCGTTTTCATATGTGACTTCAACCGCATCAGGGTCAATATCACTTGCCGTCACAGGGCGGCCCCACGCCTTGGCCGCAGCCAAAGCCAGAACACCAGAGCCACATCCTAAATCAAGCGTATTCATAACGTTTTTGCGTTTATGAATGTCATGAATGGCAAGCAAGCAGCCATATGTGGTTTCGTGCAAGCCAGTACCAAATGCGCGTCCTGCGTCGATGGTAAGGTCATGCATGGATGTGAGTTTGTGACGTGGGTCGTGTGATCCATGCACATAAAAACGGCCTGCCTCAACAGGGGGAAGCTGCTTTTGACTTTCCGATACCCAATCTCTTTGCTCAAGCGGGGCGAGGGTATAGCTAGCCTCTTCAGTGAGCTGATCCAAGATCCACTTTTCAGGCTCCCCATCAAAGAGAACATCCAGCCGCCAAACGCTGCCGTCATCTACTTCTTCAGCCAATGAGGTTGTGAGTGCGTGATCTTCAAACAGAATTTCCAGCATCTGAAGTTTATCTAGGCTATCAGACAAGGAGAGTTGCCAGAGATTGGCAGCATCAGGCGAGTTCGACAAAATTTTCCATCACTTTCTTGCGTCCAGCCTTATCAAAGGCGACTTCTAGTTTTGTACCGTCTTTGACGACAACACGACCATAACCGAACTTTTGGTGAAACACACGGTCCCCTTTTTGGATGCCGGTTGCGCCGCTGCTGACAGGCTTGGTGCTATTATCAATCAGGTTTTTATTCTGTTCAGCCCGGCGGCTGAAAATATCATTCAGGTGGGTTGATGTGCCCGCGGACCATTGTCCGGTGCCAATCGTTTCCGTATCCTGACGGCGGTAAAGACCACTTTCACCATCCTCAATAATATGCTCCGCTGGTAGCTCGGTAACAAAGCGGCTAGCGATAGAGTTTTGCCATTGTCCATGGATGCGTCGGTTGCTGGCATGACTGATGTATAATTGCCGGCGCGCACGTGTAATCCCCACATAGGCCAAGCGTCGCTCTTCCTCAAGCGCTTGCAGGCCATTCTCATCAAGAGCCCTTTGATGCGGGAATAAGCCTTCTTCCCACCCGGGCAGGAAGACCACGTCATATTCCAGGCCTTTTGCGGCATGCAGGGTCATGATACTTACTGCATCGTCATCAGCGGTCTGATTGTTGTCCATAACCAAGGCTACATGCTCCAGAAACTCATCCAGGCTGTCATACTCGGAAAGGGCGCGGATCAACTCTTTCAGGTTCTCGACCCGTTTTGGGCCTTCAGAAGTTTTGTCATCCTTCCACATTTGAAGATATCCGCTTTCATCCAGCACGAGCTCTGTGAGTTCATCTGGTGTGATGAAGTCTTTTTGCTCTCTCCACCGATCGAAGCTCTCCATCAGCTCTTTCAATGTGGTATGGGCTTTACCTTTAAACAGGCTGTGTTCGACCGCGTATTCTGCCGCACGCGGTAGGGAAATCCCAAGATCGTTTGCCACCTTTTGCAGCGTATCGAGCGCTTTTTGCCCGAGCCCGCGTTTCGGCAGATTATATATCCGGGCGAAGGCGAGGCCATCGTCCCGTTGGTTTACAACACGCAAATATGCCAGTACGTCACGGATTTCCTTGCTTTCATAGAAGCGAAGGCCACCAATGATGCGGTAGGAAATTCCCGCAGAGAGGAAGACCTCTTCAAACTCACGGGTTTGGAAACTGGCACGCACAAGGATTGCAATTTCGTTCAGCTTAACTTTATCACGTTGCTGCGCTTCAATCTCTTCAGCGATCCACCTCGCTTCTGCTTGGCCATCCCACGTTGCTTTTAGCAGGATTTTCTCGCCGTCATTGTCTTCCGTCCACAAAGTCTTGCCAAGGCGACTTTCGTTATTGTGGATGAGGCCGGATGCGGCCCCGAGGATATGTGCGGTCGAGCGGTAATTCCGCTCCAGCCGGATCACGTTAGCGCCGGGGAAATCTTCTTCAAAGCGGAGGATGTTCCCAACTTCAGCACCGCGCCAGCCATAGATGGACTGGTCATCGTCACCAACGCAACAGATATTCCGATGTCCCTGAGCTAAAAGACGGAGGAGGAGATATTGCGCGACGTTGGTGTCCTGATATTCGTCCACCAGAATATATTTAAACCGGTTTTGGTATTGGGTCAGGATATCAGGATGCGCCATGAAAATGCGCAGCGGATGCAGCAGCAAATCCCCGAAATCACAAGCATTCAGGGCAAGCAGGCGCTGCTGATAAATGCGGTAGAGCTCTTTGGCGCGGCCATGAGCAAAGCCATCATTTTCCGCGCTGCCAATTTGGTCCGGCGCCAGTCCTTTGTCTTTCCAACGGTCAATAACAGCTGCAAGGCCCCTTGGCGGCCATTTTTTCACATCCACGCCTTCGTCGATCAGGATCTGCTTGAGCAAGCGAAGCTGATCATCCGTATCGAGAATGGTGTAGTTGGGGGAGAGACCTGCCAACTCCGCATGGCGGCGAAGTAACCATACGCCGATGGAATGGAATGTCCCCAGTTTGATATCGATTGCTTCTGGGCCGATAAGGGCGGCTGTCCGCTCTCGCATTTCTTGGGCGGCTTTGTTGGTAAAAGTCACCGCCAAGATTTCCCAACCTTTGACAGGGCGCGTGTTTAAAATATGCGCAAGGCGGGTTACCAGCACCCGTGTTTTACCTGTTCCCGCACCTGCAAGCACCAGAACGGGACCGTCTGTCGCTTCAACTGCGGCGCGCTGCCCTTCGTTCAGGCCATCCAGATAGCTGGTGTCGATAATTTTCTGCTGAGGCGCGGTATTAAATCCGGCCAGATCAAAATCATTTTCCATGGCCACAGGTATAGCCCATGGTCGCGTTTTGTTCTAGTCTGTAAAATGGACTTGAGATCTATTTTTGATCTTCGTCATCATCTTTTTCCAGCTTCAAGAGGGCGTCATTATATTCCCTCAAAAGGTCTTTATAATGGAGCAGCCCCACAAGCCGAGTTTCCGTTGCAGTGTCAATGACGGGTAGGCATTCCACCTCGTCTTTTTTCATGATCGACATGGCGGATTTTAGGCTGGAATCTGGGAAGATAACAGGGCAATGGGATTGCACCAGATGGCCAGCCAGGGCCGGATCCTCGTCTGTATTTCCGAAGAGATGCGGCCTTAGATCACCATAATCCAAACGGCCTAAAAACTTCTTGCTCTCTGGATCGATCACGACAAATTTGTCGTGGTTATGCTGGCTCACGATATGGCGGAGCTCCGTCATAGTGGTTTCAGATGGGATTTCGGTAAAATCCCGATCCATAATGCCGCGCACCTGCCGATATTTCAGGAAACGCATCGCTTTGCTTTCCTTGATGTCAACGTTACGGCGGGCAAGTTGCACCTGAAAGATGCTGCGATCCAGAACCTGTTTGGTGATGATGGTGGTGGCGGCAACTGCCACCATAACGGCGATGGAGATTTTATAGTCGCCGGTCAGTTCAAACACGATCAGAATGGTTGAGATCGGCGCACCAAGTACAGACGAGGCTACGGCAGTCATACCGACAATGGCATAAAGGCCGTGGCTTGCCGCCATGTCGGGGAACACCCACGCGGCAATAATACCAAATGCACCTCCGGTCATCGCCCCAACGAATAGCGAGGGGGAGAAGAACCCGCCGCCAAAACGGCTACCAGCCGTGATGCCAACAGCCATTGTTTTTACTACAATCAGGGACAGCAGCAGCAACAGCCCATATTCTTCTTTGAGGGCCATGTCCGTGGCTTCGTATCCGACACCAATGATTTGCGGAAAGCCGAGCGCGATGATACCCAAGGCGCAGCCCCCGGCGGCCGGCCGAAGGACGTCTGGAATTTTAAACCGGTCGATCAGTCTTTCAGAAAATCCAATGCTCCAGATAAATAGGAGCGCAACCACGGCGGAGACAATGCCTAATATGGCAATTGCGGGAAGTTCCCACCATGTCACGATATTGTAGTTTGGAATGATAAAAGCGGGATAGTCACCCACATGAACTCGGCTGACAACGGTGCCAACCACCGAAGACAGAACGATGGGGGCGACAGCACGGCTTGCCATTGAGCCTAGGACCACTTCAAGAGCAAAGAACATGCCCGCAATGGGCGCATTAAAGGAGGCGGCGACACCGGATGCAACGCCGCATGCGATCAGGGTTGGATAATACCGGGATGGCAGGCGAAGTCGTTGCCCTACCTGACTGCCGAGCATAGCCGCAAAATGAACAACAGGGCCTTCTCGTCCCCCAGATGCGCCTGTTCCAAGGGAGACACCACTTGCAATAAAGCTTGTAATGCCGGGCCAGAGCTTCATTTTCCCTTTGCGAACAACCGCAGCCTCAATGACGTCCGCAACACCTTGGACGCGATTTTCAGGAACCACATATTTCAGGAACAAACCGATGATCAGGCCACCTGCTATCGGTATCAGCATAATCTGCCACCACGGGATATTTGCCGCGCCTGTGACAACGAGCTCATCCTCAAACCCATAGGCGAGAAGTTGTGTTTTTGCGATTAATAGGCGGAAGCCAAGGGCGCCATAGCCAGCAAGCAGTCCGATCACTAACGAGCAGAGAAGAAGTTTAACCGAGAGATTGTTTTTCAGCGCACCAGCAGATGTCCAGATTTTGTTACTTTTCAAATTGAACCCTGGTAACGACATGGTCCGCGCTAAATCCTACTTATTTTTGTTAGTTTTGTGCTTGTGTAGATTCAAGCTCTACTCCTTTTGCCGGGAAACTGCAAACCGTTCAGACGGTTTTTAGGTATTTCTCTGCCCAGTTAAAGGAATTTAACGTTGTTGTGGCGGGTTTATACTCGCATCCCACATATCCGTCGTAAGATGCTTCCTCTAGATAGGAAAGCAATTGCAGATAGTCCAAATCCCCAACACCTGGCTCATTTCGGTGGGGCGGAGAGGCAAGCTGGATATGCGCTGTTATCGGCAGATATTTCTTAAGGCGAGGGAGAACCTCCCCATAGATCCGTTGGCAGTGATAAAAATCGAACTGCAATCTCAGGTTTGAAGATCCGATTTCTTCAACAATGTTTGCAGCATCATCAAAATCCGACAGAAAGTACCCCGGCATATCAACACTATTAATTGGCTCTATCGTGAAGACGATATCACTGCCAGCCACCTGTTCTGCGGCCCAGTTCAGATTTTGTAGGTAGGTTTCGCGTTGAGCGGGGGGGGCGAGTGTTTCGGATTTAAGCCCTGACATAATATGCAGCTTCTTGCACTCAAGCACATCCGCATACTCAAGAGCCTGATGGACGGATGCCTTGAATGCATCTGTTCGATTTTCAAGGCTGGCGATCCCGCGCTCTCCTTTTTCCCAATCACCGGGGAAGAGGTTAAAGAGAGCTTGGCTCAGATTATGGTCGGAGAGCAGAGATTTCAGGGTCTCTTTCTCATATTCATAGGGAAAAAGATATTCGGCGGCAGTAAATCCTGCATCTGCCGCCGCTGCAAACCGGCCGAGAAAATCTTGCTCTGTGAACAGAAAGCTTAAATTCGCGGCCAGCTTAAGCATATGATCAGCTTTCTTTTTCGCTGATAATCGGCTTGGCGAAGGACGGGGCCTGATCCCAAGGGAAGAGGATCCATGTATCCTGACTAACCTCGGTAATGAAAGTGTCGACCCGTTGGCGTCCTTTTGGTTTTGCGTAAATAGTTGCAAAATGCGCTTCAGGAACCATCTCGCGGACATATTTGGCGGTGATGCCACTATCCACCAGATCATCCAAGATCAACCAGCCTTTGCCGTTGTTAGGAATGTCGAGCCC
This sequence comes from Sneathiella sp., assembly GCA_017643685.1. Taxonomy (GTDB): domain Bacteria; phylum Pseudomonadota; class Alphaproteobacteria; order Sneathiellales; family Sneathiellaceae; genus Sneathiella. The sequence continues at coordinate 17,271 of JAEPMY010000034.1, forward strand.
TTTGATGATATCAACCTCGCCGACGGTCTTGTCATCCCGGTAGGCAGCGATGCAGACCGTTTCAATGTTGCGGATGTTCAACTCGCGGGCAACGATTGCCGCTGGAACCAGACCACCGCGAGTAACCGCGATAATGCCTTCAAAAGGGCCGAGTTCCATAAGGCGCCAGGCCAAAGCCCGACCGTTACGGTGCAACTCTTCCCAGGAGACAGGAAAATATTTTGTATAGCCAGCTGAATCGCCCATGCTCACGCTCCTCACATGAAAAATGTTGCGGGGATGTTTAGACCGATTGCGCAAAGATGAAAAGACCCTAAACTAGGATTCTGCAGCTTTTTGCCCTATATTTTTACAATGAGTGGACTAAAACCAACGGCGGCACAATTGAGGTATCTATCGCTTGGGCTTAATCAGGCTGGCGGAAAGCTTCCATTATTTGATGCAGATGGGCAGCAGATTAAACCTGCGACCATCCGCTCTTGTGTTAAAAATGGCTGGGCCGACCCATGGTTTGCAAACCCGATCAAACCTGATTGGTTGGTATGTCGTCTAACGGGTCAGGGACGAGCGCTATTCACCGAAAAAGCGTGATCAAAATCGCATTTTTGGGTGTTTTTAGTAAACAAAACTGTTCGAATATGAAAATATCCTCCCCGATTATATCGGATCGATATAGCTGAGCTATTGGGGGTAATCGTGTTTGATACTTTGGACGGCCTGATTTTGGCCACTGTTCTTTTCCTTGCAATTCATATTGTGCCATCCAGTTTCTTGCGGGCCAAATTGGTCGGTATGTTTGGTGAAAATGGCTACCTTGCGGGATACAGCATTCTATCGGCGGTCTTTCTGGCATGGATGATCATGGCCTATATCAATGCGCCAGTTGATTATTTCCTCTGGGATCTTGGTAACGTTGGGCGCTATCTGGCGATCCCTCTTATGGCGCTTGCCTTTATCCTATTTATCGGGCCCTTTACCGGCGCCAGCCCCACAAGCGTGAAAGCGCAATCCACTATTGAAAAAGAGGGGGCCCACCAGGGGCTTAATGCGATCACCCGACATCCAATGATGTGGTCCTTTGTGATCTGGGCATTTGTACATGCGCTGAATAACGGGGATTTGAAATCGCTTGTCTTCTTTGTTGGATATGGTGGTTTGGCTCTTGCAGGAACCTTCCTGATTGATGCAAAGCGTGCTAAAGAGCTAGGAACTAAATGGACCGAATATAAGTCTCAAACATCCAACATTCCATTTGCAGCCATTTTGGCGGGCCGGGCGAAGCTGAGCATAAAACAGCTTTGGTGGCGCGTGGCAATTGGCCTGTTTCTCTTTATGGCCGCTTACCACACACACGAATTGGTTTTGGGGGTATCCCCATTCCCATTTAGGGGCTAGTCGGACATGACCATGCAAGTTGTGCTGCCGTGGGCGTACAGCTTGCCGGTCTCATCCACCAGTCGGGCCTCCGCTGTTGCCATGCGGCGGCCTTTGTGAACGATTGTTCCTGTGCAAATTACTTTGCCCATCCCCGGCATCATGGCCCGGATATACTTCACATTCAGGTCAATGGTCGTGTAACGCTCTCCCGGTTCCAATACCGAGTGAACACTGCATCCAAGTGCAGAATCCAATAAAGTTGCTGCATATCCGCCATGTACAGTCCCAATGGGGTTTAGGTGTTGTTCCTTTGGATATCCGGAAAAGACAACCTGTCCTTCTTCAACGCTCTCAAGGCTAAAATCCAGCGTTTCGCCAATAGGGGCCTTCTTCGCGCCGCCTTTAAAGGCAAGCTGTAACTGCTCCACACCAGAGAGCTTCATGAGATCAATTTTTTCAGTCATACCAAAACCTGTTTGTTTTTATTTTCTCTATCATCGCAAACTTAAAAAAATTATCAATTACGGATTTATAACTGTAAAATTTTATGCAATATGAATAATAATAAGAAAAATATTCTTTAATTTATCGATATGGATATAGAGTTTATCATATGGACTTACTTGATCGGAAAATTTTAAACCTGCTGCAGGAGGATAGTCGGCGATCTTATGCCTCAATCGGGCGGGAAGTTGGTGTTTCTGTGACGGCTGTCAAAGATCGGATCGATCGGCTTGTGAAAAAGGGTATTCTGAAAAACTTCACAATCAATATTGATGCGGTCAAGGTCGGCTATGGGGTTTTGGCATTTATCTTTGTTGGTTTTGAGAAAAGCGAAGATTGTCAAACTTTTGAAACCAATGTCCTTAACAGTGAGGAAGTATTGGAATGCCATCACATAACTGGCGCCTTTAATTACCTGTTGAAGGTGACAGCAAGTAGTATGGAAGATTTGGAGCAATTGATATCGGCGCGGATAAAGGTGCCGGGTCTATCTTGCCGGACGGAGACGACAATTGTTTTCTCCAGTCCTAAAAAAGATCCATTCCTTGATTGCATCAAGGTGGCGGCTGGCAATGACTGATTTGCTGATTTTATTCCTCAAAAGCATTGGGATAGGGATCGCCATTGCGGCGCCTGTGGGGCCTGTCGGGGTTTTATGTATGCGCCGCGCGGTTTCGGTGGGGCGGCTATCGGCGGTCACCACAGGGCTAGGGGCCGCAACCGCAGATGCGTTTTATGCTTCTGTGACGGCATTTGGTTTGACGGCAATTGCTGATTTGCTGTTGCAGTATCAGACGCCGGCTGCGCTGGTTGGTGGTGTGTTTTTGTTGATCCTCGCTTATCGGATAGCAGGCTCCTCTGCTACCGCGAAGAGCCTGGGAGGTAATGTGGAAGTTTCAACGAGGAGCCATTTAACCGGTTATATTTCTACATTCTTTCTGACGATGACGAACCCTGCGACCATCTTGTCTTTTGCGGCGATTTTCGCGGGGATCGGTTTTTTGCAGAATCTGGATCAGGAATATTCTGCAATTATTCTGGTTTCGGGTGTCTTTTTAGGGTCTGCCCTTTGGTGGGTGATTTTGGCTAATATTGCGACAGCGCTGAAAAAGCGGCTTGGAATTCGTTTTGAACGCTACGTCAATTTGGCGTCAGCGGCTGTCATTGGCATTTTTGGTGTGATTGCGCTTGCGAGCCTTGCAATTAAGGTTTGAAACTTGTTTGCTTTAAATCAATAATGAGAATTATTTAAATGTCTGACAGGGAGCGGTAGATGAAAATTCTTCCAAAGATTGAGGCCATCCATGAAGAAATGACGGAATGGCGTCACCACATTCACATGCATCCAGAGACTGCGTTTGAAGAGTTTCAAACGGCTGACTTTGTCGCCGAGAAGCTGGAGAGCTTTGGTCTTGAAGTTCACCGCGGGCTCGCCAAGACCGGTGTTGTTGGCACCTTGAAGTCAGGAACAGGTAACCGGGCTATTGGTCTGCGGGCAGATATGGACGCGCTGGATCTGCAGGAACTTAATGAGTTCGCGCACCGTTCCAAATACGACGGCAAGATGCATGGCTGTGGTCATGATGGTCACACGGTGATGTTGCTGGGTGCTGCGAAGTACCTGTCAGAAACGAAGAACTTTGATGGTACTGTTCACTTCATTTTCCAGCCTGCCGAAGAGAATGTAGCAGGTGGCCGTGTCATGATCGCCGATGGTCTGTTTGAAAAATTCCCTGTCGAGAGCGTCTATGGCATGCATAATATGCCGGGCTTTAATGTGGGTGAGTTTGCGGTTCGTAAAGGACCAATTATGGCGTCTGCTGATTTCTTTGAAGCTAAAATCACAGGTGTTGGTGGTCACGGTGCATTCCCTCATTTGACTGTGGATCCGATTGTGATCGCCGCTGAAGTTATCGGCGCATGGCAGAAGATTGTCAGCCGAAATGTAGATCCGCTGAAAGCCGCGGTTGTAACCGTTGGTGAAATTCACGGTGGCCATACGACAAATGTGATCCCTGAAGATGTTGTGATGCGGGGGACCACCCGTGCGTTTGATCCAGATGTTCAGGATATGATCGAAGCCAATATGGAGAAGATCCTGAAAGGTATCTGTGATGCCTATGGTGCAAAAGCAGAGTTCACTTATGATCGCCGCTATGCGCCGACCATCAACACACCGGATGAAACTGATATCGCCATTGAAGTGATGCAGGAGCTTGTGGGTGTTGATAAAGTGAACACTGATGTTGCTCCTGTGATGGGCGCGGAAGACTTCTCATGGATGCTGAAAGAGCGTCCAGGCTGTTATCTGATGATCGCCAATGGTGCGGGTGAGGGAAGCTGTCACGTTCATAATCCGAATTATGACTTCAACGATCAGATTCTGCCGCTTGGTGCGAGTTACTGGTGTCGTTTGACTGAACGCATTCTCGGAAACGAAGCTGCGTAATATAATTAGCCAAGATACCGAAATGTGGCGGCGAAGTCGTGATGGGGAACACAAAATCGTGAATTAGGGTTTTGTGTTCCAATCTCTTGTTGCCACATTAGACCTACTCCCGCACAGGAAAAGGAGTGAAGAGTGGTATGACAGTACAGGTAAAATTCTGGGGCGTTCGTGGGTCAATTGCGACCCCATCACCAAACCATATTAAATATGGCGGCAATACGTCCTGCGTGGAATTAATCCTGGACGATCAGATCATCATCTTTGACGCAGGCACAGGTGTTCGCAATTTGGGCGACTGTTTACTCGGTCGTGGTATCAAAGATTATCTTTTCCTGCAGTCCCATACTCATTGGGATCACATCAACGGTTTTCCTTTTTTCGCGCCAATTTATCAAGAGGACGTGAATATCAAGATTTATGCCGGCCATTTAGGGCATTCTTGTGGCATTCATCATGTCTTGAAGACCCAGATGTGTCAGCCGACTTTCCCTGTTCCGTTTGAAGCATTGTCCGCAACGTTGGATTTTCAGGATTTCAACGCCGGAGAGAGCTTTAGTCTCGGCAAGGGGATTGAAGTTTCAACGGCTCCTTTGAACCATCCGGATGGCGGCACAGGCTACCGTGTTGAGTATCAGGGGGTATCCGTTTGTTATGTGACGGATACGGAGCATCAACCGGGTATTCTGGACGAAGGTATCCTGAACCTCATTAAAGGTGCCGATCTCGTGATTTACGACTGTACCTATACGGATGAAGAGTTCAGTAAGTATATCGGTTGGGGGCATTCCACCTGGCAACATGGTATTCGCCTTTGCCAAGAAGCTGGTGCGTCTCAGCTTGCCATTTTCCATCATGACCCTTCCCATGATGACGCCAAAATGGATCAGATCGCCCAAGAGGCACAGAAAGTTTGGGATGGGGCCATGGTCGCGCGCGAAGGTATGACCCTGGAACTTGCGGAGAATGAGATGCCCGCGCTTATCAGCCTCGCCTGCTGATATTTCCTTACACATTGTTGTTTTAGTTTTTGCTAGCTGTTAGCGCTGGAGCGCTTTTTTGCGCGAAAACCCTTTTGCGTGGGGGCAACTCTTGCTACAAATTACGAAAAACAACAATAAAGAGGGGAGTTATCATGCTTTACTTTGTCAGGCACGGAGAAGCGAGCAGCTCATGGGATCAGTCGACTGATCCGGGGTTAAGTGAAAAAGGGCATGCTCAGGCCGCCGCCGCCGCAAACCGGTTGGATACTCTCACAAAACCAGTTCGAATTTACAGTAGCCCCCTTGCGCGAGCGCAGGAAACAGCCGCTCCTCTTGCTGAAAAATGGGGGCAGGATGTGACGATTATTCCGGGCATCGCGGAAATCCCATCTGGTGATATCCCTTTTGAGGAGCGCCGTGCCTGGCTCAATACAATCATGGCTTCTTCATGGGATGGACAGGCGGAAAATCTGGTTAAATGGCGAGAAGGTATTCTCTCGTATCTGCATCAAAGTGGCGAAAATGCTGTTTTCTTTACGCATTTTATGGTTTTGAATACAATTGTTGGTGCAATTGAGCAATCAAACGAGATAATGTGTTATCGCCCTGACAATTGTTCCATCTTGCAGGTGTCACTGGAGACGGGGGAGCCGCAAATAATGGATCGAGGGGAAGAGGCAACGACAGTTGTCCGGTAAATCGCCTTAAATCTGCTTGCGATTGGGAAGGTAGTAAAATGACAAGTGAAACTGACCAGATGGAAGGCCATGTGTTTGAAGATGGCTATCGCGTAGAGGAGCAGATCGGATTTCTCCTCAGAAAAGCCCACCAACGGGCAAGCGCCATTTTTCAGGGACAGTTTAACGAACACCAGATAACCCCAACCCAGTTTTCTACCTTGGTGAAACTTCGAAACCGTGGTGAGGCATCTCAAAATCATTTAGGCCGGTTGACCGCGATGGACCCCGCGACCATTCAGGGGGTGACCCGCCGGTTGATCGAGCGGGGCTTTGTGCAAACGAAGGCAGATCAACAGGATAAACGCAAAATGCTACTCTCGCTGACTGCAGAGGGAGAGTTGCTTATTGATAGTTTGGTTCAAAAAGGGCGCACTGTTACAGAGCTTACCCTTGCCCCGCTGGAAGCGGAAGAGCGGGACCAGTTAGTTCAGCTGCTTAGAAAAATTACGTAGTGCCAAGATAGGGGATCACTTTGGCAGATCTTGATTTATCAGGTTTTAATATTATCGCGGTTGATGACAACGCGTATATGTTGTCCTTGCTCCGGCGGACATTGGCCGGGCTTGGTGTTGGCAATGTAAAAACATTCACAGATGTAAAAAGTGCCATTGATTTCATTAAGTTGGTTGAAGAAAATCCAGCAAAAGCAGGGATGATGAAGCTGGATTTCATCGTTTCAAATTGGCAGATGAAACCAATTGATGGGTTGATGTTTTTACGTTGGGTCCGCACCCACAGGGAAAGTCCCAACCGCTTTATCCCATTTCTGATGATTACTGGTTTTGGTGACAAGGAAAAGGTGGAAGAAGCACGTGATCTGGGCGTTTCAGAAGTTTTGGCGAAACCTTTCTCTGTAAACTCTGTAGCAGACAAAGTCTTGCAGGTGATCGCAACCCCGCGCCAGTTTGTGCAGAATAAAACCTATTTTGGCCCGGATCGCCGCCGTCAGAACCTCCCGTATAAAGGCGAGGAGAAACGGATCCTGACGGACAAAGATCCGCGTGTTAAGATCATTTACGAGTAGGAGCAAAAGATGAGTAAACCGCCAATTGAGGTTCGCTTTTATCGGATGCGGAACCGTCTCATTGAAAAGGCTGGTGGGCTTGGCGCTACTGCAGCTAACTCTGCTTTCCCGCCACATGTGATGGAAGAGACAGAGAGTCTGTTTAAGGAAATGATCTCTGACTATCCCGATTGGGTTCAGGATAGCTTGAACCGTCTGACCGCGTTGGTGGAGGTGTGCGTCAATTTTGAAGACAAGCGTATCGTTTCCTTTACATCCATCAACGAGATTGCTCACGAGATGAAAGGGCAGGGCGGTACCTTTGGGTATCCGCTGGTCTCCACTTTCGGTGATAGCCTTTATGATTTTACCGGACCAAACGCCGGGCTTTCAGATAATCACATCGAAATCGTTAAGGCCCACGTGGATGCCATGCGGGCAACTATCAACGGTCGTATCCAAGGCGACGGCGGTCAAGTCGGGCAAGAGCTAAAAGCCATGCTGGCCCAAGCGATCAAAAAATATCACTGATATACGGGCTGCTTTCACTTCCGCTAGAAATTCCCTCCTTCTCCTGTATAAAAGGGAGAGGAGGGGTAGCATGAAAGAAGTACTCAATACTTTTATGATCGGCATGGCGCATCGGAACACCATTGCAAAATACGCGGTGGGGGGGGATCGATATGTCGGCTTATTATTGGTCTTGGCGGCTGCTATGCTTGGGATGGGGATTTTTATGCCCATTGCCACCGTGGAGGATTATCGTGGCCTGACAGGCACCCTTTCGGTTTTGGATGCGGTCAAAGCGCTATACGGACAGCAGGATATGGGCGGGGTGATTGTCCTCTTTTTGGTAGGAATTTTGTGGCCTGTCCTCAGCTTGGCCGTAGCTTTTGATCTTTGGTACAAGCACCCGATACAAGAGGCAAAGTTCCTTAAAAACGCACCACGTATTCGCTTTTTCGGCAGTGTCTGGTTTGTTTTAGCCGTTCTGGTGGGCGGGTTTATTTATCAGGTGCAGTTTGAGGCTGGCGGCAAAGTCCATTTGCCTTTCTATTTCATATTGCTGTCGGTGATTTTACAAAAGTTGTGCTTTACGCGCATTCAATTGCTTTTAAACCGCATTCAATTTGAAGAAGTTGACGAGTGAGCCGCATTAGCGGCTCAGCTCTTTCATCGCGTTTTCAATGCCACCCATGGTGAGTGGGAACATTCGATCAGTCATCAGCTGTTTCATCATCTGTACAGATGGGGTGTAGTCCCAGTATTTCTCTGGTACTGGATTAAGCCAGACAGACTTGCTGTAAATGTCCAGAATGCGTTGCATCCAAACCTGTCCGGGCTCCTCATTCCAATGTTCCACACTGCCACCTGCATAGGCGATTTCATAAGGGGACATAGTCGCATCCCCAACAAATATCAGCTTATAATCCGATGGATATTTGTGAAGCACGTCCCATGTGGCAATAAAATCCTGATGACGGCGGCCATTATCTTTCCACAGTTTCTCGTAGACACAGTTGTGGAAATAATAAAATTCCAGATGTTTAAACTCTGTCCGCGCTGCTGAGAAAAGCTCTTCACAGGTTTTGATATGGTCGTCCATGGACCCGCCAATATCAAAAAGGATCAGAACCTTAACCGCGTTATGCCGCTCCGGCCGCATTTTCAAATCCAGATAACCGGCATTGCGGGCAGTTGAACGGATGGTGTCATCTAAGTCCAATTCCTCCGCCGCACCTTGACGTGCGAACTGACGCAGGCGTTTCAAGGCGACCTTGATATTGCGGGTGCCCAGTTCAACGTCATCATCCAGGTTTTTATATTCGCGCTTGTCCCAAACCTTCACCGCGCGGCGATGACGGCTTTCCTTCTGGCCAATGCGAACACCTTCTGGGTTATACCCATAGGCGCCAAAAGGGGAGCGACCGGCGGTCCCGATCCACTTATTACCGCCTTGGTGGCGTTTCTCCTGCTCTTTCAAACGCTCTTGCAGCGTTTCCATGAGTTTCTCCCAGCCCCCCATGGCTTCGACCTGCGCTTTCTCTTCTTCAGTAAGAGAAAGTTCCGCCAGCTTTTTTAGCCATTCGTCCGGGATTTCAACGGTTTCATCATCTGCGATAAATTCGATGCCGTTGAAGCAATGCCCAAAGACCTGGTCGAATTTATCCAGATTTTTCTCGTCTTTCACCAGCGTTGTTCGGGCAAGGAAATAGAAATCATTGACAGAAAAATCCGCAATGCCCGCCTTCAACGCTTCGATCAGCGTCAGATATTCCCGCAATGTGACGGGTATCTTGGCCTCTCTTAGGGTGAAGAAGAATTTGATAAACATGGCGCCGCCTTAACCCCGGCCATCCCGGCGGTTCAGGAAGGCCAGACGTTCAAACAGATGCACATCCTGTTCGTTCTTGAGAAGCGCACCATGAAGCGGTGGAATCAATTTGGATGGATCTTTGGATTTCAGGATATCCTCAGGCAGATCTTCACTCATAAGCAGCTTCAGCCAATCCAGAAGTTCACTTGTGGATGGTTTTTTCTTCAGGCCCGGTGTTTCCCGAACATTGAAAAAGATGTTGAGCGCCTCGCGGACCAGCTCCTGTTTGGCATCTGGATGGTGAACATCCACGATCTGCTGCATTGTTTCTGCGTCTGGGAAGCTGATATAATGGAAAAAACAACGACGCAAGAACGCATCTGGCAGTTCTTTTTCGTTGTTGGATGTGATGATCACCAATGGGCGCTGTTTCGCGGAAATAGTCTCACCGGTTTCGTAGACGAAAAACTCCATCCGATCCAGTTCCTGAAGCAAGTCGTTCGGAAACTCGATATCGGCTTTGTCGATCTCGTCGATCAGCAGCACCGGGGCTTCATCCTGCGTGAAGGCTTCCCAAAGTTTACCGGGGCGAATGTAGTTCTTGATGTCATGAACTTTGTCATCACCAAGCTGACTATCCCGTAGGCGGGATACAGCGTCATATTCATACAGGCCCTGCTGAGCTTTTGTGGTGGATTTGACATTCCACTCGATGAATTTTTTGCCAAGTGACTTCGCGACTTCCTGCGCCAAAACGGTTTTACCGGTTCCGGGCTCTCCCTTGATCAGGAGTGGACGCTGCAGGGTCAGTGCGGCGTTGACGGCAATCATCAAATCTTCTGTTGCAACGTATTGATCTGTACCTTGGAATTTCATCTCTTACTCTCGGGTTCTGTTCTTGTTCTTTCGCGCAGTATTAAGCGCCCTTTATTAGGAATGAAAGGTAGGCAATTGAACCCGAATGATCAAGCGATTTGACAAAAAGTCAAAATAGGCAGAGGCTATACTGAAAAAAGAAAGTCACGCCATATGTCCAATCCTGCGACATCAAAACCAGCATCGCCAAAGTCGGTAAGTATCAGAGCTTATTATGTTTTTCTGATCAGTGCTGTACTGTTTGGTATTGGGCAATTCCATCGGCTGTCTGGTGCTGTGACAATCCCCCCAATAGCGGAGGATGTGGGGATCGCGGTAGAGCGGTTGGGCGGCATCGCGGCGATCCTTTTCTTTACCTCTGCGATTTTACAGATTCCTAACGGTCTTTTGCTGGATCGGTATGGACCGCGGCGGGTAATGCCTTTTTATGTGGGCGGCGCCATTGTCGGCTGTCTGGTGATGGCCTTTGCTCAAAGTTATGAGGAAGTTCTGATCTCGCGCATGCTGCTTGGGGGCGGGTTCTCCGTCACCATGATGTCGGCCTATGTGCTGTTTGCGAAATGGTTCCCGGTTGACCGGTTCGCGACCATTGCCTCTTGGATGATGGCTGCGTCCAGCCTCGGCAGCATTCTGGCGTCCTATCCACTAGCTTTCTTCATCGATCATTGGGGATGGCGCCCGGCTTACTTCATTGTTGCGGCTATTACACTGGTTGCGGTCCTGATAGGTATTATTGTTATCCGGGATACGCCGGAGGGATATGTTCAAGATAAAAAGCAACCCACAACCTTGATGGCGAGTATCAAAGGGTACATGGAAGTCCTGAGGTTCCCACGTTTCTTTTTCTTCCTAGCTATGGGCGCTGTGGCCTTTGGGCCGTCCACAACAATTCTTGGTATGTGGGGCGGACCTTACCTTCAGGACGTTCATGGGCTTGACGGTGTCTCACGGGGGGAGATTCTCTTTTTAATGGTGGTGGCGATCCCTGTGGGGGCGCTTTTCTTTGGTCCGCTTGATCGGATTGTGCCCAGTCGCAAGATGATTGTGTTTGGTGCTGTTATTCTTGAGGTTTTTGCGTTTGCGACCCTGGGGCTGGTTCCTGAGCTACCTCTTTGGGCGGTGACTTCGTTATTTGTGGCAATCGCTTTTCTACAACAACATTACATTGTTCTCGCCGCCCAATGCCGCGCGGCTTTTCCCGACTATCTGGTTGGGCGCGGAAATTCGACCCTGAATATGGTCAGTATTCTTGGGGTTGGCGGGATGCAGTTCCTGTTTGGCTGGGGGCTTTGGTTGTCGCCAGAACACGGTTATTCCTTGTCATTTATTGGTATTGCACTGCTGTTAGTCTTGGCCTGTATTTTCTATATTTGGTCTTTCTCCGGTAACCCCGAGAAAAACCAATAGAATAGAAATAATAAAATGCACCTTAATTTGCGCTTGATTAATAAAATAAGTGAATGCTACATTATTATAACATTAAATAGCTGATTTAGTGTGGTTTGGGGGGACGCTAGATTTTTCACTGCTAACAGAAGGTGGAGATCAATGTCCAAAAACGATGCTACTGGTACAGTAAAACAAAACAGAGCTTTCATTTCCTCCGTCATGTCTGTCCCAATGCTCAGCAGGGAGAGAGAATTTGAACTGGCGCGGCTTTGGAAAGAAGAAGAAGACGAGCAAGCACTCCATGAACTTGTAACGGCCTATGTCAGGCTTGTCGTTTCAATGGCTTCAAAATTCACTCATTATGGCCTTCCGCTCAGCGATTTGGTGCAGGAAGGGAATATCGGCTTGATGCAAGCGGCCTCTCGATTTGAACCAGAGAGAGAAATTCGCTTTTCAACCTATGCCAGTTGGTGGATCAAGTCCGCCATGCAGGATTATATCCTTAGAAACTGGTCAATTGTGAGATCCGGCACGAGTGCCACGCAAAAATCCCTTTTCTTTAATCTTCGGTGGTTGAGGGCGAAAATTCAAAATCCGGAAGAAGGAAAAGTTTCAAGTGAGGCGCTGAAAACCATCGCCGAGAAACTGCGGGTTGGATTGAAAGACGTAGAGAATATGTCCAATCGTCTTGCCTCGCGGGATCAGTCACTGAATGCACCGGTTAGTGAAAATGGGGATGACAGTGTTGGGGATTTTCTACCTGATACATTGCCTAATCCCGAAGAGATGACCATGCGGTCGCATGATGGCAGAATTCGTGGCCGGTGGCTTCGAACGGCCATGAAAGAACTAACGGATCGGGAGCAGCTCATTATCAATGAACGCCGCCTCAATGACGATAAGGTGACGCTGGAAGCTTTAGGGGTTCGCTTGGGGATCACCAAAGAGCGGGTTCGCCAGATTGAACATAAAGCTTATGAGAAGCTAAAACTGACCGTGGTTCGAATTAGCCAAGAAGAAGATACAAATCTTCCCCATTAATCAATCTCCCTAACCACTTAAACAGAGGCCCCAATTTTCCCAAGGCCTCTGTTTTTTTTGAGTCGGCGTATGCTGAGCCTTTTTTAGCTCTGCGTGCTTCGCATCCAAGTGTTAGGCGGCTGCTTGCCTTTTTTCAATGGACTGGCCGTCAATGGCTTGCCATTTCAGGTCGCCAGTATATCTCCAGCTCATTTGACCTTGGTCGTTTA
>JAEPMY010000062.1 GCA_017643685.1 Sneathiella sp.
AACCCCATCATTGGAATGTGCTGCAATCCGCGGGGTTTTATCAAAAGAAGGCCAGCGGCGGAAATCGTCTTCAATATAGCCGGCAAGCTCAATCAGCATTTCTTCAATGCCTTTCGCATTGATCAGGTCCAGCATATTGTCAACGCTGACGAAGGGAACCATCGCGAGAGGGGAAGGTGTTGGTTTTGTCATAATAGGCTCCTCAATATTAACTAAGGACAGAGCGGCCAAGAAGGCTCGCTGTCAGATCAATCAAAAGACGGGCAGTTTTTGCCTTTACGTCTAGCAGGGGGTTCAGTTCGACCAAATCCAATGAAGTGGTCAGGTCGTAGTCTTGCAAGATTTCCATGATCAGATGCGCTTCCCGATAGGAGAGACCACCCGGAACATCAGTGCCAACAGCAGGCGCAATTTCTGGATCGAGGCCATCGACATCTAATGAGACATGAAGTACGCCGTTATTAGCCTTTACCTCTTCCAAAAAGGGTGTGAGAAGCGCAGCTACACCCTTTTCATCAATGCGGCGCATATCGTGAGCGTGAATACCTGTCTGCTTCAATTTTGCCCGCTCTGCTGGGTCAACAGATCGCATGCCCATAATCATGAGGTTTTCAGGCTTTAGAGGATGGGAAACGTTGGGAAAATAGTCACCGAACCCCTTTTCCCCCGTCAGGTAGGCAACGGGCGCACCATGTAGATTACCACTCTCAGAACTATCCAATGAGTGAAAGTCGGCATGGGCGTCAATCCAAAGAACGTAAAGCGGACGATTTTGCTCGGCATAATAGTTGAGCGCGCCGAGAATGCTTCCAAAAGCAAGGCTGTGATCCCCGCCCAGAAAGATTGGGAATTTGCCGCTTGAGAGAGCCTTTCTTGTTTCACATTCTAGACTTTTCGCCCAGCCAACAGTCTCTTCCAAATTTCGGATATTGAAGGGATTAGGTAACTGTCCGGATGGAGCTGGGGATAGATTCCCTTTATCTTCCACCTGATGGCCGAGGTTTGCCAGGGTTTCGGATATACCGCATGCCCTGAATGTATCTGGGCCCAGTTCACATCCATTGATATTGGTGCCGCTATTGATACCAGCACCAATCAGATAGCACTGTTTGGTGTTCATTTTTCACTCCATCTAATCAACTACGCGATGACTAATGAAATACTAGTTATCGAAAATGACTTCTATAACTGCAAAAATTGATCAATAATGACATTGAATTGTCAGTATGATTAGCATAAGAGGTCGCATTGAACGAAACTGATAAGAAAATAATCAATTTCCTTCGCCATTCAGGAAGGGCAAGTGTCACGGAAATTGCTGAGACATTAGGTCTGACCCGTGCAACGGTCAGAAGCCGTATGGAGAGGCTTCAGGAAAGCGGTCAAATTCTTGGTTATTCTGTGGTGTTAAAATCTGATGCTGAAACGCGCCCTGTGAGGGGGGTGATGATGATCGAAATCGCGGGTATGGGGACTGAGAGAATTGTGCGCCAGCTTAGTAATTTTGCTGATGTAACGGCAATTCACACTACAAACGGCCGCTGGGATCTAATCGTGGAGCTGGCAACAGATACACTTGAAGAATTTGATAAACTGCTTAGCCAACTGCGTCAGGTGAAGGATATCAAAAGCAGTGAAACGAGTTTGCTTCTGTCAACGCGAAAAGAAACTCGAATGGTCAGATAAGGGTTAGCTGCTTTCAGGCAAATCTTGGAAGATGCTTTCCCAACTACCGTCTGTTTTCATTTTTCGCATGGCAGTATCTATTTTCTGTTTGAGCATTGCACCGCACTCATCTTTTTGAAATAGGACCCATACATTCAGTTCGGAAATTGGGTAACGAGGATCATAAACGATCTGATCTCTCGCGATTTTTGAGACTGCTTCGCTGCCAGATTTTTGTTCAATAATCGCGACATCGTAGCGCCCTGCCACTAACATCCGAATATTCATCTGATCGCTCTCAGCCTGGGATGTGAAATCGATGTCTGTGCGCTCCGTCAACCACTTAGGATAGGCATATTGTGAAGTTAGCCCAACACGCATGCCTTTCATTTCTTCGACCGATTTTGGAGGGAGGTTGCCACGCCGTACAAAAGCAAAATCTCGCTTTACCAAGATGGCGTCTGATTTATAGGCGTTGAGATTTTCCCCTGCGCTGGAATGTGGCAGTAGTGTATTTGCTTGCCCCCTGACAAATTGTTGAAGTGCCCGTTTCTTAGGGAGGACCGTTATCTCAAGCTTAAGGCCTGCATATTTCGCAGCCACACTGACTAAATTGATAAAAATTCCGGTGTTTTCATCTTCAATATAGTGAGGGATACGGGCGGCTGCGATATTTAGGGTGTCACAGTTCGGTGTCGGTTTAGCCGCAGCCGTGATGGCAAGGCTTGTAAGGGAAAAACCGAGACATAGAAACTTAAAAATCCGGCGCAAGGCAAGCATATTTACACCAATCTTTTTAGTTTTGTCTAAAAGTAGCAACGCTTACTCAAGTATATTATTTGAAAGCTTAACAGAAGATCAACGGATTAAAATAGAGTGTCTGATCAATTTAAAGGCGCTGAATTTTGTTTTTTTTCTGGATTTGGGAGCGCTACAGTTATTTTACCAGAATAATTGAGGAGGCAATCGTGTATCGGTTCTTGGTGATAGTTCTATTTTTGATCTCGGCTGTTAGCTTCGGTTGGGCAATGCATAAGTATGCTTCCAGTGGCGAGGAAGTTATCTCTAAACCTTTAAAGGGCTTATATGGGAATGAGATATTGCCGTCACTTACTCTTGATATGTCCCCGGTTCGTGTTTTTCTTGAGGTGAAGTCTGAAATAAATGTTCAGGATGTATCAAATCCCGCTTATGCCTACGAAATTGATATTATCGACCCTGTCGGTCGTCGTGTTGGCGGAGAAGCAAGGACGCAAACTGAGAAAAAAGAAGATACAGGATCTAGTTTCGAGAAAAATACACTTAACCATGTGATCGATACCTTTGAGATTACCGAAAGTGGTCAATTTGTAATGAACTGGAAGCTGATGCCGAAACGAGCAAAAATAATCTCGATTGGCTACTCTCTTCGCAAAAATGTCGAAGGTATGAACATTCCATTGATGATCTTTGCAGGTGGGTGTTTTGTTTTGGGGTGGATTGTTCTTTTCTTTGGGCGCCGTTCCTCGTAAAGAGGGTTGAACATATATTCTGTGAGGCCTGAAAAAATGATACCTGAATTGGCAAATCTGTGGCTGTTTCTTGGGGCTGTTCTTATTCTTAATCTCACCCCTGGCCCTGATATGATGTATTGTGCCGCGAACGGCCTTTCACAAGGTGCGCGGGCAGGTTTCACATCTGCTGTCGGTGTCGGGTTCGGTGCGATATTTCACTCAGCTTTGGCTGCAGTTGGGATTACGGCTTTGATTGCCGCTTCAGATATCGCTTTCGATGTGATCCGGATTTTTGGGGCGGTTTATCTTATATGGATGGGGTATCGGCAGCTTCGTGCGCCGGCAGCTCAAGCTACTTCGGTTCTTCTGCCAAGGCGCTCTCAAAAATCAATTTTTACACGCGGGTTAATTACCAATATTTTGAACCCCAAAGTAGCCCTCTTCTTTATTGCTTTCTTGCCGCAATTTATCTCTGTAGAGCACGGTAACCCTGCAATGCAGATTATGTTCCTTGGTGCCTTGGTTGGCATCAGTGGAACATTGATCAACGGCAGCGTTGGTGCTTTCGCCGGGCGGGCCAGTACCTACATGTCCGCTAGATATAATATCGGAAATTGGATCAGTAAATTCTCTGGCGGGGTCATGATCCTCCTCGGCGTGCGCCTATTCTTTATGGAAAAAAGCTGACGCAATATTTTACTTTTAAAATATGACCCTTCATTATGGGGCTTCAGGGCATCTGTAATGAGGGGGGATTTATGGATGACAGATATGATGTGATTGTCATTGGCGGCGGTATTGCTGGAATAGTCACTGCGTTGGAGCTTGCTGAAAAAGGCCGTTCTGTTTTAATCCTCGATAGGGATGAAGGAGAAAAATTTGGGGGGCTCGCAAAGGAGAGCTTCGGGGGAATGTTCTTCGTGGACAGCCCCATCCAAAGGAAGGCCAAGATTAACGATAGCCAAGAACTTGCGTGGCAAGATTGGCAAAATTTTGCTGATTTCGATACCGATGATCACTGGCCTCGCGTCTTTGCCAAAACATATATAGAGCGAAGTATTCCCGATTTATTTGAGCCTGTTACCCAGAGAGGAATTGAATATTTTCCCGTTGTTAACTGGGTTGAACGGGGCATGTATGTCCCTGGAAATAGTGTCCCTCGGTTCCATTTGGTGTGGGGAACCGGGCACGAGCTGGCAACAGTGTATATCCGTCACATCACCCCACACATAAAATCGGGAAAAGTAGCTGTGAAATTTCGCAGCCATGTTACCGAGCTTATTTTTGAAGCTGGGCGAGTTTCTGGTGTCCGGGGCAATGATGAGGGTACCAACATCCCATTTTCAGAGCACTCAGAAATTGTCGTGGTTGCCGCGGGGGGTATCAATGGAAATGACGGTAAGGTCAAAAAACACTGGCAGTCTGCTTGGGGCGGCCCTCCTGAGACAATTTTAAATGGGTCTCATCAATATGCAGATGGGGGCATGCATGATGAGGTGAAACGCCTTGGCGGGTCGGTCACTCATCTGAACCGCATGTGGAATTATGCGGCAGGAGTACATCATCCACGTCCCCGTAAACCTCGTCATGGATTAAGTTTGGTGCCCAGCAAATCTGCGCTGTGGCTTGATGCAACGGGACGGCGATTTGGTCCCGAACCCCTTGTGTCTGGATATGATACGTGGGAGTTGGTGCGGCGTGTCTCTCAGCAGGCGAGTAATAAATATTCTTGGGCGGTAATGAACAGGAAAATCGCCTTAAAAGAGCTTGCCATCTCTGGTGCGGAGTCTAACCCAGCGGTTCGAGATAAGAAAAAACTAGCCTTTATCAAAACGGTTTTGTTTGGCAATAAGCCACTGCTTGAAGACATGCTCGATAATTGTGTGGATTTCATCACCGCAGGTAGCGTGACGGAGCTTGCGGAGAAAATGACTGCGTTTGGGGAGGTACCAATTGATGCTGAGGGTATGGCGGCCGATATTGCGGCCTACGATGCGCAACTGGATAGGCCGTTTAATCTCAGGAATGATGATCAAATAAGACGAATTCAGCATTTGCGTCAATATCGAGGAGATAGAGTTCGCACGTTGAAGGAACAGAAAATTCTTGATGCAAAGGCACTTCCTCTGATTGCGATACGGCAGTTTGTTATTAGCCGTAAAAGTCTTGGAGGTATTCAGACCAATCTAGAAGGGCAAGTTTTGAACCCTGACGGTTATCCGGTAGAGGGTTTGTATTCAGTAGGTGAAGCCGCCGGATTTGGCGGAGGTGGTATGCATGGGAAGCGAGCATTGGAAGGCACATTTTTGGGGGGCAGTATTCTCACCGCGAGATACGCCGCCAATGCAATAAACGGAGATTTGGCATGAAGAAAACAGGGGCAGAACTTGTTCGCTATGCACTTGAGCAAATTGGCGTCATCCACACTTTTGGTATTCCGGGGGTTCATAATACGGAAATTTATGATCAACTGAACATGTCAGACACCATTACGCCTATTCTTGTCACCCATGAGGGCGGCGCGGCTTTTATGGCCGATGCGGTCAGCCGAGTGGGGCGCGGGGTGGGAACGCTTGTTGTTGTACCCGCTGCCGGCTTGACCCATGCTTCCAGCGGGATTGGGGAAGCATTCCTAGATGGAATTCCCATGCTCGTGATTTGTGGTGGGGTTCGAAATGACCTGGAATTTGAATATCAGCTACACCAGATGGATCAGCACAAATTCATGTCAGGCCTCACCAAAAGGACTTTCTATCCGCAAGCCCACGCGGAAATCGTCCCAAGCTTGTTCGAGGCCTACGATATTGCTACCGGCGGGGAGCCTGGGCCTGTATTTGTCGAAATACCTGTCAACTTACAGCTCATGAAGGGGGAGGTTCCGGATATGCCTTCCTATCAACGACAAGAGCCCGTTGAAATATCTGTGGATGATCAGGCAATCTTGAAAGCAGCTGAGATTTTAAAATCCTCGAAACGGCCTGGAATTTTTGCGGGTTGGGGCGCGCGTGGTGCCGCGGACCTGTTGAAAGAAATTGCAGAAAAGCTGGAAGCGCCAGTAGCTACAACCTTGCAAGGTATTAGCGTGTTTCCTGAAACCCACCCGTTACATGCGGGAATGGGGTATGGCCCCTCTGCAGTGCCCGCTGCTCAAGCGGCGTTTGAAGAGTGTGATGCATTGATTGCTATCGGGACACGCTTCAGTGAAATTCCAACGGGCAGTTTTGGGATAACGGTGCCCGACAATCTCATTCACATTGATATAAATCCGGATGCGATTGGCGCAAATTATCCTGCGAAAGTTGGTTTGGAAGCTGATGCGAGGGTGGCATTAAAAGCACTTACTTTTGCACTTGGAAATGACACAGGGCGCGATAAGCGATTAAAGCGAGGGCTTAGAGGCATTATTGAGGCTGAGAAACGCAACTATCGAAAAGAATGGAAGGAGCACGACAGCGGGGAAGCCGTAAATCCGCTATCTTTTTTTGATGCTTTGCGGGCTGAGTTGCCAGATGATGGGATTGTGGTTGTGGATGACGGTAATCATACATTCCTTGCGGCTGAGCTTCTATCCATACGGCATACCAACGGATTTATTTGCCCGTCTGACTTTAATTGTATGGGGTATGCGACACCGGCTGCAATTGGTGCCAAGCTGGCCAATCCAGATAAGGATGTGGTGGCGATTGTCGGGGATGGGGCTTTCACAATGACATGCATGGAAATCCTAACCGCAACTCGGAATAAGGTTGGCGCTGTATTCTGTGTTTTTAATGATGGCGAGCTCTCCCAAATCGCTCAGGCACAAGAGTTACCTTACAACCGAAAGTCATGTACGGTTCTTGGTGATTTGAATTTGCAGGGTGTTGCATTGGCGACAGGTGCAGAATATTTGCAGTTGGTAAACAATGAGGAAAGTGATCAGATATTATCTAAAGCTTTGCAGATAGCAAGAAACAGCAAGCCGGTGATTGTAGACGTCGCAATTGATTATTCTAAAAAGACAGCCTTCACCAAAGGAACCGTTCAAACAAATTTCAAACGGTTCCCGGCAGGTACAAAAATGCGTTTCTTAGGGCGTGCCCTAATGCGAAAAGTGACGGGTTAACCCTGAACGTCCGGGTTCAAGCTATAAGTACCAACATAGTTGCCTTTTGCGAGGATGTGTCCTTCCATAGCGGCTAGAGCCTCAGGGCCACCAAAATTACCGTTCAAGCCTAGTGTTTCCACATCTAGTGCATAAACGGTGAAATGGTAATGGTGTATGATACTGTCATTCCAAGGGGGGCAAGGGCCATCATAACCGCCATAAGTACCTCCCATGTCTGCATCACCAGCGAACCAGTCGGTGTAATTGTTAATGCCGGTGACGCCGTATGGTTTTTTGCCCGGCGCTTTGCCTTTCGGGGTTATGCCGTGTGAATCAACGCTTTCAGCGATAGTTGTTTGATCTGCTGGGATATCCACTAATACCCAGTGGTAGAAATCCACGCGCGGCAGATCTGAGGGGACCGTTTTCCCTTCCTGATTAACATCGTCTCCGGAGGAGGGAACATCTGAATCATGGCATATGATCGCAAATGATTGAGTGCCCGTTGGCGCGCCGTTCCAACTGATTTTTGGGTTCTTATTGTCACTTAGGGCCACATGACCTTCGGTCGCAGGAACGCCAAATGCGAAAACTCCTGGGATGGGCGCGCCATCGGTCCACCCATCAATTGTAACCTTCAATGCGTCAGACATGGAATGTTCCTCCTTGTTTGTTATGGCCGGTACCCGAAGGAAACAGGCCCCTTTAATTCTTCCAATGTGGGTTTGACCCACTCCATCCATTGGCAGAGATATGGTCTTGTCTCACGAGGATCAATAACTTCGTGAACAGAAAAACTCTCCCCCCTTGGAAAGGGTGACTGTTTTGCGGCTAGTTCGTTCTCAAGTTGGCGGCGCATAGCATCAGGATCGTCCGCTTCCTCGATTTGCCTGCGGAACGCGACGGCGACCCCACCTTCAACAGGAAGGGCTCCCATTTCTGCGCTTGGCCAAGCAAGCACATATCCTTGATCACTGTAATGAGCCGCCGCTGCGACACCGAAGGCTTTTTTGACTACAATGGTTGCCCAAGGCACCACCGACATAACGGCTGCCGCAACCGCTGACGTTCCGTAGCGAATGGTTCCTGCTTTTTCGCTATCGGGGCCGATCATAAAGCCAGGCTCATCCACAAAATTGAGAATTGGTAGATGAAAAGTATCACAAAGCTCAATAAAACGCCGGACTTTGATAGCCGCGTTTGCACCCATCGCGCCAGCGTAATATTTACAGTCATTTCCAATGACGCCGACAGGTACGCCATTTAATCTTGCAAATGCGGTAATCAAACTGGGTCCAAAAGCTTTATTCATTTCAAAATAACTATCACTATCGACAACAGCTTTCAGAATGGTACGCATATTGAAAGGCTGACGCCTGTTTTTTTGGATAATCGATATCAGATTGTCATCGCATCGATCCACAGGGTCAGCGCAATTCGCATGCGGTGGCAATTGCCATACATTTGTTGGTAGATAGCTTAGGAATTGGCGAATTTGCGCAAGCGCATCTTCTTCTGATTTAGCAATGTTTGTCGCCACTCCATTCTTACCATGCACTTTGACACCGCCGAGCTCTTCTTTCGTGAGATCCGTGTTGAGTGCTCTGGAGACTACAGCAGGGCCCGCAATTAGGATCTGTGAAGTCTCGCGTGTCATTACCGAGAAATGAGAGGCGGCAAAACGCGCTGCAGGAAACCCTGCAACGGGCCCCAGCGCGGCGGAAGCTACTGGTGCGACGGACATGATTTTGGCAATGGATTGAAAACGTGGCTTTTCATAAACAGGACTGCCTACAGGGCCTTGATTGCCTTTAGAACCGGCGACACTGCCTCCGCCCCCTTCTAACATTCGAACCAAAGGGACTTTGTAAGTCAGCGCCAGTTCTTCAGCGTATACGCTTTTCCTAAGGCCCGCGGCGTTGGGAGATCCTCCTTTTAATGTGAAGTCCTCCCCACCGACAGCAACAGGTCGAGCTTCAATCTTACCCATGCCAGTGATATAATTCGCAGGTGAAAAGTCAGTGATCTGGCTGTCTTCATCACGTGTGGCGTGTCCAGACATAGAACCGTGTTCGCGAAAGGTATCTTTATCTAGGAGAATGGAAATCCGCTCTCGGATGGTTAGTCGGCCTTTGTCGTGATGTTTTTGGATGGCGTCTGTTCCGCCCATTGCTTTGGCGGCGCTACGCATTTTTTTGATTTCTTCAGCTTCTTTTTCCCAGCTCATAAAATCCCCCGGGTTTTCTGTGGCCTGTGTTTAGTAAACAGGGTAGCGGGATTTCAAAATAGGCTCAATTGAAAGCTGGGATTGATCTTTAAACAGGATCTGAGGGCAGGGTGGGGGATGCGGCTGTATCTGTATTTTGTTGTTTTACGTTACCGCGCAAACCTTCCATAATTTGTTTGTTCACTGTAATGAGGGGATCTAATGATGCTTCGCCCTTCATGGCTGCTGAACTGTAGCGGTTCACCCAAAGCGAAATGGAAAGAAGCTGAGCCCTTAGCTCTTTTGGAAGCTGATTTGCCTCCGATGCTAGGTCCATCTGCAGGGTAAGCCAGAGCTGATTATTCTCAGCGACGGCCTTTACCACTGCGACTGGCCCTTTTTCCTCAGCTTCTTCCAAAGCGCGAGTGAAGATTGCGAATGCCCGATATTCCGTCTGACGAGGGTTCTCGGTATTCTGATTAACTTTTTGATATGCTGCTACAGACATTTATCAAACTCTACAGTCTTAGTATGGTCTTAGATTATGTTCTAAAAACCTTACTAATGTATTACCTTACTGGAATAGAGAGAGAATGGACTGTGGTCTAGCGTTGGCAATTGATAGAGACTGAACCCCAAGCTGTTCTTTAGTCTGTAGCGCCTGCAGTTCGGCACTCGCTTCGGCAAGGTTCGCATCGACCAGGATGCCAAGACCTTCTTCCAGTTTATCGACCAGCAACTGAGTAAATTCTGCCTGGCTATCCAAGCGATTTGCTGCAGTGCCGAGTGTGGTCATAATCTGACCCACCAGCATTTCTGCGTTTTCAAGAACAGCAAGCGGGTCGTTGCCTGTATTGTCGATAGCATTAATAATCGCATTAGGCGGCGCTGGTGTAGTGGTCAGGTCGTTACCGCCGTTTGATGCGGTTACGGCTACATTTTGACCGTGGGCAATAGTAACAGTACCTGTTTCACCGAGTGTAACAGCGAAGCCTTCTTCCCGCATCGTTTGAGCCATAATCCCAGTCATCTCTTGTACGGATTGGTTGGCTGGGTCGACTGTTACAGCGTATACATACTCAGGTGGGGTTGCTGCCTCATCAGGTGGTGTTGTCAATGGGGCGGCATCAGATGTCATTTCAAAATGGTGGATTGCTGTAACCGTACCATTCTCATCTGTTAGCGTAAGAGTGTATACATCATTTTCAGCGATTGCGTAGTTATCATCAATTGTGAGGATAGATGCATTTGCAGATAGGTCAAAACCAGTCAAGCCAAGGGTCGCCACTGTTGCGTCTTGTGCCGGGACAGTTTGTGTCACTCCGCCGAGAGCTGAGAGTACTTCTAGATCTGTTCCGGAACCATCAATCAGATTAACACCGTTAAAAATCGTGGTGTTTACGACGCTGTTGATCTGATCAACAAGCGCGTTTGCTTCTTCCTGAAGGATGGAAATGTCCAGACCTTCGTTGAAGGCTTGTGTGACTTTCTTGTTTAGGTCGATGATCACTTCAGAAATTTGAAGAGCACCAGCATTAGCCATATTAACGGTTGCCTGACCGAAAGAAAGGCCTTCCTGAATGGCTTTCAGGGACCCGACATCACCACGCATGCCTTGGGCAATAGTAAATGTAGATGGGTCGTCTTTTGCTTCAGCAACTTTAAGACCGGTTTCAATCTGGCGCTGAACAGAGTTCAACGCGTTTTGTGTTTGTGACAATGTACGGAGCGCCGCCATTGCACTGGTGTTGGTATTGACTGAAAATGCCATTTTTCTTCTCCTGTAGCACATTCAACAAGCAATCTTCTGATCGCAACTCACTCGGACCAGTAAATGCAACAGGTGTGCCAGTTTGTTGAATGGCTATGGAAACTGCGAAAAATGGAGTTAATTTTTCAGTTTGGGGAAGTGTTTTGCCCGGCAGGAATAGGAGGGATAGGTAGGTAAATATGTCCTAGCGCGGAATCAATTGCCTGTTCTTAGAAGTGCAAGTGTTTGAATTGAATCAGAAAATACTCCAGAAACAAAGAAAGGGGACCTTCTGGCCCCCTTTGCGTTACAAAACAAATTCTCTTCTATCTTTTCTTTTTAACCCAGAATTTGTACATGGCTGAAAAGGTATCTGGATTTGCTTCTTCGAAAGCCGCCCAGTTTTGCAGGTTGGTCATTTCCTTGTCTTCTGGGTAACTTCGTTTATAGGCTTCTTCATGTTGTTTCCCCGCGAGGGTAAAGCCAAGAAACTCAAGTCCCAATTTATCAAAAGCGGCTTCGAGCCCTTGCACTGTAAAACGATGTTCCTGCACATGGAAAATCAAATCCCTACAGGCGGATGTTGTGTAAAAATCGAGTTGCCTGCAAACTGCTTTGGCAATGTTACCATCCGACAAAGCAAGCAATTGTTTGCGGCAGGCACGGATCCCTTGCACATCACTGGCGTAGCCGTTCTCCTCAACGAATTTTCGGGCAGCAACAATGTCTCTTCGTCCAATTTCACTGTATAGAGCAATCATCATGAAGCCATCGTCTTCAAGAATATCAACAAGCACTTTCCATCCTTCTAATGGGTCGTGCATATGATGGAGAACCCCACCGCATTCTATGATGTTAAACTTCTTACCCAGAGACTTCAGCTCCATAATGTCCGCTTGGCCATAGCTGATGTTCGATATTTTGAGTTCTTCAGTCTTTCGTTTGGCATAGGCTATACTGGCTAGGCTTAGATCCACAGCAGTAATTTTTGCATCTGGAAAAGCAAGTGATGTTGAAATAGGTTGGCGACCTGTACCACATCCCGCGATAAGGACCAGTGGCTGCTTAGGTAAGTTAGGTGTTATGCCATGAAGCGAGGGAAGAATATTGGCTAAATGTTGGCCTATAGTCGTACTGCCTTGGTCAGGGAAGTGGTCCCAGCGAGGATAAGGGTTTTCTTCGTATTGCTCACGAACGCTTAAAGAAATTGCGTCATTTATTTCAGTTAATTTTGGTATTTTGCTAATCGAAGCCTGCTCGCGTTCTGGTTCGGTAATGACGATTTCAACAAGTTCATTAAACGCATGGATTTCGGTCTTCTGCCATTTCTGTACACATTTCTTCAGGCTCTCCTCCCGATAAGGGATGACATAGCAGCAAAGAATTGTGAATTTTAATGCGTTATCAAGGTTATAATCAGGCGCCTTGCCTAGATCCTTGCGCAAGTTTTCAACCATCTTCAGTTCGAAATCATTTTCGCTGAAGATATATTCAGACATGAAGCTGTATTTGGCAAATGGCAGCAGTATCGAAAGCAGCACTGATTTAAGTGTTTCATCCAACTGAAGATCGGAGGACAGGGCGGCAAGTGTTTGGCGCCTGAACACTTCTAGAAGTTTTTCCAACAGCGGATCAGATAGGCGAATTCGTTTAATCGCGGCGAGCATAACGTTATTTGTCATGCATTTTACAACCTGTCCATAATCCAGATTCACATCCCGGTTCTCATTAACGCCTTTTGTGAGAGCGGGCAAAAGAGCCTGAAAGTCGGGAAGGGATTTGAGATGTTGGGGGATGAGCCAATTGAGTTTTTTCCATTCCACTTGGTCATTGGAAAGAAGTAAAAGGAGATCCTGATCCAAACCATCAAAATTACGGAGACTTGCCAATCGGGTGAAAACATTTGCATAGGTGTTTAGAATCCGCGCGGATTTAGGCTGTAGATGCGCTGCCTTCCGGTAATAAGTGAGTGCTTCTAGTGGCTTTTTTTCTACCAGAGCGTCTCCGGCAGCAAGATACACATCCGCATTGTTTTGATGAAACTGAATATGTTTAGAAATAAGTGGGGTTAGCTCTTCAGGTTTGCCTAGCTCTTTCAGAATAGTCGCAAGGTTTAGCAGAGCATTTGCATTTTGTGGATCAATAGTAAGGGCTTGTTTGACGTCAGCTTGGGCGGCTTCCAGGTCGCCTGATTTTCGAAGTGCAATTGCCCTATTATTTAAAATTCGAGGGTCATTTGGAGCCAGTGAAAGAGCTTGGTTGTAGTCATTGATGGCTTCTTTACCCTGACTTATTGAATTTTTAATCACGCCGCGTGATAACAAAATATCGGAGTGTTTGACAGGCGCTTTTTCCGGCAGGGTCAT
Organism: Sneathiella sp.; assembly: GCA_017643685.1. Lineage (GTDB taxonomy): Bacteria > Pseudomonadota > Alphaproteobacteria > Sneathiellales > Sneathiellaceae > Sneathiella. Next base: position 13,568 of record JAEPMY010000062.1, read on the forward strand.
AGCCTTATCGTGGAGTTTGAGAGCCGCTTCAGTATCTCCTGCATTATAAGCAGCAAGGCCAGTTTGGAACAACTGCATAATGCTAGCATTTCTGTCACCAACTAGCTTGGAGACTGATTTACGAGCATCTCGTGAGTTATTGCGCTTATACTGTTTGATCGCATTCTGCGCGAGTTTCTCAACTCTTTGTAAAGATTTGGGGGTGATTTGTTCCATAACCAACCTATCTGATATATCTATCTGATCAGATTAGGTGCGTATGGTTAATAATGTTCTAACGCCACTTAGACATTAATGTTTAATGAGACCGGCATGGGCCCAACAGACCCGCTAGAACCTATCGGCTGAAAAAGGGATAGGACCGGGTTCGCCGTTGGGTCGGTATTATTAATCTCTGTCATTATTAGAAAACGCTCAACCATTCTGTCGATTTTTGCAGGGTCCTGAAAATCTTCTAAATCGACCTCTTTCTCAAGCCGGGCTTTCTGCTGTTCATACTCTAGAGATTGAAAACTCTCAGGTAAACCAAGCCCTACTCGGACCACATGCATGAGAGATTTATCAGCAAGGATCTGGGAAACTTCTTCGACACCGCCTGCTATGCGTTTGAAATATAAAGCTTCTCGGACACCGTCAGCATTTTGGCCTTCGAATTTTTCGAATTCGTTAGTTTTATAGCCTTCCAGGATGGCGTTTACATTTTTCTCTGTTTTGAAAAAATCCGGATCGCTATTCAGGCCATATAAAGCACCAGAGAGTTTGGTCCAGCGAGGTTCAACCAATCGGTTGACGAGGCTGTTTTTGTCGTCTGGGTCTTCTGTCAGCATTTTTTCGACGAATGCTGTTTTGTCTATTTCTGATTCGAGTTGAAACGCGGAAAGCGTAACCTTAAGGAGGGTTCTGTTGCTCATTAGATCGTCAACAGATTTTACGTTGACGATCTCTTCTTTGAATTTTTCGATGTCACGTGCAGTTGTCGGTTGCGCTTCAAACATTTTCATGTGCGCGTCGCGTTGATCGTTGGCTAGTTTATACCAAAGTAGTGAACTATTTCCTGACAACTGCATTTCATCACCTTATGCGCTTAACCGTGCAGCTTCTGAAGTGTGAGCTGGATACTGAGTTTGTCTAGCATTCCGCTCGGCCATCATCAAGCCTTCCATGATTTGACGGTTGACTGAAATGAATGGCTCTAGGTCTTCATTCTTACGCATTGCGATAGGGGTGGTTTTGCGAACCCAAATGGCTAACGAAATTAAACCAGCCTTCAATTCACGATCCAGACCATTATTCGGAGACACTAAATCAGCTTCTAGCGTCAACCATAATTGAGAATTTCTAAACAAAGCGTTAATTCGTGATTTAGGGGAGGCGCCCTCTAGATTTGCTTTTGAAAGCTCACCAGTGATTTCGGCGAAAACGCGGTATTCGATTGCACGTTTGGATTCGTTAGCAATGGACGCTTTTTTATAGACATCAACATACATGGAAATTGCTCCTTAAGGAATAATATGAGGAGGGAAGTAAAGGCGACCATAAGGCCGCCTTTACAATTTCCATGATTAACGGAACAATCCGAGGATAGACTGAGAAGAAGCGTTCGCGATAGACAATGACTGAATGCCGAGCTGTTCTTTAGTCTGTTCAGACTGCAGTTTAGCAGAAACTTCAGCCAAGTTGGCGTCTACCAGAATGCCGAGACCTTCTTCGAGTTTATCTGTCAAGATCTGAGTAAACTCAGCCTGACTTTCCAAACGGTTGGCATATGTACCAAGGTTTGTCATGATTGTGCCGATAGCGGCTTTAGCTGCTCCGATGTCAGTCAGCGCTGTACCGGCAACATCCTGTGTGATTGTTGTACCGTTTGCAACTGTAGTTGCCAGAGTAATGTCCTGACCAGCTGCAGACACATCAACAACACCGTCCTCACCGATATTTACAGTGAAGCCTTCTTCACGCATGACTGCCGCCACTTTACCCATGATCGCCTGATCAGAGTCGTTTGCGAAGTCAACAGTTACGCCATAGACGTAGTCGCCGTTTGCTTCGTTTGGAGCAGATGTCAAAGCGTTACCATCACCAGTCAATTCGAAGGTGTGTGTATCGCCTGAACCATCAATTGTGATAGTGAAGGTGTTGCTTTCAGCAGGGTTGAAGGCATCATCCAAAGCAAGCTCAGCTTTCAGGCCTGTCAGATCTAGGTTATCAATACCCAAGCCAGTAGTAGTTGCGTTCTGTTCTGTCAGAGAGATGGTTGCACCGCTCAAGCCAGTCATAACGTTAAGACCACTTGTTGTACCGCCATTATCCAGCAAGTTGATGCCATTAAACTCGGCAGTGGAAACGATACCTGCGATCTGAGCAACCATTTCGTCAGCCTCAGCCTGCAGAACTGCTGTGTCCAAGCCTTCGTTAGAAGCTTGTGTTACTTTAGTTTGCAGATCAGTTAGCTGATCAGAAATCTGCGTCGCAGCAGCCAACGCCATGCCAACAGTAGCCTGACCAAAGTTCAGACCTTCCTGAACGGCTTTCAGAGAGCCGACATCACCGCGCATACCCTGTGAAATCACAAAGGTAGACGGATCGTCAGTTGCGCCGCCGATTTTCAAGCCAGACTGAATCTGAGATTGAATGTCAGTGATGCTGTTCTGTGTGGAGTTCAGGGACCGCAGTGCGGCCATAGCATTGGCATTTGTGTTTACTGAAAAAGCCATAATATAAATCCTCATTCTAGAGTTTGTCGCTGTGCGACGTAAGCGGCTCTTTTGAGCCCCGGTTCACTTCGAAACCGTGATGCCAATATGGGATTAAGTTCCTAACAAATGCTTAATCGATCCATTAGATTTGATGCATTTCGTTGGGGGGCTGAGGTGATACTTTTTGTTAACTATTACAAGTCGCAGTTAGCCTTATTTTCTGGCTGACATGCTTGAAAATAAAATTTTAGAAGAGGGGCAAAATAAAAGCCACCGCTGTCGCTCAGGGTGGCTTCTTAGGGGTAAAATCTTTAAAAATTTAAGGATAAAAGTGAATCAAGAAAGGGTTTTTAGATCCTGATTCCTATTCCTTATCGTCCATATATTTTTGAAGTAATTTTAGGCCGCCGTAAAAGTTTCTCTCTCCGACGAGGCCAACAACTTCAAACACAGCTTGTCTTGTTTCAAGATCGTCTGTCGACAGAAATGCCATTTGGGCTGCTTGCTGGAAAGCTTTGTAGTGTGTCGCGTGATGCTCCGGTTCAATATACATCAGCTGAACCTGCATATAGACATTATGAATAGGTGTCGTTACCTGATCAGGTAGAAGGATATCACGCTCTCTCATAATAGAGGCGTCATTCTCAAGGGAGAAGTGCATGGCCTTGGTGCTGGTATTAGTCATAACAGCGCCGTTCACAATAATTTTTTCACCCGCTGGAATGCGAAATTTTAACGACATATGGATCGCCCCCTAATTCCTGAGCCATAATAACTACTTGCTGACCATAGTATGCAATTCGTCAGAATTCGACAAATTTATTACCGCCGTGATTCTCTTTGCTTAATTGATTGCAGTTTTGTCACGGATATATTGGATGGTCTTGGCTGTATCAGATTAAAACTGCAGCAATGCAACTAGGTTTTTTATCTTTTATTTCTAAAATTTAATGAGCAGGTAATGTATCGAGGCGATATATCCCCAATTGTGATTATGCATAAAAGAAATTTTTTTAGATAAAATTGTAAAAAAAATGTTCCTTCACTCAAATGGGGTATGACGCTTGACGCGCTCTTCGATATCTTAGCCAACAATTGTATAGGCATATTTGTGCCTGTTTAGTCATAAATACCGGCTGCGGGTAGATTACGAAGCAGCGCTAGATAATAGAGTGGGAATATATCATGGCGAAGACAGAGAACGGTATTGTAAGTGGTAGCGCAAGCGGAACGGTTGTCGAAGTAGAGGGCGGTCAGAATATCGCGCTTGATGTCACAAGCCCGGACCTTGTCGTCTTTTCTCAAGATGGCAGCGATCTAATCATTACAGAAATCGCCGATGGTGATCGAATTGTACTGGAAGGCTTCTTTAGTCAGGCTGGTACAGAGCTTCCCCCTCAATTGACGCTGGCAGACGGTAGTGTCATCTCAGCCGCTGACGTGACTGGCCTTGTAGAAGGGTTTGATCCAGGTGCGGTTGCTCCTGCGGCGGGCCCAGGTGCAGGTGGTACTGGTGGCGGTGCCAACTTTGCGGCCTACAATGATGACGGTATCGGTGACGGTATCGGTATTGATGGCTTGTTGGACCCGACAGCTCTTGGCTTCCCAGCAGATGAAGAGCCAGATTTTGCTGTAGCATTGCCAGGCCAGCCAGAGTTGCTTTTGAATGAAATTGGTTTGGGTGTTACTCTTCTCGACGATTATTATCCTGGCAATAGCGATATTTCTGTTCGTTTGGTTGAAGGACCATCTTTAGTCAGCAAGATGCTGGATTTCGGTAGCCCCGCTCTGGAAGATTTTCTTGAATTTGGTGGTGAAGGCGCAGTTGACTTTATTGAGCTTCGCAACAACACAGGATCTACTCAGAATACTGAGGGTAATGGCCCGTCTACAGTTGGTGAGGGGGTGACGACACTCTCCATTATTGGACCAGACGGTGCACCAGTATCTTTTGACCTTCCAAGCCTTTCCATCCCATCGGGTGGTCAATTGGTTGTCATGCAGGCAACTCAAGAAGGTGAAGAAACTACAGAAATCCAAACCATCTACATGATCTTTAATGCCGATGGTGATATCGTGACGGCGGGCGGTCTTGCAGGTGTTGGTGATTGGCCTATGGGCGCTGATACTACAGAGCCTCTCGGAGTGTTGCTGACATGGGCCTTGGGTAGTGATGTTTCCCAAATTGATACTTTCCTTGCCAACGGCGCACAGTTTGTGCCGGCTTCTTTGAACTCTAGTTGGGTTCCTGTTCCGGAAGGTGGCGCTGAACTGGATATCTTCGGCGACAGCAATACTTTCAATGGCCAAATCGCTACCCAAGAAACTGTTGCGCCGCAAGTGTTTGATGCATACGCGCCAGTCACTCTGGATGACATGGTTGCAGAAGGCCCGCTAGGTGAAGATTTCTTCCGCGATATTGATGTGAATAACATTTTTGCTCGCGTTGATAACTTTGACTCCGACACTGCTGGCGATTGGACAACCGGCCTGAACCACACGATTGGGCTTGTGAATGACACTTGGGATCCAAATCCTCAGGATAACAATGATGACATGAACCCAGGTCAGCCAGAAGGACCTGAGCCTGTAGTTGACCCGCTTGGCGACGAAGATATCGACAACGACGGACAGAATGTAATCATTGTTGGTGAAAATGATGCTGAGTTCACCAATGAAGAAACTGGTGTTGTTTACGGTGGCCGTGCGCAGGACTTCCTGATCGGTGATGAGGAATCCAACACACTCGATGGTGGCGCGCATAACGACTACTTGGACGGTGGCGCTGGCAACGATGTGATGCACGGCGGCACAGGCGGCGATGTCCTGATCGATGATCAAGGCTCCGACATTATGGTTGGTGGCTCTGGAACAGATATCATCTTTGGTCGTCGTGACGATAATGACGATGTCATGTATGGCGGTGAAGGCAATGACACAACGGTTTTTGCTGCATTCGATAGCATGTATGGTGGCGAGATCGGTGACGAATACGGTGACTATGACGCATATGGTGATCTGATCGTTGGCGATAACCTGATGATGTATGGTGGCTATGGTAACGATACCATGTATGGCGATCAGCAAGAGAAATCTCTGCTTCAAGCCCTGCCAACTGTGTATGCACCGTATTATTACTATTACGGCGATAACGAATATATGCGGGATATTATTGTTGCTGGAAATGGTTCTGATCTGATTTTCGGTGACAATGCAGTCCTTCCTGCAGAATTCTCACCAGATTATATCAATGAACTTGTCTATGAAATCTTTGACCTGATGGAAGAGGCTGGTGAAGCTAACTTCTTGGGAATGATCGAAGACATTTTTGGCTACTTTGGTCTTTATTATGGTGGTTCTGATCTAATCTACGGCGGCATGGGTAATGATGTTATCTTTGGTCAA
>JAEPMY010000141.1 GCA_017643685.1 Sneathiella sp.
CGCAATATTCCAGCACCAGATCACCCCGATCCCCGCCCAGTGGAATAGTCAGACGATCATTAAAAGTGATATCAGGATGCGTCAGCCCCGGAATGCCTTCAGGTTCCCGGAAAAGGCGTGGCATACGACCAAACTCACTGTCCCAATCCTGTTTGCCCCGTTCATCGATCAAGAACTTGGTTTTCTCATGAGTGACAATGCTCTCGGCGTTAAACGCACTGGCGCCCAACACACGTACAGCGTGGTAATGAGACAGAACCAGATATTTAACCGGCTTATCTGTATGCTCGCGTAACTGATCCAGCCAATCTTGCGCTGCCTTTGGCGTTGCCCGCGCTTCAAAAGCAATCAGGAAATCTTCAGCTTCAATGGCGCCAACATTTGGATCCCCTTCCGCGGTCAAGGCATAAACGCCATCCGCCAAAACTTCCAGTGTTTCTGTTTTTTCATCCAAATCCGCTGAGGAGGCAAAGGGCTTCTTGGCCATGGGGTCACCTATTCCTTATCTTTAACATTGAGCCATATAACTCACGAAATCATACTTGCTGATAACACATGTAGTTACAAAAGTAACTATTTATGTTGCGCAAGCTGCATGGCAAGGGTAAGTTAATTTCAGATGCAACTATCTAATATGTGTGCTGCGGATGTTGCAACAGATATGTGAGGATAAGGGGAATATCTGACATGTTGAAAACCTACACGAACCCTGAATATGCCTACGTCCCTTCAGCGGATCAGGGCGCTCCGGCAACTGTCCATCATCCAGTGATCATCATTGGGGCAGGCCCCTGCGGCCTCGCGGCTGCGCTTGATCTGGCAACGCAAGGCGTTCGCTCTGTGGTCCTTGATGATAACAACACGGTCAGTGTAGGTTCCCGCGCGATCTGCTTTTCCAAACGTACCCTGGAAATTTTGGATAGATACGGGTGTGCGGCCCCAATGAATGAAAAGGGCATCACTTGGAAAAAAGGCAAGGTTTTCTTTCGAAATAAACAAATTTACGATTTTGATCTGCTGGCCGAGGAAGGTCATAAACTCCCTGCTTTTATCAATCTGCAGCAATATTATTTCGAAGAATACATGATCGACCGCGCCTTGGAATTTGCGGAGATTGACCTCCGCTGGAAAAGCCGGGTGAGCAAAGTAGAGGACCACACTGACAAGACGACACTGACCGTTGAAACACCCGACGGATCATATGATCTGTCATGTGATTATCTGCTGGTGGCCGATGGGGCCAATAGTGGCATCCGCGATATGCTGGGGTTAGAGAGCAAGGGCCAGGAATTTCACGATCGCTTCCTTATCGCAGATGTGGTGATGAAGGCTGAGTTTCCAACCGAGCGCTGGTTCTGGTTTGACCCTCCTTTTCACCCAAATCAGTCGGTTCTTCTGCATAAACAGGCGGATAATGTCTGGCGCATTGACTTTCAGCTGGGTTGGGACGCCGACCCGGAAGAGGAAAAAAAAGAAGAAAATATCCGACCCCGTATTCAGCAAATGCTGGGCAAAGATGTAGAATTTGAACTGGAATGGGCTAGCGTCTACACCTTTAAATGTCGGCGAATGGATAATTTCATCAAAAACCGCGTGGTCTTTATGGGTGATGCCGCTCATCAGGTCTCTCCATTTGGGGCCAGAGGTGCGAATGGGGGCATTCAAGCCGTTGAAAATCTCGCGTGGAAGCTGGCTCGTGTTCTACAAGGGTATGCCCCTCATTCCTTGCTCGAGACCTATAACCAAGAACGCATCCACGGCGCGGCGGAAAATATTTTAAACTCTACTCGGGCAACTGACTTCATCACGCCAAAGAATGAGATTAGTCGGATTTTCCGGGATGAAACCCTTCGCTTAGCTGAAAAATTTCCTTTTGCCCGTAGTCTAGTCAATAGCGGGCGGCTAAGTACCCCTTGTGATTACGCCTCATCTGATCTGATCACTAAAACCAACGGGAGCGGTATCCAACCAGGGTTTGTTGCCAAAGACGCCCCGATTGAGATGAATGGCGAAAAAGGCTGGTTAATGGATCAGTTGGGGAGCCGGTTCGTTGCCCTGATCAATAGCGATGGCGTCAGCGCAGATGATATTTCTGCCCTGAGTAAGATCAGTGACGACTTAGATGTTTTAGAAGTTTCCGCCCATAAACAAGGTCCAAACATTCTGGATGACTGCGATGGGCTGATTGCTGAAAGATACGCTCTCAGCGCCGGTGTCGTTTATCTAATCCGGCCAGACCAATATGTTGCTGCCCGCTTCGAAGGACCGGCAGCGGCCGATGTTAATGCTGCCCTTGATAAATCCCTTGGACGCTAAAGGTATTCGACATGAGCAATGTTAAATTAATCACCGATCCAAATTTTGATGATGCAGACGCCTTTTACGCGGCCCTGACCGATGCCCATAGAAATCTGACCCCGCGCGATAGTGAACGTGTCAACGCCCGCCTTGTATTGCTCCTTGCAAACCATATCGGGGATCAAAAAATTCTGATGTCAGCGCTAGAAGCTGCAACCGATCTTGAAGATGAAAATAGTTAAGTATGATGTCCCAAACAAACACACTTGAATACCTAACCGGTTTCGACAATGAACATGAAAGCGAGGCTCTGCCCGGTGCCTTGCCTGTTGGACAATTCAGTCCGCAAAAAGTGGCTTATGGTCTATATGCGGAGCAGTTTAGCAGCACCGCGTTTACAGCACCTCGTGCAAAAAACCGCCGAACTTGGTTCTATCGCATTCGCCCCTCGGTTCTGCAAGGCGCTTACGAGCCTTACACAGCCAACGGCGATATCAAAACGGCGCCCATTACGGATGTGATCACCCCGCCCGATATGATGCGGTGGGATGAAACCCCTTTTCCGAAAACTGAGACTGATTTCGTTGACGGCTTAATTACCCTTGCTGCGAACGGAGATGCCGCCGCACAAATTGGCCTTGGCATTCATATCTACCGCGCGACCAAAGATATGGGCAATCGCCACTTTACCACTGCGGACGGCGAATTACTTTTGATACCCGAACAAGGCGGAATGCTGGTTGCAACAGAATGCGGCCTGCTTGAGGTAACTCCCGGCGAGATTTGCGTTATTCCCCGCGGTATGAAGTTCCGCATTGATCTTCTGGATGGCCCTATTCGGGGGTATGTCGCGGAAAATTACGGTGCTTTGCTTGAACTGCCAGAGCGGGGGCCTGTGGGTGCCAACGGATATGCAAATGACCGGGATTTTCAATATCCCGCAGCGGCTTTTGAAGACGCAGAAGGTGATTTTGAACTGATCACAAAATTCGGCGGCGCGCTTTATCGCTGTGATCTGGATCATTCACCACTAGATGTGGTCGCATGGGTTGGAAATTCTGCTCCTTACAAATATGACCTTTCGCGTTTTAATGTGATGAATACGGTCAGTTTTGATCATCCAGATCCCTCTATTTTCACTGTATTAACCTCACCTTCGGAGACTGAAGGTGTTGCCAATCTGGACTTTGTGATTTTCCCACCTCGTTGGATGGTGGCTGAACACACGTTCCGCCCCCCCTATTATCACCGCAATGTCATGAGCGAATTTATGGGCCTGATTGAAGGTACATATGACGCCAAAGAAGATGGCTTCGTTCCCGGTGGGTTTAGCCTGCATAACGCCATGTCCCCACATGGACCGGAGGCCGCCGCCTTTGAAAAAGCGAGCAATAGTGATCTCAAACCAGAGCGCTACAAGGACACGATGGCTTTCATGCTGGAATCCCGCTACGCCTACCGCCTCACGGACTATGCTCTAAATTCTGATACCCGTCAGCTTGGCTATGCTAACTGCTGGCAGGACCTCAAAAAACACTTCAAACCATAACGTAGGTTTTTATGTCTATTTATACCTTGAACGAAACCCATGCCCCGAACCTGAAGAGCTGGGTTGACAGCGCCAACTCAGAAACCACAGATTTTCCGATCCAAAATCTGCCTTTTGGCAGTTTCCGCCTAAAAGGATCTAACGCTCCTTTTAGGGGCGGTGTAGCGATTGGCGATCAAATCCTTGATCTCTCTAAGGCAATCAACGCCGGTGTTTTTGGCACTGACGTGCTTCCTGCGGCGACCGCCGCCGCAGAAGAAAAACTCAACCGCTTTATGGATATGGGGAAAGACGCTTGGTCAGCACTGCGCCTTACGCTATCTCGCCTGCTACGAGAAGGTGCCTTGGCGGAGGATATTCTAACATCCTGCCTCGTGGCGCAATCTGACGCGGAGATGGGTAACCCTTGCCACATTCCAGATTACACTGACTTTTATGCGTCCCTGCATCACGCGACAAATATCGGTGCACTCTTCCGTCCGAACAATCCGCTGCTCCCAAACTATAAGTGGATTCCAATTGGGTATCACGGACGCGCCTCCTCTATCGGCGTTTCTGGACAGGCATTCCCGCGCCCAACCGGTCAGACCAAAGCTCCTGAAGCAGAGGTCCCATCTTTTGGCCCTTGTAAGCGCCTTGATTTCGAACTTGAAATGGGGGCTTTCGTCGGTAAAGGCAACGCTATCGGCACCCAGGTATCCATTGAAGATGCTGAAGATCATCTGTTTGGGATGTGCCTGTTCAATGATTGGTCCGCTCGCGATATTCAAGGCTGGGAATACCAACCTCTCGGCCCATTTTTGGCAAAAAACTTCGCCTCTACTATCTCGCCGTGGATCATCACCATGGAAGCCTTAGCGCCTTTTAGAACTAGCTTTGCGCACCCGGCAGACGATCCAGCGCCTTTGCCATATCTAACTTCCACTGAGAATTCTGAAAAAGGCGGCCTTGATATCGATTTGGAAGTTCTTCTTCAAACCGCAAAAATGCGTGAAGAAGGCGCAGCACCAGTACCCTTGGCAACTTCCAACATGAAGTACAGCTATTGGACGATTGCCCAAATGCTAACCCATCATACGGTTGGCGGCTGCAATATGCAGGCTGGCGATTTGATGGCAACAGGCACCATGTCTGGCCCTGACGCAAGCGAAGCCTGTGCAATGATTGAACTAACCACCGGCGGTAAAAACCCAATCCACCTGCCAGATGGCGAAACCCGCACATTCCTGGAGGATGGCGATACGGTTATCATTCGCGGCGCCTGCGCGCGCGCGGGCGCGGCCCGGATCGGCTTTGGTATCTGCGAAGGTACAATTCTGCCAGCCGTTTAATTTTGAGGGGATGCGGGCGAACAAGGCTCGTATCCCTCTCAGCCTTGGGGGAGGCACCTAAATGGAATTATTTGATTATTTCAGGTCTTCAGCGGCCTATCGCGTGCGAATAACACTTAACCTGAAATCCATTCCTTATACAAAAACAGCCGTAAACTTGCTGACAGAAGATCACAAATCAGCAGAATATAAAGCGCTGAACCATCAAGGGTTGGTACCCACATTAAAGCTGGATGATGGGCGGCTGATCACTCAATCAACTGCAATTTTAGAGTATCTTGAAGCGGGCTATCCAGATGTCCCGCTTCTTCCAACAGACCCTTTTGAAGCAGCGAGAATTCGCAGCATGTGTAACCTCATCGCCTGCGACATTCACCCAGTGAACAACCTTCGGGTTTTAAAATATCTGACGGGAACGCTTGGGGTAACCGAAGAGGATAAACTGACCTGGTATCATCATTGGATCATAGAAGGTTTTGATGCCCTTGAGTCCCAAATTGGAGAGGGTCCTTTTGCAGCTGGCAATGCCGTCACACTTGCGGATGTTTATCTGGTGCCACAAGTCTTCAATGCGCTCCGTTTTGGTCTGGATATGTCTCCTTACCCGAAAATAATGCGTTCATATGATGACTGTCATATGAAATCAGAATTTATCGATGCGGCACCTGAAGCAAGCTAGTTCAGGCTTAGCTGATATTATTTTGACCCTCGGTCATTTTTTTCTTTCTCCGGATGAATTGAAACGTTACCCTTTTCTAATGCTCATACATGTGCTGCCGACAAATCGGCGCTTTCAAAAATAAAAACACATGTGGGCATGACATATCCGTTTCGGATAATGGGGAGGAAAAAATCATGTATGACTATATCGTTGTCGGCGGTGGTTCAGGGGGATCCGTAGTTGCCAGCCGCCTGTCAGAAGATCCAGATACATCCGTCTGCCTGTTAGAGGCAGGTGGTCCGGATAAAAGCATCCTTATTCATGTACCCCTTGGGATGGCCGCGATGCTGCCCCGAAAAATCAACAACTGGGCCTTTGAAACAGTGCCCCAAAAGGGGCTGAATGGCCGAAAAGGGTACCAGCCACGAGGCAAAACCCTTGGAGGGTCCAGCTCCATCAATGCGATGTTATATGTGCG
>JAEPMY010000021.1 GCA_017643685.1 Sneathiella sp.
ACCCCCGACGGCCTGAAACATCATCTGATCGTTAAGTTTGCCCTTCGAGATAAATCGGAGAACCTTTTAGGGGTCGGCTTAATCGCTAGCGATATCACAGAGCTCACTGAGGCTGAAAATGAGCTAAAACGTGCTTCAGAGGAGCTCGAAAAAGAGGTTGCCCGGCGCACTCAAGAGCTCTCAGAAGAGATTGCTATTCGCCAACAAACTGAGGAAGAGCTTCGTAATATCCTCTCCGATAGTCCAATCGCTGTTGGTATCTCGAAACCCCGTTCTGGCTACATGTCATTTGCCAATGAAAGTCTTTGCAAGTTACTTGGGCGGCCACGGGAGGAACTCGTTGGACACTCTACAATTCAGTTTTGGCCGGACATTGCCGTTCGCGATCGACTAATTAAGGAGTTTAGAGAAAATGGGCGCACAGAGCCTATCGAGACGCAAATCTATGCCAAAGACAAGAAAAAGCTGTGGGTGTTACCCAGTTGGACCAGCCTGACAATCGACGGCGAGAGTGTGATTGTTTCTTGGTTGCAGGATATTGAGAAAATTAAAACGGCAGAAGTGGTGTTGCAGCAGTCAAATGAGGAACTGGAAGCCCGAGTTGCGGAAAGAACTCAGGCGCTTAAAGCAGAAATTGACGTGCGTTTAAAAGTCGAAGAAGCACTCCGAGAGCGAGAGCAGCTCCTTGAAACATATGCAACGGCGAGCTCTGACTGGTTCTGGGGCATGGACACTGAGTTTCGCTACAATTCACTCTCTGACAAATTTGAGCAATTAACAGGTATTCCTGTCTCCTCGCTCATTGGTAAATACCGTTGGGAGTATGTTGTGCCTTCCGAAGCTGGGGAGCAAGTCGACGCATTCTGGAAAGAGCATCGCAAATTATTAGAGCGGCATGAACCATTCCGTGACATGCCTGTTCACATCCAAACGAGTGATGGCAGTACACTGCATGCATTAACCAGTGGCGTTCCTATCTTTGACAAAAACGGTAAATTCGATGGGTATGTTGGCATTGGCCGAGATGTCACCGAAGCGGTAAAAGCGCAGCAGCATGCGGAAGCAATGGAAATTCAACTGCGCCAGAGCCAAAAAATGGAAGCTATCGGCCAGCTAACTGGCGGAATTGCGCATGATTTTAACAATATCTTGGCGATCATCTTGGGTAATACTGAATTAATGCAGGAGATGGTTCCGCCTGATGACCAATTACAACGTTTCTTAGGCAGCATTGACCGATCGGCAAACCGCGGCGCGCAACTAACTCAGCGTCTACTTGCCTATTCCAGAAAACAGGAACTTCGCCCTGAAAAACTGAACATCAACAAACTAATCGCAAATATTGGAGAATTAGTGGACCGGCTAATCAGTGAAGAAATTGAAGTCACTTATAACTTTAATACAGCGACAAGAGATGTTCTCGCAGACCCCGGCCAACTAGAAAATGCCTTTGTAAATATTTGCATCAACGCGCGTGACGCTATGCCTGAAGGTGGTCAGCTTGATATCAAAACCAATAATTTGGTAATTGATGCCCGCAATCAGGATAAATACCCAGATCTCAAACCAGGCCAATACAGCTATCTCTGCATTACCGATACTGGCAATGGCATGGATGAAGAAACTTTAGCCCATGCGTTCGAGCCGTTTTTCACAACTAAAGAAACAGGAAAAGGTACGGGCTTAGGGCTTAGCATGATTTACGGTTTTGCCCGTCAATCTGGAGGTACAGTCTCACTGGCGAGTACGCCCGGGCATGGCACCCGGGCTCGCCTTATCTTGCCAAGTGTAATGGACGAAAATTAATCGACCAAAGCTTGGTGGACCAGCGCCCGCAGTTCTTTACGAATTGGATGGAAGCTGGACGGCAACAACTGGGTTGCAAACAAAACCACCATATCTTCGACAGGGTCAGTCCAGAAAACCGTACTCGCCATTCCGCCCCATCCAAAATCACCCACAGATCCCATCATTTGGGATTTTGGTGGGTCGAGCATAACCCACCCCCCAAGGCCAAAGCCAACGCCCTCAAAAGAAACCTCTGAGAAGACAGCTTGTCCCATAGACGCCAAATCTCCCGGCATATGATTACTCATCATAAAATCTGCAGTGCGAGACCCAAGAATTTGTGCCGCGCCCAAGCGTCCTCTACCGCGGAGCATTTCCGCAAATTTCAGGTAATCTGGAACGGTACTCAGAAGCCCCCCACCGCCAGAGAGGCATGTCACTCGCTCCTTGGTGTAGATTGTGTTTTCACCGCTATCCACAAGCTTAATTCCACCATTTCCATCAGGCGTGTAGCTGGAAGCAAGCCGGTCCTGCTTCACATCCTCAATATAGAAAGACGTGTCAGACATCTCTAACGGATCAAGGATTGTTTCCTGCAGATACACATCCAACGCCTTACCACTGATGACCTCTACCAGACGGCCAACAACATCTGTAGAGACGCCATAGTTCCAACGAGTCCCTGATTCAAATTTCAGTGGAAGCGAGGCAAGGCGCTTCACTTCATCTGCAAGCTTCTGCTTGTTAGGACCAAAGTTGACCTTCTGCGCCCCATATTCGCTTTCAAGAACTCCAAGATTAAAATCATACGTAAGGCCGGAACAATGTGTCAGCAGATGCCGAACTGTTGGTTTCACTTCACAAGGGACCGTATCTTCAATGCTCTGAGCATTAGGGCGAAGAACCCGCATGTCAGAGAATTCAGGGAGGAACTGCTCTATCGGGTCATCCAGATGGAAAAGACCTTTTTCATAAAGTGTCATCAAGGCGACCGACGTAATCGGCTTGGTCATTGAGTAAAAGCGGGCGATTGTATCTTCTTCCCACTTTTGCCCAGTTTCCACATCACGAACACCCGTCCAGCCGGAATAAACAACCTGACCTTTACGCGCAACTAACGTTTGCGCTCCGGCAAGCTTGCCAGCCTCTACGTAGCGCTTCATCCAGTCAGTAATAAAACCAAGGCGTTCTGATGAAAAACCGACTTTTTCCGGATTAGTTACCTTAAGCAAAGTGTTCCTCCCCTCTAATTATTATGGTCGTGCGTTGATCGTCATTTGAGACTGGCGGCCCAAGCCTTCAACTTCCATTTCAATTTTCTGCCCCACCTTAAGATAAACTGGTTCAGGTTTCACACCCATTCCAACTCCCGGAGGGGTTCCGGTTGAAATAACATCACCGGGCATCAAAGTCATGAAGTTACTGAGGTAAGAAATCACAGTTGCCACATCAAAGATCATTGTACCAGTGGTGCCGTCCTGATAGCGCTTGCCGTCAATCTCTAACCACATAGCCACATTCTGTGGGTCAGGAACTTCATCCCGTGTCACAAGCCAAGGGCCCATTGGTGCAAAAGTATCGTGACTTTTTCCTTTAATCCACTGTCCCCCACGCTCTGCCTGAAATTCCCGTTCAGAAACGTCATTCACCGCGCAATAACCAGCGACATAATCAAGTGCTTCTTCTTTTGCGACATATTTTGCCCGCTTGCCAATAACAACACCGAGCTCAACTTCCCAGTCTGTTTTCACAGAATTCTTCGGAATTTCAATGTCATCATTAGGACCACAAATAGATGTTGTCGCCTTAGAAAAGACAATAGGCTCTTCCGGAATTGGCATTCCTGTTTCTGCGGCATGGTCAGAATAATTAAGCCCAATACAAATCAGCTTTCCAACATTTCCAACACAGGCGCCAATGCGAACATCTGCATTTATGGCAGGCAACGTACTTGTATCCAGTGCTTTCAACTTGCCCAACTCTTCGTCAGACAGAATAGAGCCTTCAATATCCCCGACAACACCAGCCAAGCTTCGGATAACCCCGTTATCATCCAAAATAGCGGGTTTCTCTGATCCCTGTTCACCATAACGCAGCAGTTTCATTTTTGTCCCTTTCACGGAAGATGTTTTTCTCTTTTTAGCATAGGCTCAAGGGTTCCTGAAAGATCAGCTTATCCCACCTGATGAAAAGATTGGTTTTGGAATTTTCTTTGATTAAGAGCTTAATTAACGCAGTATGCTAAAAACAATACCAACGGCCCGTCCACAAAAAACATCACCATGATTGAAGAAATCTTTAGCAATTTTAACCTGTTTCATTTCGCTGTCATCTGTACGGCGTTTTTCTTGGGCGGGTTAGTTAAGGGGACATCATCATTTGGTTTGCCGACAGTCTCTGTACCGATTTTGATTACTGTTCTACCCCTTCCGGCAGCTCTTTCAGTGCTGGCTGTCCCACTTGTGCTGAGTAATGTCTTCCAAATGGTGAGTGCGGGCGGGATCAAACAGGCCGTAAAACGCCACTGGTCACTTTATATCACCGTGTTGGCAACATTACCCGTTGGTGTTTATTTATTGGCAATTGCCGATATCAATTTGCTAACCGTTATTCTAGGCATCGTTTTGATGATCGTGACATCCTTTGAAATCTTCGGGATCCCCTTGAGCTTCCTAAAAAATCACGAGAAAGTTTACGCCCCTATTATTGGCGTTCTGTCTGGTATTATTGGGGGGATGACCTCACTATTCGCTATTATGCCAATCTTTTTTATGGTTGCTCTAGGACTTGAAAAAGAACGCTTTGTGTCAGCGGTGAGCGTCATGCTCTGTACGGGGAGTCTCGTTCTCGCCATTAGCCTTCAAAGGACTGATAACCTAGGTGCGCTTGAAACCGTGTACGGTGTTTTGGGAATGATGCCGATCATTGCGGGTATTTGGCTGGGCACAAAACTTCGGCAAAAAGTAGATCAGATGATTTTCCGGAAAATTGTCCTCAGCCTGATTTTTGTGATCGGCGTTTCAATGGTCGTTCGCTCCTACGAAGTGTTCTTCTGATCAGTCCCCAGCAAGCGCCGAACTGCCCCGGGCCTCTACAGGTAATGTAAAGACAAACCGGGCACCGCCAGCAGACATGTTCTCTGCCCAGATCCGCCCACCGAAGAAGGTCACAATCTGGCGGCAAATGGCAAGGCCAAGCCCTGACCCTTGAGGTTTACTGCCGCCAATTGCCGCGCTTTGATGAAACCGTTCAAAAATTTTCTCTTTCAGCGGCGCGGGTACACCCAAACCATTATCCTCAACTGTTATAATCAGCTCATCCCCCTCATCCCGCACCTTGAGCCAGATTTTACCGTTATAAGGATCACAAAATTTAATAGCGTTCGAAACCAGGTTGATAATCACTTGAATAAGCTGATCCCGATCTGCCTGAACCGTTGGCAAAAACCGCGGAATATCCAGGTAAAAATCAATATTCTTCTCACGCACCAAGCCAATAAGCGCCTGAACACCGTCTTCTACCGCCGCATTCACATTAACGTCTGACAAACTCCAATCCATTCGGCCGGCTTCCATCTTCGCCAAGTCCAGCAACTGATCGATAAGCCTTGTCAAACGGTCACTCTCAGTTACAATCACATTTAAAAACTGCTGGCGTTCTTGCTGAGAAACATCCGGATTATCCTGTAATATCTCCCCAAAGGCGCGAAGGCTGGTGAGCGGCGTCCGAAGTTCATGACTGACCATTGATAAGAAGTCATCCTTCAAGCTATCCAGTTCTTTTAATCGATTATTCGCCATTTGCAGCTGTTCTGTCGCGGCTTGCAGCTGAGCTGATTTCTGCTCCAACGTATGGCTATACTCGATGACTTGACTGGTTTCGTCCAGAATACGATACACCTCATCGAGACTTACAATCTCACCTTTGACAATTGATCCAATGAGAACCCGCGCCGTCGCGGACCCTATGGCACCGGCAAGCAACCGCTCAGCATATTCCAAAAGAGAACTGTCGACGCTTTGCCCCTTTCGCAACGTTACATTATTGTCGGTTGCAAACTCCTCAAAAGCCTGTTCAACCCGCCGAACACCAACAAAGCGACCAACAAGCTGCTGCAACTCTCCCACGGTAACGCTACCGCGCCAATAACCACTATCGGTATTACCCTCTGTTAAGCGGAAAACATCAACGAACAGTTTAGCCTGAATACGTTCAATTGCAGTTGGTTGGGTCAAGAGAGATATCACCCAATATCCACCGATGTTCGCAAGCATACTCCAGAACAATGCATGGGTAAGGCGATCAAACCCATCCAGACCAAAGAGTGCGTAAGGCTTCAGCCACTCTAATCCAAACGGCCCTTCACTGATGAAGGCGTCCGGCAACCATCCCGATTGCGCAAGAGACGGGAGAAATAAAGTGTATAGCCAAACAACAAAGCCTGCCCCAAGACCACAGATCGCCCCGCGGAACGTAGCACCCTGCCAGAAAATACCGCCGATAATGGCCGGTGCAAATTGTGCGGCGGCGGCAAAAGACACCAGACCGATGGTGACAAGAGAATAGCTTTCGCTCGCAAATCTGTAATAGCCATACCCCAAAATCAAAATGAACAGGATACTTGTCCGCCGAATGGCGATCAAAAGACCTGTCAAATCCTCAGCTTGCCGATTTTGGAACCAACGAGATCGAAGGAGTAATGGCATAACCAGATCATTGCAGACCATAGTCGCCAAAGCGATCGAGGCGACAATAACCATAGAAGTTGCCGCTGAAAGCCCCCCAATAAAGGCAATCAAGGAGATAGTACCGTGATCGTAATAAAGGGGTAACGTCAGAACAAACATGTCCGCATCCACCTCGGTGCTCGAGAAAGCAAGCCTTCCCCCAAGAGCAATTGGCAGCACGAATAAATTAATCACCAAAAGATATGCAGGAAAAAGCCAGGTTGCTTTTCGCATGTAGCTCTCTTCCGCATTTTCGACTGCGGTAATGTAGAATTGGCGCGGCAGGCAAATGATGGCCGCCATCGACAAGAGCGTCATAGTAATCCAGGAGCTATAGCCTGTACCGTTACTAACGGTGAATAGCTCTCTTAGCTGTGGATCTACCGAAGCTCGCTGGAACAGGTCTGTAAAACCGCCAAAAATGCCATAAGTTGCGAAAATACCGACTGTTAAAAACGCCACCAGCTTGACGACAGATTCAAACGCAATCGCGGCAACCAGTCCTTCATGATGTTCACTTGCATCAATATGCCGTGTCCCGAACAGCGCAGCAAACACCGCCAGCGTGATCGCAACAATCAGCGTTGTATCCATAAAAAATATAGGCTCCACCGGGATTTCGGGAACCCGCCCACCACCCGGTGACGTAATCAAAATTCGAAAGCTTGTCGCAATAGATTTAAGCTGAAGCGAAATGTAGGGCATGGTGCCGATCACAGCGATGATCGTCACAAGTCCGCCAATAGAAGCCCGTTTACCATAGCGGGATGAAACAAAGTCCGCGATCGACGTAATACGATTTTGCTTACAAATCCGGATAATCTTAATCCAGATAAATGGCCAAAGCACAAATACCAACGTTGGCCCCAGATAAATGGGCAAGAAATCCAGTCCCGTTGTCGCGGCGCGTCCTACACTCCCATAAAACGTCCAAGACGTACAATAAACCGCAATGGACAAGGTGTAGATATAAGGGTTGCGGGATAGAACCCGGCGGACACCTGCGCGGCTATCCACATAATGCGCAATAGCAAAGAGGAGCCCAAGATACAGAAAGGAGACGGTAATAACGACGCTACTATTCATAACTCAGTCTCGTCGTACCTCTGGCCCGCGCGCACCGGTTGGAGGCGGAGGCGAACGCCGCCCCTGCCGGGCACCAAGCGCCATAAACAATATCATAACGGCCCAAAAGCCGTAGAGATACAGAAAGCTAAGCGGAAGACCGAAAACCAGATCAGGTTTATCAAACACATAAATTAGAGGTGGAGAAATCCCAAAAATAAACAGGCAAAAAACCAGAATGGTCCATTCACGTTTTCGCCCGGTTCTCAGCATGACTTAACCTCCAGCCTTTTCAGGCAAGCCTGTCAGCTTCTTCACCAAATCCCCCAATGTTCTCGTCGAAAATGGTTTGGTCATGAATTCATCAGCGCCAAGGGCTATCGCTTTATCCCGGTCGGCCTCACGGCTTTTCGCAGACAACATAATGATTTTTAAACGCTGGCAGGAAGGGTTGTTGCGAATAATTTCGCAAACCTGAAACCCATCTCTTTTCGGCAGCATGATATCCAACAAAACGATATCAGGAACAAATTCATCAATGGCTTTCAAGGCCTGCTCCCCATCGGATGCAACCCTGACTGTAAATCCAAGTTGCCGCATAATAAATTGCAGCGATAAAACTATATTAGGCTCGTCCTCAACGACGAGTGCAGTATACGACATCCGGCCGCGTCCCCTCCCATGGCACGACTGAATTGCAAATTCCGATTTCTGCTTGGTTAGTTATTTTCAGAAACCTGCGCCTGCAATCCGCATATCAGATAATACGCAAGTTTAACGCAATATGGCTCGCGTTGTCATGTCCTATCCGCAGATTTTCGCTGCGGATAGGATCAATTATATTATTTTTTAGCGGTTCATTCGATTATCGATCAACTCATCAACAACCGCAGGTTCCGCAAGCGTTGAAGTATCTCCAAGGCTGCCGTAATCATTTTCAGCAATTTTACGAAGGATACGACGCATAATTTTCCCGGACCGTGTTTTCGGCAGGCCCGGTGCCCATTGGATCAAATCTGGCGATGCAATTGGACCGATTTCGTGGCGAACCCACTTCACCAGCTCTTTCCGAAGCTCATCAGTTGGCTCCACATCCGCCGCCAAAGTCACATAAGCGTATATCCCCTGACCTTTAATATCATGTGGATACCCAACAACTGCGGCCTCAGATACAGTCTCATGGGCAACAAGTGCACTTTCCACTTCAGCAGTACCCATGCGGTGACCAGATACGTTAATCACGTCATCAACACGCCCTGTGATCCAGTAATAGCCATCTGCATCCCGGCGGGCGCCATCACCAGAGAAGTACTTCCCTGGGAAATTAGAGAAATAGGTCTGGATAAAGCGCTCATGATCCCCATAGACACTGCGCATCTGACCAGGCCAGCTATCTTTAATACAAAGGACGCCCTCGCATTCACCTTCCAGGACTTTTCCGTCATTATCGACCATCACGGGCTCGATACCAAAGAATGGTCGTGTCGCGGATCCCGGTTTCAAATCAGTTGCCCCTGGAAGCGGCGTAATCAAAATGCCCCCGGTTTCTGTTTGCCACCATGTATCAACAATCTGGCAGCGGCCTTCTCCTACCACATCGTGATACCAGCGCCACGCTTCCGGATTAATCGGCTCGCCAACAGATCCAAGCAAACGAATAGATTTGCGGGATGCTGCTTTCACTGGATCATTACCAGCCTGCATCAATGCGCGGATCGCAGTTGGCGCTGTATAGAAGATGTTGACCTGATGCTTATCACACACATCCCAGAAACGGGACATATTCGGGTAATTTGGCACTCCTTCAAACATTAGGGTTGTCGCCCCGTTCGCAAGCGGACCATAAAGAATATAGCTATGGCCAGTTACCCAGCCCACATCGGCCGTACACCAGTAGACATCGCCATCATGATAATCGAACACATACTGGTGCGTCATAGAGGCATATACAATGTAGCCACCGCTCGTATGCAAGACACCTTTGGGCTGCCCAGTAGAACCAGAGGTGTAGAGGATAAATAGCGGATCTTCCGCGTTCATTTCCTCCGGCGGGCAATCCTCAGAAGCACTCGCCATTTCTTCGTGATACCAGACATCACGGCCTTCAACCCAATTTACTTTATTGCCTGTATGCTGAACGACAATATTGACAACTTTCTGACCACAGTGATCTAGGGCCTCGTCCGTGTTGGCTTTCAACGGTACAATTCGGCCACCACGAATGCCTTCATCCGCGGTAATCACACAATTGCTGTCACAATCAACAATACGCCCAGCCAATGCTTCTGGGGAAAAGCCGCCGAATACAACAGAATGCACCGCCCCAATACGGGCACAGGCAAGCATAGCAACCGCAGCTTCAACAATCATCGGCATGTAGATGGTGACACGATCACCTTTTTTAATGCCATTATTTTTCAGTACATTTGAAAATTTACAGACTTCGCGATGCAATTCGCGATAAGTCAGCTTTTTATCCTGATCAGGCTCATCGCCTTCCCAAATGATCGCGGTCTGATCACCCTTGGTTTCTAAATGGCGATCAAGGCAGTTCGCGCTTACGTTCAAGGTCCCGTCATAATACCAACGGATATGCAGATCGTCCTGATTGTAGGAAACATCTTTCACCTTGGTGAAGGGTTTCATCCAATCGATCCGTTTCCCATGTTCCGCCCAGAAGCCCTCTGGGTCCTTGATGGAAGCCTCATACATTTCTTGATATTTGGCATTATCCACCCATGCGGATTTCGCAAGCGCCTCCGGTACCGGATAGATTTCACTGTCAGCCATTTCCATAATTCCCTTACATCGCGTCAGCTTATATTCGTCGGAGATTTTATCACTCTCCCTGTTGCCGACATTCGACCCAATTCACATCTCTTTGTCAATTGCCAGTTAAAGAATAATTCACCATAAAAATATAGTATTTATATGGTGTTATCCTGTTTTAGAAACTTAGATCGCGAGATATTCGTGGCGAAGTTCCTGATCTTCCAGAACTTCTTTAGCTGTTCCTCTGAAAGCAATTTTACCCATATCCAAAATCAGCGCTTTATCTGCAAGCTGCAGTGCGGCCACCGCATTTTGCTCAACGATAACAGTTGTGATGCCAAGCTTCTTAACTTCCATCAGAATGCGCTCGATTTCTTCAACAATAACTGGAGCAAGCCCCTCATATGGCTCGTCCAAAAACAGGATCTTCAAATCCCGCGCCAAAGCTCGTGCAACAGCCAGCATTTGCTGCTCTCCGCCTGACATCGTAATCGCTTCCTGATTACGCCGCTCCCCAAGGCGGGGGAAATGGTCATAAATTTTCTCAATAGGCCAGCCTCGTGGCTCTGCGACCTGAGACAAAATCAGATTTTCCTCCACAGTCAGACCACCAATAATCCGGCGATCCTCTGGCACAAGCTGTATACCAGCCTGCGCCGCCTCGTGAGATTTCATATCGTGGACAGCTTGTCCCTGCAGATAAATTTCACCTTTGGTCAATAAAGGCTCATCCACACGGGCGAGCGCCCGCAACGTGGATGTCTTACCAGCGCCATTTCGACCGAGAAGAGCGACAATCTCCCCCTCTTCCACATCAAAGGAAACACCCTGAACGATATATGACTCACCATAGTAAGCGTGAATATCCCGAACGCTGAAAAATGCTGTATCGGCCATTAGTGCGCCCCTCCTAGATATGCTTCCTTAACACGCTGATCTTCGCGGACTTCTTCTGGTTTACCACCCGCAATAATAGCACCGCGTGCCAAAACACTGACCTTATCAGCAAGACTAAAAACAACATGCATGTCATGCTCAATAATCACTTTTGTCATGCCCCGACTTTTGATCTTTTTCAAAAGATCGATAGTCCGGTTGGTATCATGCCGCGACATGCCCGCAGTTGGTTCATCAAGAAGCAGCAAACGGGGCCGTAAAATCAGGCACATTCCCAGTTCTAACCGGCGTTTGTCTCCACGTGAAAGACTACCTGCCTCCTGCATCATCATTTCCTGAAGGCCAACATCCTCCAGAATATGCTCCGCTTCATCACGAATTTCGTTCTGTTTTGACAGCATGTTATGAGCATTAAAGGCAAAAGAGCCGTCCCGTTTGGAAAAAGCAGGCAACATGACATTTTCAAGCAGAGACATTTCAGGAAAAATCTCAGGTGTCTGAAAAACACGAGCCACACCGATCTGCGCTATTTCGTGCGGCGCGCGGCCCGTGAGCTCCTGACCATCGAAAGTCACCTTACCTGCATCTGGCTTAAGCCGCCCGATACAAACGTTCAACAAAGTGGATTTACCTGCTCCATTCGGGCCGATAATGGCGTGGGTTGTTCCCTCCTCCACATGTAAATTCACATCTGAAAGAGCCGCTAAGCCCCCGAAGTTTTTCTGGATATTGTCCAGGTGAAGAACCAAGTCACTCATCATCTATACTCCCTTACTCACCTGGTTGATCCTGAGGGGATGCTGTCCCGTTCATATTCTCTTGATCTTTTCGTCTGAATAACCCGGCCAGCCGGCTCATTCCCTCGACGATACCGCCAGGTAGGAAGATCACGATCACGACAAATAGCAACCCGAGTGTTAAATGCCAGCCACTCCCGACAAACAGACCCACGATCGGCACCACCACTTCAACAGCAGCATCCGGTAAGAACGAGAATATCTCTGTTAATGTTTGGTTGTTGAATGCAGAGAAAATGTTTTCGAAATACTTGATTAGTCCAGCGCCTAACATTGGCCCTGCGAGCGTTCCAACACCACCAAGGATCGTCATCAGAACCACTTCACCGGAGGCAGTCCATTGCATCCGTTCAGCCCCAGCCAGTGGGTCTGTCACCGCAAGAAGCGAACCTGCAAGTCCTGCATACATGCCTGAGATCACAAATGCAGTCAGCATATATGGTCGTGTATTCAGCCCCGTATACATCATCCGGTTCTGGTTAGATTTGATACCGCGCAGCATCAATCCGAACGGAGATCGGAAAATCCTCATAGAGATGTAATAGCAAAGGATCAGCATCACTGCGCAGAAATAGAAACCTTCAAACCCGCTCATTTTCAAACCAAAAAGATTGGTAGATGGAAGACCAGCACCTGCCTCGACAAACATGCTATCGATGATGCGTGGATCTTGCTGTGAGAGCTGCAACCCTGTTTCACCATTCGTAATTGGCGTCAGAACTGAATAGGCAAGATTATAAGACATCTGCGCAAAAGCGAGGGTCAGAATTGAAAAGTAAATCCCGGTTCGGCGCAGTGACAGGAACCCAATGATAAAGGCAAGCAAACCTGCGAATAAAACACCAAAGATAATGGCCGGGATTGCATTCATGGTGAACAGTTTGAAAGACCAAACCGCAGCATAGGAACCCACCCCCAAAAAGGCGGCGTGCCCGAAAGAAAGATAGCCCGTAAGCCCGAAAAGAATGTTAAATCCAATGGCGAAGATACCGTAAATCGCAAATTTCTGCAGCAGATCCGGATAAGCTCCGCCAAGCGGGATCATCCAAATTGGCATCAATAGGATGATCGCGGCAAAAATCAGAAAACGGTTTGTGTCGTTGAGTTTAGCCAAAGTCATATCAGTCATCCATCACACCAGCTCGGCCCATAAGACCACGCGGCAATACAAGTAGAATAATCACGGCCACCAGGTAGATAATGATCTGGTCGATACCAGGCAGAATGGCTTTCACCTCGGTCATGGAAGCAAAGGACTGAACAATCCCAAGCAGGAAGCCCGCAAGCACAGCCCCGCCAAGAGAGCCCATCCCGCCAACAACAACCACAACGAAGGACAGAACAAGAAAGTCCATACCCATGTGATAATCCGGCGGCAAAATCGGTGTATACATGACGCCCGCCAAGCCAGCGACAACGGTGGCCATGGCGAACACAATGGTAAACCGGCGTTCAATGTTAATTCCCAGCAATCCGACCGTTTCCCGATCTCGCATACCGGCGCGGACCACCATTCCGTATGTCGTAAATTGCAAGAAGGAGAAAACCGCAAAGATAATCAATCCAGAGAATAGCAGGTAAACAAGCCGCCACCATGGATAGACAACATTCTCACCCATTCCAAACCACGCCCCGACATTCGCGCTGCCTGCCAAGATATCGGGAGCTGTTTGAGGGATCGGGTTAGCACCAAACACAGCCTTAATGAC
This sequence comes from Sneathiella sp., assembly GCA_017643685.1. Taxonomy (GTDB): domain Bacteria; phylum Pseudomonadota; class Alphaproteobacteria; order Sneathiellales; family Sneathiellaceae; genus Sneathiella. Next base: position 13,756 of record JAEPMY010000021.1, read on the forward strand.
TTCCTGCAATACAATTGCGAGACCAAAAGTCACCAGAATTTGCTCAGCATGTGGTCGCTTATAGAAGTGCTTGATCAGCCCTCGTTCCATCACATACCCGATTAATATCATCACCGGTATAGCCATCAGGATGGAAAGAGGAACTGCATAGTCCAACAGGATAGGGCCTGCATCCGGGAACCAGATCTCTAGATAAGGTTGCTCCTTATAGGCCTTGAAGAGGGTTACGCTTTTGTCTTCCACTTTTGTGGACAACATCAACAGCTTGTTGAAAGTCACCGCGCAAAAAGCGCCCATCATAAACAGGGCGCCATGCGCAAAATTCACGATACCAAGTGTCCCAAAAACAAGAGTTAAGCCAAGCGCAATCAGCGCATAGGCAGCTCCCTTGTCCAGTCCATTCAATATCTGCAGAAAGATCGCGTCCATATTACTCTACCTTGCAGGACGGGCGAGCCATTAAAGGCGCAGCCCAGATTATCTGATGATCAAATTTCAGGAAAAAAGACGGGCGGGAACTCCGCAGCGTTCACCGCCCGCCAAATAAACGACTGCTAGACTTTGTAAGGGCCGAGTTCCCCACCAAAGATTTTCCAGTCGTACTCCACCTGTGCCCGAGGGGTCTGCTCAACCACTTTCAAAAGGTCAAACTGACTTGTTGGGTTTTCATTTCCGCGCACCACCAGAACGTCTTTAAAGCACTGATGATCTTCCGCACGATAGAGGGTTGGGCCATTGCCCATACCGTCAAACTCAAACCCTTCCAGGGACTTAATGACTTCGGGCGGATAGAATGTACCTGCCATTTCACAGGCATTTGCATAAAGCAGTGTCTGTACATAGCAGGTGTGGGCAGCCATAGATGGCGGCGCACCATATTCCGCACCGAATGATTTAACAAAGGCTTGCGATCCTTCATCCTGCAACGACCAGTTCCAGTTGGTTGTTCCAAGGATACCTTTAATGGCATCGCCCGCACCCTGCGCCATCAGACGAGAGAAGAGCGGCACAACAATCTCAAAGTTTTTGCCGTTTGCCTGTTTTTCACGAAGACCAAACTGAACTGCTTGGCTCAGGGAGTTGATCATGTCCTTACCATAGTGGTTGAGGATCAACACATCCGCGCCAGAATTCAGAACGGGCGTAATATACTGAGAGAAGTCACCCGCACCCACAGGGGTCCGAACAGTTGCGACAGTGTCCCAACCCAGCTCTTCAGTAGTGTTTTTGATGGATTCTTCTTGTGTCCAACCCCATGTGTAGTCGGCTGTCAGGTGATATGCACGGCGCTCTTTACCATACTCTTTTTCAAGTACTGGACCCAGCGCACGACCAGACATATAAGCATTGAAGAAGTGACGGAAACCATAACGGCGCTTGTCTTTACCTGTCGTGTCATTGGAGTGTGTGAGGCCGGCCATAAAGACAACCCCCTCTTCCTGACAGAGAGACTGCACAGCAACAGCCACACCAGAGGAAGAACCGCCGGAGATCATCAACACCTGCTCTTTTTCGATCAAGCGTTTCGCAGAAGCGCGGGCTGCATCGGATTTTGTCTGCGTATCACCGGTCGCATAGGTGACTTTTTTGCCCAAAACACCATTACCTTTAAGTGCAGATGGTTTGAATGTATTCAACATACCGCCATCCCCCTCACCGTTAAGGTGCTTCACCGCCAGTTTAAAGGCCCGAAGTTCGTCTTTACCCTCTTCTGAGTAAGGTCCGGTTTGCGGAACGTTAAAACCCAATTTAATCTCAGACGCATTACCTGGATTGTTCCGGAACTCTTCCGCCCAAGCGTTTTTCATAAAAATGGATGGGGTCGCCGCCACCAAACCAGCACCGGCTCCTGCCTTCAGCAAGCCTCGGCGTGAAAAGTCGAACTTGATATCCTTAGTCATAAGTTTCCTCCAACTTGTTAGACCGCAGGCCATCGCCTCAATTAAAGAAGACACGGCCGACACACACTTCTTTTGTTTTAGGGTTGTAAAATTTTCACATTATCTTTTTCTTTACCATTTAATCCTTGCAAAACTGCGATTTTTTCTGTTAAATTTGAAAAATCTTAAGTGTAAATCTGTAAAATATTGTAAAAAATATGGCTCGCACCCCCTACATGGGATCTCGCCTTCGGCGACTTCGCAAAGACAAACAGCTCTCGCAAACCGACCTTGCGAGCTTACTTGGCATTTCCACGAGCTATCTCAATTTAATTGAGCATGACAGGCGGGACTTAACTGTCCCTCTCCTTCTAAAAATCAGTCAAACCCTTCAAGTTGACCCAATGGCGTTCGCTGGCGGTCAGGATGGTCAATTACTGGCCGAAACCACCGAAGCCTTTAATGATCCCATGTTTGCAGCAGATGCATACCCAAACGATGCGCTTGCAAATTTCACTTCAGATTACCCTGAACTGGCTCGCCTTATGGTGAAACTGTATCAGGCTTACAAAATGACAAGTGGTGATCTGCAAATGCTACGGGAGCGCCTCTCTCAAGACAGCCTGCTTGCAGATTCGTCTTTTCGAATGCGGACGCTCGTCACCTCTGTCCTTTCCTTAACAGAGATCATGCATGACAACAGTGACTTGGATGAGGAAGACAGGCAGCGCTTTTTGGATATCGTTCTAAAAGACAGCACGTCCCTTGCTGACACTGTCGATGAAATGATGGGCTTTGTAGGCGGCGAACATCTATCCGGTAAAGAACTCTCCCCATCAGCTATGGAAGCAGTGACCGACTTCATTCAAGGACACAACAACTATTTCGATGAGATTGAACAGGCAGCAGATGCATTGCGCCCTGATCTTGGGAGCGGTAGCCCCAATTTAATGGAGCTGACACAGTACTTACAACAGCAGCTGAAAGTTGACATCAATTATGCCGCAGAAGAACAGCATGATATTGAAATCACTCTATTTGATGAGAAAAGACGCCTTTTAACCCTTTCAAAGGCCTTACCACCCTCGACCGTTAAATTTCACATGGCTCTGCTGATCGGGCAGCTCACCTCTGACACCTTGTTTGATCAGATCATTAACAGAGACGCCTCTCTCTCTACCGATGTCGCCAGAGCCAAAGCAAAAGACGCACTCGCCAATTATTTTGCTGGAGCATGCCTTCTGCCCTATGAAGTGTTTTTAGAGGCTGCTGAAAGGGTTCGGTATGATATCGAATTATTGCAACAACAATTTGGCGCAAGTTATGAACAAATCTGCCATCGCCTTACCACATTGCAGCGCCCCGAAAGAAGTGGAATTCCCTTTCATCTCATTCGAACAGATGTGGCCGGGAATATCTCCAAACGGTTTAGCGCTTCAGGTTTGCGCATTCCAAGATATGGCACCGCGTGTCCCCGCTGGATCGTACATGCTGCCCTCTTAACCCCCGGATCTATCTGCACACAGATAGCTGAACTTCCCGATGGTTCGCAATTTTTTTCCATCGCGCGAACCGTCGCAAAACCAAGTCTCGGCTATAACAAACCCAAACGACACTATGCGATCAGCATTGGCTGCGCCTTACCCCACGCGCATCGGTTGGTTTACGCAGATAATATGAACCTGACCAACCCCAAAAGTGTTATGCCTGTGGGTATAACTTGCCGCCTATGCGATCGGAATAATTGCGGTCACCGCGCAGCGCCACCGCCCAATCAGCCCGCGAAAAAGAATAGCACGGCCCGGAATATTTCACCGGGCATCGGCGATTGGTGATTAATTCGCTGTTTTGATGAGAGTGCCGCCTGCTGTACGGCGGACCTCTCCGTTGCGAAGCGCCTTAAAATCAAGTTTCATGTTGAGGCCTGTAAGCGTCCTTGCATAAATCAGCATGTCATAGCCGCCATCATCACGAACCGCCATGGAGTAAAGGGTCAACGTCTGATCCTTTAACGTTACCCATGAAAGTGGTTGACCATCAAAACCGCTACCTGCTGGCTGTTGCCGCCAAACTTTATCGCCCGCTTCTTTCTCATAAATCCGCTTCGTTTCTTTAAGTTCGCTCTTCGGCTTGTCCGGGCTGCCCTTCTGACGCAGCAGAGTTCGCCACGTAATTTCAAAACGACTATCACTGGCTGGCTTAATTTCTACGTCCAGATCCCGACTGGTGATAGGAAACTCAGCGCTATTATTGCTGTAGGAAACCGCATTCCCTTCCCACAGACCTGAGAAAGCTTTGATGGAAAGATCATCAGCCGATGCGGTTTGCGTCCCCACAAATATACCAAGCACGGCAACGGCCGCCCCCATAACTTTGCGCATAATTTACGCCCCCTGTTCGTTTTTTTTCGATCATATTGTAGGGCGACGACCTCTTCCAGAGAAAACTTAATTAGAAAAGGAGCATTACTTATGCAGAGACACGCATATCCACTTCCTTAGAACCTTCAAGGAAATGTCGCTGATAGCGACCTGTAATATTGCTGGTTTCAACGAGTAAACATACATCCGTTGTATTGAAGTCCGCATCGATAACAGCACCGTCACCAATGACACCACCAACCCGGAGATACCCTTTAATCAAGGCAGGCATCTCCCGCATTGCCTGACGCATATCAACCTGATCTTCTTCCAGAACATTCATTTTCACATACCGCTCTGCTTGCGCTCGCGGTTGCCAGTCGGATGGGGCCAAATGAAAGTGATTAAGGTAGGAAAGCGCAGAAGCCATCTGAGCCAAATCCGTTCCCGGAAAGCTAGCGCAGCCAAACATCAACGAAATATCATGAGCCATAATGTAATCTGCAATACCTCTCCAGAGGAGCTGCATAATTGCTTTGCCGCGATATTCGGGGTCAACACAAGAGCGCCCAAGCTCAACATGCTCACCGCTGTAAGCTTCCAAACGACGTAAATCAAATTCGTCTGCTGAATAGTAGCCTTGATGCTGTTCTGCGATGGATTTTCGAAGGAGCCGGTAGGTTCCGACGACACAGACATCAATATCGGAGGAGCGGGACTGGTCAATCACAATCAAATGGTCACAATAATCGTCAAATGCATCAAAGTCTCTTTTCAGCAATTTGACAGACGGTGAAGCTGCCGCTCCCATACCCTCATAAAACACTTGGTAACGAAGTTCTTGTGCCTTAGTCACCTCTGCCTTGTTTTTCGCCAGACGAATAACAAGATCAGAAGATTGAACCGTACCCATAACGCGTCTCCAGCATAATTTTCTATGGCTGGAACGCTACGGTGACAGAGGGGCACTTTCTTGGCATTTAGGTGAAATTTAGGTGACAGACATTTGTCATCTTTATGACAACAATTACGCGAAAATGAAAACACGAAGGCCACACTTTTCGTCATGAGACTGCAATAAATGGCCGCTAATTTTCTTCGCTTAGACAAACCACGAGGTTGTCGAGCTATTGAGGGAAGGCACATTATGTCTGAGCAAAACAAATTTATTCAAACACGGGCCTTTCGGATGGAAACATCCGAAGATCATCCAAGCAATAATACTGAAAACCCAACAATGGGCGATGTTATTAATGCCCGGCTTGGGCGCCGCGACGCCCTTCGTGGGATGCTGGCTGTTACTGCTTTGAGTAGTGTTGGAGGCCTTGCTGGCAATATTTTAACAGCTGGCGCCGCTGATGCTGCACACCATATGAAAAGTAGCTTTAAATTCGACGAGATTTCTCACGGGGTAGATGAAAAACATCATGTTGCGTCTGGCCATGATGCTGACATTCTGCTCCGTTGGGGTGATGCCTTATTTGAAAATAGCCCTGTTTTCGATCCCGCTAAGCAGACCAAAGCCTCTCAGGAGAAACAGTTTGGTTACAATAACGACTTTGTTGGCTTTATTCCGTTAAATGGGGCAGCAGATAACGGTTTGCTGTGCGTAAATCACGAATACACTAACGAAGAGCTGATGTTCCCAGGCCTGGGCAGACAGGACAAAGCCAATTATGCCGGAATGACTAAAGACATTGCCGATGTGGAGATGGCAGCTCACGGCGGAACTGTTGTTGAGATTAAGAAGTCGGGTGGAAAATGGGCACCGGTCCTTTCTTCAGAATATAACCGCCGAATTACAGCAACAACCGAAATGGAAATGTCAGGCCCTGCTGCAGGTAATGCTCTTGTTAAAACAAATGCCGATACATCTGGCACCAAAGTTCTAGGCACCATTAACAACTGCGCTGGCGGGATCACCCCGTGGGGTACATACCTCATGGCCGAAGAAAACTTTAATGGCTACTTCTGGAATAAAGATGGTGCGGCATCCCATCCAAATGCCGACATGCTCAAGCGATATGGCGCGCCTGGCCAATGGTATAACTGGGGTGCTTATTACGATCGCTTCGATGTCGCAAAAGAGCCAAACGAAGTGCATCGCTTCGGTTGGATCGTTGAGGTCGACGCTATGGACCCAACTTCCACTCCAAAGAAACGAACTGCTCTGGGTCGTTTCAAACATGAAGGTGCAGAGACTATCATCAACAAAGATGGTCGTATCGTTGTGTATACCGGTGACGATGAGCGTGGGGATTACCTCTATAAATTCGTGACCAAGGGCAAATATGATCCGAACAACCGTGCAGCTAACATGAACCTCCTAGATGAGGGCACACTGTACGTCGCGCGTTTCAATGCAGATGGCTCTCTCAACTGGTTGCCGCTGGTGCATGGTGAGAATGGACTGACAGAAGCCAATGGATTTGCGGATCAGGCCGCCGTTCTTGTATTTGCCCGTAAAGCAGGCGACGTGGTAGGCGCCACCAAAATGGATCGCCCTGAAGATGTGCAGCCAAATCCAAAAACCAACAAGGTGTATGTCTGCCTGACAAACAACAAATACCGCGGTGATCGCCATCCGCTTGACGCGGCCAACCCACGAGAGAAAAACCCATTTGGCCATATCATCGAGATCACACCGAATGGTGATGATCACGCCGATGCGTCATCTAAGTGGGACATTCTGGTACAGGGTGGCAACCCCGCCAAGCCAGAACAAGGTGCCGTCTTCAACAAAGCGACAAGCGAAAATGGTTGGTTTGGCTCTCCCGACAACGCCACAGTGGACCACACAGGTCGCCTCTGGATCACAACAGACCAAGGCAGCGCTTGGCCGAAGACGGGTACAGCGGACGGTGTCTGGGCCTTGGAAACCGATGGTGAACTGCGGGGAACAGGTAAAATGTTCTTCCGCGTACCAATTGGTGCAGAAATGTGTGGGCCTTGCTTTAACCCAGATGACACGGCGTTCTTCCTTGCCGTTCAACATCCAGCGTCAGACGGCGCAAAAGCCTTTCCGGGTTTTGAGCGAAATTCAACCTTTGAAGACCCAGCAACCCGCTGGCCTGACTTTAAAGATGATATGCCGCCCCGCCCATCTGTTGTTGTAATCAGCAAAAAAGGTGGTGGAGTTGTCGGCTCCTAAACAACCTATTTGTATAGATTTTTGAAGAAGTGGCGCAAATCAGCGCCACTTTTTTTATGCAAATTCTTCGGTAAAGACGGTACCTTGCGCCCGTTCATCATAACGTCCGCCAACCACCGTATTTTGATTAATCAAATTTTCCAGGCAAAGCATCACATCATCGCTGATGGTTACGGCATCCGCAGCTGCATTTTCTTTCATATGCTCAATAACTGTAGTTCCTGGGATGGGAATAATGTGATCATCTTTTTGCAGAAGCCACGCCAAAGCAAGCTGCGCCATACTACACCCAGTTTCTTCCGCAAGGTTTGCATATTCCTCCAGCAATTCCAGGTTCTTTTCATAAGTTTCTGGTTGGAAGCGCGGCATTGTCACACGGATATCATCTTCATGAAAATGCGTAACATCCTGCAAAGTACCTGTCAGGAATTTACGCCCCACCGGGCTGAAAGCTACAAAAGCGATACCCAACTCTTTACAGGTATCTAACACCGCAATTTCTGGATTACGGGTCCAAAGAGAATACTCAGTTTGAACGGCCGCAATTGGATGCGTTGCATGTGCCCGCCGGACAATCTCGCCAGACACCTCTGAAAGACCAATATTTTTAATCTTACCTTCAGCTTTCAGCTCAGCCAGTGCTCCAACGCTCTCCTCAATCGGAACATTGGGATCCATACGGTGAAGATAATAAAGATCAATCACGTCAACACCTAAACGGGATAATGATTGCTCGCATGTTTCCCGAATGACATCTGGGCGACCATTGATTTCTCGCACTCCCTCATTATTACGGCGCAGGCCACATTTAGAGGCGAGAAAAAATTCGTCCCGGCGGTGCCCAATGGCAGCGCCCACCAGTTTTTCATTTTCCCCAAACCCATAAAGCGCAGCGGTATCCATGAAAGTGTACCCTTCATCCAGCGCCTCGTTCAAAAGCCGAATGCCATAGCCCCGATCCGGACCAGGCCCATAACCATAGGACAAGTTCATACATCCAAGTCCGATGCGGGAGACGTCGTTACCTGCGATTTGTCTTGTTTTCATTTTTTGCCTCCATTCTAAATTTTGCCCCATTAGAAGGCCCGAGCGGCTGCTTCGCAACAGTTTTGTTTTCGAAAAGGTTGCGCATCGCTTGCTATTTGATCACCGGTATAGATAATTAAGCTAAAGGATAGCCGATCCACGGTTATGGTCAGGGATGAGCAGGGGAACAGGCTAATGGATATCATCAGCCCAAGACAAACAGACATCATGAATATGCTGCGGCAAGACGGGCGTGTTGGTGTTGAAGAATTAGCCGCGAAATTTAATGTGTCACCGCAAACCATTCGAAAAGACCTCAACGAGCTTGGAGAACAGGATCTGCTTCAGCGGGTTCATGGTGGTGCGGTTCTCTCTTCCGGCGTGAAGAATTTTGAATATGAAGCACGCAGATTGTTGGCTGTAGAAGAAAAGCGACATATCGGTGTCTTGGCGGCCTCCCTGATCCCGGATAACTGCACCCTTCTGATTAACATTGGGACCACCACTGAACAGGTTGCCATGGCCTTGCGCGGTAAAGAAGGCATGATGGCCATTACCAATAACGTAAATGTCGTCAATATCCTATCTGGCACCCCTGGGTTTGAGGTCATTGTTGCAGGCGGCGTGGTCAGACCGACGGATGGCGGTGTCATCGGAGAGGCCACTGTTGATTTCATTAAGCAATTCAAGGTGGATTATGCCGTTATTGGGGCCTCTGCCATTGATGAGGACGGGTCTCTTCTGGACTATGATTACCGTGAAGTGAAAGTTGCGCAGGCAATTATTGAAAATGCGCGAAAAACCATTCTGGTTGCCGATAGCATGAAACTCGAACGATCCGCACCTGTTCGTATTGGCCATATCAGCCAGCTTGATTACATCGTCACAGATAAACCTTTGCCCGAAAAGTTGATGGATGTTTGTACAGAAAATGACGTGATTATCCGGATCACAGATCCCATCCCATCCAGCTTAGAGATCTAAGCAAGCTTTCATTTTCTTTCACTTGTTGCCATTTTCATATAAAAAACGAACAAAGAGAAAATGACGACAAATTAGTCAAAGGGAAGGAACGGATATGGCCGACTATATTCTCGCCATTGATCAGGGGACAACTTCAACCCGGGCAATCCTGTTTGATCGTGATATGCAGGTGGTTGCTGTCGATCAACAAGAGTTTACTCAATTCTTTCCTGCATCTGGCTGGGTAGAACATGACGCTGAAGAAATTTGGAGTTCCACCCTCTCTACTATTCGGGGGGCAATGGAAAAAGCAGGTGCCAAAGCCGAAGATATTGCCGGTATTGGTATTACAAACCAACGTGAAACAACCGTCATTTGGAACCGCGAAACCGGCAAGGCCATCCATAAAGCGATCGTTTGGCAGGATCGAAGAACGGCCGATTTCTGTAATGAGCTTAAAAACCGAGATCTAGAAGCTGTTTTCAGCTCAAAAACAGGACTTCTTCTTGACCCTTATTTCTCAGGCACCAAAGTCCGTTGGCTCTTAGACAACGTGCCCGGCGCACGAGAGCACGCCAAGAAGGGCGAGTTGGCCTTTGGTACAATTGATAGTTTTTTGCTGTGGAAGCTCACCGGTGGCAAGGTCCACGCAACAGATGCCACAAATGCCAGCCGAACGCTAATTTACGACATTCACGAAGGGTGTTGGTCTGAGGAGCTCTTAAAGATCCTTAATATTCCAAGCAATATCTTGCCAGGGGTCAAAGACAGCGCCGCGGATTTTGGGACAACTGATCCGGCTTTGTTTGGCCGTAGTATCCCCATCACAGGCATTGCAGGGGACCAGCAAGCCGCGACAGTTGGGCAGGCCTGCTTCGAACCGGGCATGATGAAATCAACCTATGGCACCGGCTGTTTCGCTATTCTAAATACAGGCGACACGCCTGTAATTTCCCAAAACCGGTTACTTACGACCATTGCCTATCAGCTAAATGGTAAACCAACCTATGCGTTAGAAGGGTCGATTTTTGTCGCTGGCTCAGCCGTGCAGTGGCTTCGTGATGGCTTGACAATCATTGATGACGCCGCGCAATCTGGTGAATTTGCTGCCAATGCGGACCCTGAGCAAGACGTGATCATGGTGCCTGCCTTTGTCGGTCTTGGCGCCCCCTACTGGGATGCTGAATGCCGCGGGGCAATTTTTGGCCTGACACGGGCGAGCGGTGCTAACGAAATATGCAAAGCCGCGCTAGAAAGTGTGTGTTTTCAGACCCGCGACCTGCTGGAAGCGATGCAAGCAGATATGGGCGGCAAGGGAGAAACTGTTCTACGCGTCGATGGCGGCATGGTTGCATCTGATTGGACAATGCAATGCCTCTCCGATTTCTTAGCTGCGCCAGTGGATCGGCCAGAGATACTCGAAACAACAGCCATCGGCGCCGCTTATCTTGCTGGTTTACAAGTTGGCTTCTACCCTGAGCCGTCTGAATTTGCGAAAAAATGGAAATGTGAACAACAATTCACACCAAGTCTTAACGAGAACATCCGGAACGCGCGCTATGCGAACTGGAAGGATGCAATTCGGCGCACCCTGACACAACGAGGTTCCTAATGGAAATTGAGTATTTTTACGCGTCTTATTCTGCCTACGCATACATTGGCGCCAAGAAACTTGCGTGGATTGCGAAGAAGCATGGTGCAAAAATCATCCACAAACCAATAGATCTAAGAGTAGTGATGCCAGCTGCTGGCGGTCAGAGCTTTGCCGAACGGACAAAGGCGCATAAAGACTATTTCTTTAATCGAGAGATTATTCGCTGGGCTGAGTATCGCGGCATTCCCATTATGAACGGAATGCCAACCCACCATAATAATAGTATTAAAATCTCAAACTGCATGCTGATTGCCGCGGATAAAGCGGGCCTTGATGTCGGTGCACTGGGGCAGGAAATGCTGCGGGCTCATTGGGTAGACGACGCGGATCTGGATAATCGGGATGATTTGAAACGCATTTGCACGGCCGTCGGTATGGAGGCAGAGCCTCTATTTAATGCGGCAGAAACCGACGCAGTTGTCGCTGAATATGAAGCGAACACAAAAGAGGCTACAGAGCGTAGCGTATTTGGCTCCCCCACCTATTTTGTGGGCGGAGACATGTTCTATGGTCAGGATCATCTGGAGTTGGTAGAGCGAGCCCTGCTCAAGCCCTTTAGAGGAAGCTGGCCCCTTTAAGGGCCAGCAAATATCCATATCAAAAGCGGATCAGAAATCGATCCGCTTTTCTGTTTCAGGATCAAACAGGTGAATGTGATTAGGCGTAATGGTGATTGGCAGCACTTCTCCTGCTTTCGCCAAGTGAGTGCCTGACTGACGCAGTGTCAGATCCGTCTTATCATTTCCAAAATGGCCATGTAGCAATGTATCAGCACCCAGATGCTCAACCAGAGTCACTGTCAGCGGCAGAGCACCTTCAGCGCCCGGTGTGATTTCCAGATGCTCTGGGCGGATACCAAGCTTAACCGGTTTGCCATCAAACCCTTCCACGCCATTTGCCCCAACAGGCAAAACTGTATCGGTGCCGATAACCACAGACTTACCATCCTCAGCAACAGTAGCATCAAGGATATTCATCGCGGGAGAGCCAATGAAACCGGCAACGAAGAGAGAGGCCGGCTTTTCGTACAGCTCAAGGGGCGTGCCCAATTGCTCGACATTACCAGCATTTAGAACCATCAAGCGGTGACCAAGTGTCATCGCCTCAACCTGGTCATGCGTCACATAAACACTTGTGATGCCCAAAGATTCTTGAAGCTGCTTAATCTCGACACGCATCTGAACTCGCAGTTTTGCGTCCAAGTTTGATAGCGGCTCATCAAAAAGAAACACACTCGGTTTACGAACAATCGCGCGGCCCATTGCCACACGCTGACGCTGACCACCAGAAAGCTGACGTGGTTTACGGCTCAATTGCTCGTCTGTCAGTTCCAAAATTGACGCAGCATTCTTAACTCGCTGATCAATCTCGTCTTTGCTCAAACCCATGATTTTCAAACCATAAGCCATATTGTTGTAAACCGTCATATGCGGATAAAGTGCATAGTTCTGGAACACCATCGCGATATCACGCTTTGATGGCTCCAAATCGTTTACCGCTTTTCCCCCAATGCTGAGGGAACCATCCGTAATTGTCTCAAGTCCGGCGATCATCCGAAGCAAGGTGGATTTACCACAGCCGGAAGGGCCAACAAGAACCAGAAACTCACCATCCTGAATATCAACATCCACACCGTGGATTGCCTTGAAACCGTTCGGATAGGTTTTCTGGAGGTTTTCAAGTGTTACGCTTGCCATTTTTTACCTTCAATCCTTACTTCTCAGTCTCTGTCAGACCTTGAACAAACAGCTTCTGCATTGCGACAACCACCAGCACTGGTGGGATAATGGCAAGCAGAGTAATCATCATAATCAAATGCCATTGCGGCGCTTCTTCACCAGCCTCAAGCATGTTTCCAATCTGCATCACAACGGTGTACATGCTCTGATCTGTTGTAACCAACAACGGCCACAGATACTGGTTCCAACCGTAAATGAAGAGGATCACAAACAATGCGGCGATATTTGTACGCGACATTGGCAGTAGGATATCTTTAAAGAACCGCAGTGGGCCTGCTCCGTCGATGCGGGCGGCTTCCAGCATTTCATCCGGAATGGTGAGGAATACTTGCCGGAACATGAATGTCGCTGTTGCTGAAGCAATCAACGGCACCGTTAGCCCCCAATAGGTATCCAGCATCCCGAGGTTAGCCACCACTTCAAAGGTTGGAAGAATACGAACCTCAACCGGCAGCATCAGCGTCAGAAAGATCATCCAGAAGAAGAACATTCTGAATGGGAAACGGAAATACACGATCGCAAAAGCTGACAGTAACGAGATGATGATCTTACCAATCGCAATCATCAGCGCCATTATCGTACTATTGAGCAGCATGTATCCCATACCAGAGGCATCGCCGCCATACAGCCCCACGAAAAGGACCCGATCGAGATTTTCAAAAAAATGAGAGCCAGGAAGCAAAGGCAGAGGAAGTTCCGTCATCCGCGTCGCATCATGAGTTGACGCAACAAAGGTTACCCAAAGCGGAAACGCCACCATAATCACCCCGAGGATCAGGATGATATGCGAGAAAATTTTCAAAAGTGGTCTGTTTTCAATCATCAGTATTCCACCTTCTTCTCAACAAAACGGAACTGGAAAACGGTCAGGGCAACAACAATGGCCATTAGAACGGCTGACTGGGCAGCAGAGCCGCCAAGATCAAGCCCGACAAAGCCATCATTATAAACCTTGTATACGAGGATTTGCGTTGAGTTTGCAGGGCCGCCGGCTGTCATCGCATCCACGATACCAAAGGTCTCGAAGAAGGCATAAACCACATTAACCACCAGCAGGAAGAATGTCGTCGGAGACAGAAGCGGGAAAATGATAGTCCAGAACCGACGTGATGGGCCTGCGCCATCAATGGCTGCAGCCTCAATTAATGATTTCGGAATTGATTGTAATCCAGCAAGGAAGAACAAGAAGTTATAAGCAATCTGTTTCCAGGCGGCCGCAAAAATAATGAGCGCCATCGCCTCGTCCCCATTAATTTTGTGGTTCCAGTCATACCCGAAGAATTGCAGGGTATATGGAATAAAACCAAGGGTCGGATTAAACAGAAAGAAGAACAAAGCGCCAGCGGCAGCAGGTGCCACCGCGTATGGCCAAATCAACAACGTCCGATAAATACCGGAGCCCTTGATCACCCGATCCGCCATCGTTGCAAGAAGAAGCGCAATGGACATGGACAAGCCAGCCACTAAAAATGAGAAAATAAATGTACGCTGAAAAGAACCCCAATAGTGAGGGTCAGCAAACAATTCTTCAAAATTCTGGAACCAAACAAATTCGGTTTTAAGACCGAAGGCATCTTCCACCAACATCGATTGGAAGAGCGCCTGACTAGCTGGCCAGATAAAAAAGATAATCGTCACAATGATCTGCGGAGCTACCAACAGGTAGGGTAGCAGTGACGGTTCAAAATGCACGCGTTTCAGCATTGTATGGTGTACCTGTCAAATAAAGCGACCCGCCGCGCAGCCTAGGCCACGCAGCGGGTACTCTCGGAACAAAGATTACTTGTTTGCGTCTTCGAATTTACGAAGCAGTGCGTTACCACGCTCAACCGCTGTGTTCACAGCTTCTTCAGCAGTTTTGTCACCGGCCCAAAGAGCTTCCATTTCTTCGTTAATTACGTCACGAACCTGAACGAAATTACCGAAACGGATACCACGGGAATTTGGTGTAGGTGTATTCAGGCTCAGCTGTTTAATCGCTGTATCTGTACCTGGGTTCTCTTTGTAGAAGCCTTGCTCCTTAGACAGCTCATAGGCAGCTGTTGTAATCGGAACATAACCTGTACCCTGGTGCCACCATGCCTGTACTTCTGGAGAAGACAGATATTTCATGAAGTGGGCAACGCCTTTATATTCTTCTTGTGGCTGACCGCGCAGAACCCAAAGAGTAGCACCACCGATGATGGAGTTCTGTGGTTTCTCAATGAGGTCTTTGTAGAAAGGCAGCATTGACTGACCAAACTCAAATTTAGCCTGATTTTTGATAGAACCATAGTAGGCGGAAGAGTTCATCCACATACCACATTCTTGGTTGATGAACATTGGCAGGCTGTCACCGCGGCGACCGCCATATGCAAATGTGCCATCTTTTGTCCACTCAGCAAGGTTGCTCCAGTGTTTTTTCACTGCATCATTGTTGAATGTGAATTCTGTGTCGAAACCAGCAAAGCCGTTTTCTTTTGTCCCCATTGGGATATTGTGCCATGAACCGAAGTTCTCAACCATAACCCATGACTGCCAACCGAAGGAGAAACCACACTTCATGCCGGAGGCGCGCAGCTTATCAGAAGCTTCTTTCATTTCGGCCCAAGTTGATGGAACTTCAGAGATACCCGCTTTTTTGAAAGCATCTTTGTTGTACCACAGAACTGGTGTGGAGCTGTTGAACGGCATGGACAGCAGTTCACCTTTTGGTGTCTGGTAATAAGAGATCACCGCTGGCAGATAATCGGATTTGTCGAAATCCACGCCTGCGTCAGACATAACCTGCTCTACTGGGTATACAGCGCCTTCAGCCGCCATCATGGTCGCGGTACCAACTTCGAAAACCTGAACGATATGTGGCTGCTTTTTCGCGCGGAACGCAGCGATAGAGGCCGTCATAGTTTCAGTGTAGTTACCTTTAAATGTCGGAACAACTTTGTATTCAGACTGAGAATTATTGAAATCTTCGGCGATTTTATTAACCCGCTCACCGTTTGCGCCACCCATGGCGTGCCACCAGTTGATTTCAGTTACAGCAGAAGCAAAAGATGTGCTCCCCACCAGTGCAGCCAGTGTTGCAGGTGCAACAAGTTTCTTCATCATTGACATTGCTCTTCCCTATCGGTTGATGCCATTTCTCGCCGGATTAATTCCGGCATGTGAAAATGATTTTGTGAACGGAGGCATCACTCCTCCCTCCGCTACACTAGTAGGATTTATTCTGGCATCAATGACCGTTTGATGACAATTGCGACAACTTGCGGTTTGACCTTCATTTTTTTTCGTTATTGATAATGACAATGAATGATGTCATAACTTTACGTTATGAAGTAAGGGTTTTTGCAGGTTTTATTACAATGATTCGCCTTCGACAATTGGAAGCTTTTCGGGCTGTTATCTCTACTGGCGGTGTAACCGCCGCTGCCGATATGCTCGGCATCTCGCAACCCGCAGTTAGCCGCCTTATTTCGAGCTTAGAGAAATCAATGAGAATGCCTTTGTTCGAAAGGCGTAGAGGCCGGTTACACCCGACTCACGAAGCAAAATTCCTTTCAGAAGAGGTTGAACGAGCCGTTTCGAATCTAGAGCACATTTCCCGTCTATCCGAAGATATTCGAAACCAAAAAGCTGGGCATCTGCGCATCGCGGCCCTCCCGGGCTTTGCAACTTCGCTTATGCCGAAGGTTATTGCAGAGTTTTTGAAAGACCGAGATGACGTTACAATTTCCATTCAAACCCGCTCCTCCACACGGGTAAGAGAGTGGATCGCAGCCCAGCAATATGACATCGGGGTAGCCGACGAGTTTGAAGGGCATAGTGCGGTCAATCACGAAACCATCCAAATTCGAACTGAATGCGTTCTCTCCCCGCTCCATCCACTTGCTGCACAAAAAATTATCCGCCCTGAAGATCTGCACGATCAGCCAATGATCATTCAGGACCGTGAAAATCGTTTCTATCACCGCCTTAAAAAGACTTTTGACACAGCAGGGGTTGAACTAAACGCCAAGGTAGAAGTAAGACAGTTTGCAACGGCCTGCCTTCTTGCGATGAACAATGTAGGCGCCGCTGTTGTAAGCTCGATTGATGCCGCCGAATATGCAGGTCGTGGTTTGATCGTTCGCCAATTTGAACCAGAACTGCCATTTACACTGGATTTACTATATCCAAAGTATCATCCCCGCTCCTTGTTGCTGCAGGACTTCATGTCTCACTTCAAATCGAGGCTAGAGCCGTGTCTTCGTTAATCTTCAAGGCGGCGTGAAGAAGTGTGAAGGAACGTGCGTTTTCATCAAGCTCCTTCACGACTATTTCTGTGGTGGGCATCGCACCACATGCCCAGTTCGGAACTGGTAACTGCAGCCCCAATCTTTTACCAGGTATCGACAAAAGTCCGCTTCCTGCCTCGCCGTGGGGCAGGAAGCGCGACAGCTTTTAAGCCCTGCAACAACCGCTCTCGGGTTGTCGCTGGATCAATAACGTCGTCAATTTCCATAAAAGCCGCAGCATTAACAGCCTTGCCTCGCTTATAGGCTTCATCAACCATGGCTTGGAACGTGGCTTGCTGTTCTTCAAAGTCTTCAATCGCAGCCAGTTCTTTCTTAAATCCAAGCCTAACCGCCCCTTCAAGCCCCATTGGCCCCATTTCACCCGTCGGCCAAGCAAGAGTAACAAACGGGGCATGCATGCTACCTCCGCCCATCGCCTGGGCCCCAAGACCATATCCTTTACGTAGAATGACCGTAAAGACAGGTACAGTTAAACTCCCTGCCGCAGCAAATAACCGAGCTGTTTTACGAACCAGCGCCGTTTTCTCTGCATCCGGCCCGACCATAAATCCGGGGGTATCGCATAATGTCAGGATCGGGATATCAAACGCATCACACAGCTGCAGATGACGGGCTGCTTTTTCCGAACCATCAGCATCAATTGCACCGCCCAAATACTTTGGATTATTGGCGATCAATCCCATCGGCCGCCCCCCAATACGGATAAAGGCCGTAATCATTCCAGGCGCATAATCCGGGCGTATTTCCTGAACAGTTTCTTTATCTGCCAGCAACCGGATGACCTCGCGAATATCATAGACCCGAAGACGATTTTCTGGGATGACAGAGCGAAGCAGCCGTTGATCTTCCTCTTCATACTCAAGAACCGCCCCCTGAAAATAGGATAGCAGCTTTTTCGCAATATCTGTGGCGTCGGCTTCGTCTTCGGCAACCACATCAATAACACCATTAGGCGCCTGATCAGAAACGGGTCCAACCTCCTCAGGAGAGAACACACCAAGCCCACCGCCTTCAATCATCGCCGGGCCACCCATTCCAAGGGACGTATCTTTTGTTGCAATCAGCAGATCGCTTACACCCATCAACGCTGCATTTCCTGCGAAACATCGCCCCGACGCAATTCCTATTCGGGGCACGAGCCCAGAGAGACGGGCATATGTTTGAAAGGTAGGTACATCAAGCGTACTAGCCGCATTGACATCCACATCGCCAGGACGTCCACCGCCCCCTTCCCCATAAAAAATAATAGGCAGTTGCCGCGCCTCAGCCAAATGCAATAGGCGATCAGTTTTCTTGTGGTTCATCATCCCCTGAGTGCCCGCAAAAACCGTGTAGTCATACCCAAGTACTACGCAGCCAGAGCGATCTTCCGGGAATTTATCACCATTTACACTCGCTGTTCCGGCGACCATGCCATCCGCCGGACTTATTCTTTCAAGCGTTTCCACATCAAAACGGGATCTCTGTGCCGCTAAGTTGAGCCCCCCATATTCTGAGAAACTCCCCTCGTCCACTAAACGCGATACATTCTCACGTACTGTAGACTTATTTTTAGAATGACGCTTTGCGACGGCCTCCGGTCGTGCTTCATCCAAAATAGCGTGTTTTTTCGTCAACAACTCTGCTAGATCCGGCCGAATGTAATCTGGATCTTGAACGGCTTGCTCATCATCTAATTCTTTTCCCACATCGCCTGGCAGAATGACGAACAAGGCATCTCCCTCGGCAACCGTCTGACCAACCGCACCACATATGGATTGGACACGGCCGCTCACAGGCGCTTCAATCTGATGCTCCATTTTCATGGCTTCAAGGATCGCGACCACTTGTCCCGCAACCACTTCTTCCCCCTCAGCAACTAAATACTCAACGACTGTCCCTGTCAGGCTAGCAGTCGCGGCTTCCATGCCTTCTGGGACGTTAAGGGAACTGGTTGTTGGGGTATCCTCTAGAATTATCTCTTGCTCCGCATCCTCAGGCATATTTTTGATCAGTTCTGACATATGCTGATCAATAAACCGGGTGGTAACCGGAGCAGAAGAGAGTTGCGGGTCGCTCAACAAGCTCTTCAAGAACCGAATATTTGTCTTAGTTCCGGAAATTTTATAACCGCTCAGAGCCTTTTTGGCCTTTTGTACAAGCCGTGGATAATCATCGACCGGAGATCTAACAATCAGCTTAGCCAATAAACTGTCATACCGAGGATTTGCCTGCCATCCAGTTGTTGCGGCTCCGTCAATCCGAATGCCTGGCCCACCCGGTACTTCCATTCTCTCAATGCGTCCTAGTGGAAGCTTCAAGCTACCATCCGCCTCGACCCTCTCAGCATTGATCCGCAATTGAGCGGCCATGCCTTTTGGGCGCAATGCGGTAAAATCGATATCCAAATCTGAAAGGCGGCTACCCGTACAAACCCCAAGCTGAAGCGCGACCAAATCCAATCCAAGAATTTCTTCTGTGACCGTATGCTCTACTTGAATACGTGGGTTTGCCTCCAAAAATGCATAGCTGTTATCAATCGAGCTAACCAGAAACTCAAATGTTCCAAGGCCACGATACTGAACCGCATTTGCCATCTTTAATGCTGCATCGAACAATGCTGCTTTTACGTCCTTCGTCAAATCTGGGGCAGGTGCAATTTCCAACAGCTTCTGATTTCGGCGCTGAGCGGAACAATCCCTCTCAAACAAATGAACTGCATCTTTACCATCCCCAAGGATTTGAACCTCGATATGACGCGCTTCGGGCATAAACCGCTCAACATAAACACGATCATCCCCAAAAGCTGACAATGCTTCCCTTTTTGCGCTTTCATACGAAGAGGTTATGTCATCTGCGTCGGATATAAGCCGCATACCGCGGCCACCGCCCCCAGAAGCAGCTTTAATAAACATCTGACTTCCTGCTTCCAAAGAATTGAAAAATTCGGTCACCTCCTCAAGGGTAGTGTCTTCGTTCCGCCCCGCAAGAACGGGAACACCCTCTTTTATCGCAAGCCCTCGCGCCTGACTTTTATCAGCCAGCACCGCTAAGGCAGATAATGATGGACCAATGAAAATAAGACCCGCAGCTTCACATGCTTCTGCAAACGCCGGGTTTTCACTCAAGAAGCCATAGCCTGGATGAACAGCTGTCGCGCCAGCAGATATCGCAGCATTAATTACCGCGTCGATATCAAGGTAAGCGGCCGCCCCCGAGCCCGGTAATCGTTCCACGCTTTCAATGCGGGAGGCATGCAGGCTACTCAAATCATCTTCTGGTGCGATAGCAACAGGTGTCCACCCAAGCTCTTCGGCGGTATGTGCGATACGAATGGCAATTTCGCCGCGATTGGCGATAAGAAGGGTAGGGTTTTGCATGATCCTCCGGGCGGCAAGCCGCTTATTTTTATCAGTTTTGGATCATGCTACACCCCTCGATCTTAAAATCAAGGGGCCGGAACTAGCTAGAGTAGCGTTTTGCAGCGGCCATAACATGCTGCACAAGAGAATGTAGTCCATTACTGCGGGACGGAGAGAGATGCTTCTTTAGCCCTAATTCATCCAAAAAGGCTGGATCAGTTGCCAAAACTTCCTCCGGTGTGCGGTTATCATAAACTTTGAGGATCATAGCGATAAGGCCACTCACAATCATGGCATCACTTGCAGCTTTGAACCGGAGTTTATCACCCTCCATGTAAGACACGAGCCAGACTTGTGACTGGCAGCCGGGCATCAGATTTTCTTCAACCTGTAGCTCAGGTGGAAACTCCGGCAGTTTTTTACCCAGATCGATCAGGTAACCGTACCTGTCAGTCCATTCTTCCAAGAACAGAAAGGCATCTTTTAGATCCTGAATGGTCTCTTCTGCGGTCTGTTGGCTCATGAGCAGGGTATCTCTCTTTGATCATGTCTGAAGGGGTGACTTAACAATCTTTCCCAGAGACTTCAACGGAGAAATCCTTCAAGCCACAAGCTTGCGACTTTTCATCCAGCTATCCAGCACTTCGATTTGCTCTTCATTAAGGCGCAGCCCAAGCTTACTTCGCCTCCAAACCACATCGGATGCTTCTTCAGCCCATTCAGACAGCATGAGATACTTGACCTCTACCTCTGTCAGATCAGCCCCAAAATTCTGCCCAAGATCGGAGAGGCTTTTTGCGTTGCCAAGCATTTTAAAACTGCTCGTCCCATAGGAGCGTACGAAACGGGCAACAGTTTTGTCAGCTAGGAACGGGTATTTTTCCATTATCTGAAGTGCCAAGCGGTGCGTTCCATCTGCTGGGAAGTCGCCTCCTGGTAAAGTAGAGCCGGCTGTCCACCGTGCGCCTTTTTTTCCAAGGCTAGTCTCAATTTTCTCTAGCGCGCTTTCGGCAAGGCGACGATACGTTGTGATCTTACCCCCAAAGATGTTGATCAGTTTTGCCTGACCATCCCCCCCCTCTTCACGAAGAACATAATCGCGCGTCGCTTCCTGTGCTTTACTGGCCCCATCATCATAAAGAGGGCGGACACCAGAATAAGTCCAACTCACGTCTTCAACCGCGACAGGCTTATTAAAATATTCGCTCGCTGCATTGCAGAGATACTCCGTCTCGGCATAGGTGATCCCAAATTCCTTCAGGTCACCTTTAAAATCCTGATCTGTCGTACCGATTAGGGTAAAGTCCTGTTCGTAGGGAATCGCAAAAATAATTCGGTCGTCTGCATTTTGGAAAATGTAGCAGCGATCATGATCAAACATTTTAGGAACAACGATATGGCTGCCTTGAACCAAACGAACGTTTTTGCTGTTACCTGCACCAGTTTCAGTCAGTGACTGATTAATAACCTGATCAACCCAAGGCCCACCAGCGTTAATCAGCATTTTGGCTTTGAATACTTTCTGCTCTTTCGAATGCTGATCTTCGGTCGTGACGACCCAGTTGCTTCCCTCGCGGACGGCACTCACACATTTTGTGCGCGTCATGATATCGGCCCCTTTATCACGGGCATCTTGCGCATTCAAAACCACAAGGCGCGCATCATCAACCCAACAATCAGAATACTCAAACCCTTTGACGAACTCATCGCGAATGGGTGCGCCTGCCTGATTGCTCCGAAGGTCAAGGGTCTTGGTGCCCGGCAACTTCTTTCGCCCGCCAATATGATCGTAGATAAATAACCCTAAGCGCAACAGCCAACTTGGACGTAGCTCTTTATGGTGAGGAAGTACAAAACGAAGCGGCCAAATAATATGAGGGGCCATTTCCCACAGAATTTCACGCTCACTCAATGCTTCTCGCACGAGGCGAAATTCATAGTGCTCCAAATAGCGAAGACCGCCGTGCACAAGCTTTGTAGACCCACTGGAGGTCCCACTCGCCAAATCACGCATCTCACACAGTGCGACTGAATATCCCCGCCCTACAGCATCACGGGCGATTCCACATCCGTTGATACCGCCGCCGATAATGAAAAGGTCTACTTCCTGTGTCATGCTGCGCACCATTTTCTTCGAAACATCTTCGCCTCGAAACAATATCGAAACCAAATGAAGAAATAATGAAAGCACTACAAAAGTCAAAGGAAATGTATGCTTTCCCGGTGCAGGAAAGCTATGCTGTGTCAAAATTTTCAGGAATTAAGTTCGCAAAAACCTAGTCTGCGGCTTTCGGTAAATACAAGCGAACTTCTGTACCTTCGCCTTCACGCGAATGGATTGAGAGATGCCCCTGAGATTGATGCGCAAACCCATAGACCATGCTAAGTCCTAGCCCCGTACCCTTCCCAACTTCTTTGGTTGTAAAGAAAGGTTCCATAATATGAGGCAATACCTCCTCAGGAATACCAGCCCCTGTATCCCTTACTGTCATACGGATATACTCACCTGGAGACAGTTCTGGATCTCCTTCCGGCGGTTGTTTTCGGGCATCACAATTTGTGAGACCTATCGTTAAAGTTCCCCCATTGGGCATCGCATCTCTCGAATTGATACAGAGATTCAAAAACGCATTTTCAAATTTGCCTGCATCAGCAAGACATGGCCAAAGTCCATCGGCAAACGTCGGTTCAATTTCAATCGTTTCACCTAAAGTCCGTTGCAAAAGCCCAAGAATCGATCCGATACGCTCATTGAGATAAAATTGCGAAGGCCTCAAGTCCTGTTTTCGAGAGAATGCCAACATACTCTGTGTCAGTTCCGCGCCGCGATCGGCTGCCCTCATAATCGCACTGACATGACGCTGCAGTTTAGGGTCAGCGCATTCGGCCGCCTCTAACAGGAATTCACCGTTCCCCTGAATGATCGCCAACAGGTTATTAAAATCATGTGCAACCCCACCGGTTAGCTGGCCGATTGCCTCCATTTTCTGGGATTGCTGCAAATGCTCTTCCAGAAATACTTTTTCGGTAATATCCGTTGTCGCACCGCGGTAGCCTTGAAATTCACCGTCGCTATCATAGTAGGGCTGCCCACTAGTTCTGAGCCATACAGTCTCAAAAGTAATCGGGTGCGTTCTCTTTAAGATAACTTCTCTAAAAGGCTCACGAGCCTCAAACTGGCGATTGATCTCAGCCATCCCCGGATCTTCATATTGACCATAGACCTGTTCCATAGTCCGCCCGAGGAAATAGCTGGTCGGCTTACCCAGAGATTTACTGACATTATTCGAGAGATAAGTGAAACGCTGGTTACAATCCTGCTCCCAATACCAATCCGTACTAGCACGCGCAAAGCCTGCCAACCTCTCCTGGCTTTCGCTGAGGGCAATCTCAGCTTCATTTATCTCTGTAATGTCTTGCCCAGAGATAAATAAACAATCGAGACCATCAACCTCCATGATTTCGCTATTAAGGATAATTTTGCGAATATCCCCTTCCTTGGTGCGCACTTGAGACCGAAAGCCGACGAGATTTTTTCCCGTTTTCAGCTGATCAATAACTTTCGCCCTATTATAGGCATTGCCCCAAATTTGCAGCTCAACAGCCGTTTTTCCGACAGCTTCCTCGCGGGTATATCCGAGGCACTCACACCATGCGTTATTTACGTCGAGGAATTTCCCAGTATCCAAAACTGTAATTGAACAAATAGAAGAATTCGCATTAAAGGCCGCTTCGAACAGCACCCGGCTGCGCCGATTTTCTTCTTCAAGTTTTCGGCGAGCTGTCAAATCTCGCTGGATGCTAACAATTCCGCCAGAGGCCGTCCGCTTTTCATTTACATGAATAATCCGGCCATCTTTTAATTGAATGTCATATGTCCCCTGCCCGCAATCAATCCGCCTTAACCGCTCTGCGATGTATAAATCCACAGTTTCGGGAGTTTGTTCTTTCACGAAATGGCCTTTACGAATATTCGCAAGGGCAACGTCACGCAGATGTGTCCCAGGCAACGCCTCATCGGCGCTCAACCCATAGATTTCAAGCAATCGTGTATTGCATAAGATCAACCGATGGTCAGCGTCATAAAGAACAAACGCTTCTGTGAGACTTTCCAAGGCATCGAATAATTGATGCTCAAGATCCGTTGTCAGATTTCTTTTCACAGGCGGTTACTACTATTCCAACTTATTCAACAAATGCAAAATATTGCTGCCTACTTTTTCTAATACATTCGACTACTAACAACAAGCGAGTATTAAAGCAAAATGGCGCCTCCCCTATTGGAAAGGCGCCACTTCGAATTAGTCCATTTAACCTATATTATATCTCAATTTTCTCAATTCCCTCAAAGGTGAGTACCGCGTCATCTCCGAGGTTGATTGTGCCGGACGCATCTTCAGACAAGAAAATCTCACCATCCTGAACACTTTCCACTTCACCCGATGTGAGCGTCAGCCAGTCTTCGATATTTCCTTCAGGCGCCCCATCATACAGGGCAATGCTATCTGCCCAGCCACCACCAAGACCACCTGAGATATTATCACTGCCATCTTCTGTCCCGAAATAGAAGATATCTGCCCCTTCACCACCGGACAGAGTATCATCTCCAGCTCCGCCGATAATTTCATCATTTCCGGAGCCGCCATGAACTTCGTCATCTCCCGCTCCAGCGTAAATCAGATCATCGCCGCTTCCGCCATCAACCGTATCATGCCCGTCGCCAGCGTTGATAAGATCATTATTACCGCCACCTGACAGGCTATCATGACCATCACCACCGGACATCAAATCCGACCCATCACCGCCAATAACCACATCATTGCCGTCACCAGCATAATAGTTGTCGTGACCGCCCCCTCCTGTCAGGGTGTCGTCACCATATCCGCCATTCAGTGTATCATTCTCGGCAGTTCCGTTAATGACTTGATCCTCACCCACAGTACGAGTTGTGGATAAGATATCCATCTCCTCACCATGCGCGCTGACACCTTCTACACTGATATCTCGGACACCTGAAATGTCGACACCCTGATCGGGGTTGAAGAAGTTAATACTCTGAACAATAGACTCGTATAGCTCTGTTGAAGCTTCCCCTTCTATTGTTACCGTGATTGTTGATCCATCGTCGTGAATTGACGCAGCTAGCCCCAAATCAGTCCCATCTGTAAGGAGTAACTGACCATCAACGATTTCGTATCCACCGCTTAAATTTAGCTGATCCCCATCTAGGCAATTGGTCATCGTTAGGGTCAATGACTGCATGTTTGCGCCGTCAGGGTCTGCCATCTGGAAAGTTGAATTTCCGGCATCATCTTCGACAAATAACGCATTTGGAACCTGCACCAAGTCGCGGACATCAATTTCAACGCTAAACATACCATCGTTGAAATCTTCGTCACCGCCACCATACAGGTCTTCGAAACCAAAATTAAGAATGCCGTTTTCGGCATCAACACCTGCAACAAAATGCTCGCGGTCATCAACATTTCCCTCAGGATTCAATGCGTCCTGATGGGTGGAATGATAAACATTTGTATTAATCGAATGAACGGTACCATCTTCCTCAACAAACACGAGTTTCGGAGC
Source organism: Sneathiella sp. (assembly GCA_017643685.1). Taxonomy (GTDB): domain Bacteria; phylum Pseudomonadota; class Alphaproteobacteria; order Sneathiellales; family Sneathiellaceae; genus Sneathiella. The sequence continues at coordinate 39,730 of JAEPMY010000021.1, forward strand.
ACCGGTATCTTCATTCACATTATATCGGTAATCTTCCGGAGAATGCGAATTCGCGTCAAAGTCAGCCCTCACAAAGACCCATTGGCCGCTATCAGGAAAGCTGTTTCCATCCCCTTCATAGGAACAATCCGGGAGTTTGCCGAAACCATTTTGAATAACAAAGAAACCGAGCTGGTTGCCTTTATCGATGCCTTCATAAACGGCAGTCGATTGACCTGTTTCCAGCTTATTATCAGATGCATCCCCCCAAAGAAGCTGCACACCGACAATATTGCCGTCGCCGTCAACCTGATAACCGCCGACTGAGTTTCGGTATCCTGCTATTTCCCCCTGAAATGTTACACGGGCATCAGATTGGTAATTTACATAGACGTCGTTGGCATCTGCGACCATATCCTCAAAAACTTCTGTACCAACCCGCTCTTCCAAGTTTCCGGGGGAATGGAGATCTGGGAACACATCCATGTGATCGAGGTCCATTGCCTCGCCCACATTTTGTGTATCAACAGTACTGCCGCGCCCATCCATATCCCCTGGCGCAATATCAGTCACTTGCACTGTGAAATTCTCAGAAATCGTGGTGTCACCGTCCGACACCTCAATCACAAGATCATGAGTTGGCGCGGTTTCAAAATCTAATTCACCCGCTACGGTTATTTCACCTGTCTCGCTATCAATCTGGAATTTTCCGCCGGCATCATCAACTAAGGAATAAGTAAGTGTATCCCCGTCAAGATCCGTTGCGGAGGCAACTCCAACCACGTCACCAACGTCCGCGTTCTCGGCAATAGTTGCATTATCTAGCAACAAATCCTCTGGCGCTGTTTCATACGCATTCGCGGAAATGGAAACAGTTGTCGTCGCTGGCACCGCCGAACCATCGGCAGAAGATACCGAAACAGTAAAATCAAATGTGCTATCGATAGAATCTGCAGGAACCTGCAGTTGCAGGTCGTTCAGCTGATCTAAGGGTACAGTCCAACTGCCATCAGCATTCTGACTTCCTGCGCTCAGTTCCGCACCTTCTGGCAAGTTATCGAAGGTAATGGCACTCAACGTTTCAGACCCATCCAGATCTGTCAGCGCAGCGCTTACATTTAGATCATAAACATCAAGCGGCACCTCAGGCATAACCTGGTCAAGCTCGATAGATGTAATGGCATAATCACTATGACCATTTGTTCGGCCATAAAAATCCTCAGCTGCCGTAAAAATGATAGTATCGAAAGGCTCATTGCCATCTGCCGTCAGAGTATAGCGCTCTTCATGACCGCCTGGCTCACCGATAAAGTTACCACTTCCAACAACTTCACCATCACGCAGTAATGTGTAAAACCCTTCTTGTTTACTGCCATTCCCGTTGCTTCCCATCAAATGAAGAATACCAACATCTGCGGACGTCGCCTGTCCATCCAATTGAATGATCAGCTGCTCGGAAAGCCCCGCATCTTCATCTGCGCCAATGAGGTGATTGTTACCATCATTGGACCCATTGACCGAAATATATCCTGGAGTGCTTCCGCCATGCTCCCCAAGCCCATTCCATCCAGCTTCAACATACTCCGAAGACGCTTCGCTTAATGTGCCGTCATCCTGGATAACCCGCCCCAAAACAGTGAACCCATTATCCGTAGAGAAAACGCTATTCACATTGACAGTCGCGTGCTGCAAGTTACCGCCAGCAACATCCAAGACTGGATCACTGATTGAAACACTTAATTCAGGTGCATCAGAAACAGCGATTACATCGATTGAGGCTGTCGCATCACTTGTAATTTCGCCATCAGAGATCGTGAACTGAATAGGAATATCGTCGCCACTGAAGTCAGCCGTGGGGTCAAAACGATACTCACCAGGTGCTGTTTCCGCGATCGTTCCATATGATGGATCAACAGTCACAGAAGTAACAGACAAACTATCACCATCAACGTCCGAACTGTTTGCGATTAAATCAGAACTGGTAAATGTATAGGCTGTATCTTCTTGAGTTACCCCAAAGTCAACGTTACCTGCCTCTGGTCCTTCATTTTCATCGCCCACGTTAATCGTAAAGCGCTGCTCAGTGACGTTCGTACCATCCGACACCTCAACCACAATCTCGTGGGAGGTCGCCGTCTCATAATCCAGATCGCCCGCAACACGGATTTCACCTGTAGCTGAATCAATGGTGAACTTACCGCCGGCATCATCCGCCAAGCTGTATGTCAGGTCGTTATTTTCCTGATCCGTCGCGGAAACAGTGCCAACCAGCTCGCCAACCGCTGCATTCTCAATGATGCTGTTGTCATCAAGTGAGAGATTCTCTGGCGCTTCATTTTCATCGCCCACGTTAATCGTAAAACGCTGCTCAGTGACATTCGTGCCATCCGAC